>JABDJL010000172.1 GCA_013002505.1 Lysobacterales bacterium | reverse complement strand
GGTCTATACGTTTGACGTTATTTCGTCCGAACACCCGTTCTCACTCAGTGTTGAGTAATTTTCGCTGCGCACTGTTGTTGGTTTCAATGGCCGGCTGGACGGCCACGGCATTCGCGCACCCGGATATCATCGCGCAGATTCAGCAGGCCGACCGTCAACTTGAAGAAAACCCGGCCAATGTCGGCGTATTGCTCAAGCGCGGCGAGCTTTACCGCAGACATGGTGAATTCGAGGCTGCGGCATCTGACCTGGTGGAGGCGCGCGATCTACGCCCATCGCATCCTTTGTTGAACTTCTACGAAGGCCGGCTGGCCCTGGATACGCATGACTTCAAGACCGCCAACCAGTCGTTCAGCCAGCAGATTGAAATTGACTCGAACCAGCGCTCTACGTGGTATTGGCGCGGCAAGTCGAGATTAGGTTTGCAGCGTTACCTGGCGGCCGCCGAGGATTTCCGCCAGGCAATCGAGCTCAGCCCCAGGCCAACCCCGGAGTTGTATCGAAGCCTGACCCTGGCTTACGTGGCGGCAGGAAAAGATCAGCTGCCCGGTGCGACCGCCGCAGTGGCCGAAGGGCTCAACCACCTGCCGCGCGAAATCAACCTGCTGGGGCTGGGTGTTGACCTGTCCCTCTCGCTACTCGATTCGAAGCGCGCACTGGCTTACCTGTCGCGTGTGCCGCAAAAAATTCAGGAATTACCCCAATGGCAGTTCCGTCGTGCGGTGTGGTGGTGCCTCGAAGGCCAGCTGGATGACGCCGGCAAGGCGTTTTCGAGATTGCTGGACAGCGCCGAAGACAGCCATTCGATCGTGTCGCGGACCTGGAATCCACCCACCGATTCACTGCGTGAGCTGAGCACTTCTCCTGTACCGGGCCGATGTTCGGATGTGGTCTGGGAATCCTTGCTCAGGCAGGCCATGAACTTGTAAATTTCAATGCCGTCCGTGCTGTACAAGCCGCATGGCTGCGGTATAATGCGCGGCTTGATTTTTTGTGCCACCCTGGTCGCGGGGCTGGTGTCCAGCCAGGTAACTGGCCTACAGGGATTTTCCGCAGTTATTGCGGAGGCCCTTGAAAACAGAGGTTTATCATGTCTGAATCACTCACGATAACCGCGGAAATCCGTGAAGATGTGGGGAAAGGTGCGAGCCGCCGCCTGCGTCGTGAAGGAAAAATTCCAGCGGTACTTTATGGCGGTGAAAAGGATACCCAGGCGCTGTCCCTGAACCACAAGGACATTCTCCATGACGCCGAAAGTGAATCCTTTTACTCCAGCATCATGGAGATCAAGGTCGCTGACGGTCGCACCCAGGATGTGGTGGTGCGCGATATGCAACGCCACCCCTACAAGCAGCATATCCTGCACCTGGACTTCATGCGCGTATCAGCCACCGAAGTGCTCAGGATCGCTATTCCGATTCACTTCATCAACGAAGAGAAATCGGAAGCCGGCAAGGCCTCGGGTGTTGTGATCCAGCACCAGATAACCGAAGTCGAGATTGCGGCCCTGCCCAAGGATCTCCCGGAATTCCTCGAAGTCGACCTGTCTGGCCTGGAGCCGGGCGGCGCGGTCATGCTTTCAGACATCAAGGTTCCAGAAGGTGTCGAAATTGTTGACCTGTCGCAGGAAGACGACGTCGACATGATGGTGGCCAATGCAGTCCATATCAGCGAGGATCAGGGTACCGGCGCTGCTGCTGCAGCCGAAGCGGAAGCCCTGGCCGAGGAAGAAATGGAAATCGGCGATACGCCGCTTGAAGATTCTGACGAAGAAGGCGAAGGCGAAGGTGAAGCAGAGTCCGGCGAGGAAGAGGAATCCGGCGACTGATTTTTGCTTTGCTGATTCGGACTTCTTAGCAAGGAGGACACTTGTCTTCTGCATTCCTGATCGTTGGGCTCGGTAACCCGGGCCCCAAGTATGCTGAAACCCGGCACAACGCCGGGTTTTGGTTTTTGGATGAATTAACACGGTCGGCCTGCGTTCTGCTCAAGTCCCAGTCCCGGCTGCAGGCAGAATCGGTGCGCACCAGCCTGGCAGGGCACGACAGCATTCTGGCCAGGCCCACCACGTTCATGAACCGCAGCGGCGCCTCGGTCCGGGCTCTGCTGGACTACTACAAGATCGCGGCGGACAAGATGTTGGTGGCATACGACGACCTTGACTTGCCGCCGGGCGTAATTCGCCTCAAGCAAGGGGGCGGTCACGGTGGGCACAATGGCCTGCGCGACATATTCAACCATGTCGAGAACCGTGATTTTTTGCGTCTGCGCATTGGAATCGGCCACCCGGGCCACAAGGATGCCGTGACGCGATACGTACTCGGCAGGTCTCCTAAACAGGTGCGAGAAGTGGTTGATACCGCAATTGCCAGGGCGGTGGCGGCATTGCCGCTGGTGCTGGACGGGCGCGTGCAGGAGGCCATGACCCGGCTGCACAGCACAAATCCGTGAACGGTGACCGGTAACGGGTGGAAATCATTGCCTAGCCCGTCACCTGTAACCCTTTACCACCGACTCAACCAGGAACTCATTCACCATGGGCTTTAAATGCGGAATTGTAGGATTGCCCAATGTCGGCAAGTCAACCTTGTTCAATGCGCTGACAGAATCCGGCATTGCGGCTGACAACTATCCGTTTTGCACCATCGATCCCAATGTGGGCATCGTGCCGGTGCCGGACCCAAGGCTTCACAGCATTGCGGAAATTGCGCAACCGGCCAGAGTAGTCCCAACCGTGATGGAGTTCGTGGATATCGCAGGGCTGGTCAGTGGCGCATCCAAGGGCGAGGGCCTGGGTAACAAGTTCTTGTCGAACATTCGTGAAACCGATGCCATCGCGCACGTGGTGCGCTGTTTCGAGAATGATGACGTGGTGCACGTGTCGGGAAAGGTCAGTCCGCTCGACGACATTGCCGTGATCGAAACGGAGTTGGCATTGAGTGACCTGGAAACGCTGGAGCGCAACCTCGACCGGGTACAAAAAGTGGCGCGCGTGGGTGACAAGGATGCGGCGCGAAAAGCGGCGCTGTTCGAGCAGGCGATGGCGGCGCTGGAACAACCGGGCGGACTTCGTTCGCTCACGCTTGCTGATGAGGATCAGAAGACCTTGCGCGGATTGAATCTGCTGACCGACAAGCCCGTGATGTATGTCGCCAATGTGGACGAGAACGGATTCGAGAACAATCCGATGCTGGAGCAAGTGAAAGAGTTTGCCGCGCAACGGTTGACCACCGTGGTGCCGGTGTGCGCGGCCGTCGAAGCCGAAATCGCGACCCTCGACCCGGCGGATCGCGAATTGTTCCTGCAAGAACTCGGGTTGGAGGAATCGGGCCTGGCGCGGTTGATTCGCGCCGGGTATGAACTGCTGGGCCTGTTAACCTTTTTTACCGCTGGTCCCAAGGAGGTTCGCGCCTGGACCGTCAAGGCCGGTGCAACTGCGCCCCGGGCGGCGGGCAAGATTCACACGGATTTCGAACGCGGATTCATTCGTGCCCAGGTTATCGCCTACGACGATTTCATCGCGCTCGGGGGAGAGCAGGGTGCCAAGGAAGCCGGTAAAATGCGCATGGAAGGCAAGGACTACATCATGCAGGAAGGCGACGTAACGCTGTTTCGGTTCAACGTCTGAGCAGGTCCGCAGAGCCACTGGTGCCGATTCACCCAATGACCTGAAGCTTTCCATCAGCACGGATATACGGTATAAGTTTTTCTGACTTTGGCATACGTCGAGTGGTCTCTGGCATGCCGAAACGCCGATCCGGGCAGGAGCTGGAACAACGCTTCGAAGATGCGGAGCACGGCGAGCTACAGTCCGAAAAACCCGCACAGCATGATTCTTCCGGCTCAGATTCTGAGCACATACCGCGCTGGCGCAAAATCGAAATCATCAAGGAACGCGCAGCCCTACGCGAAGCGCTGGGAGAGGATGAGCTTGATCTCGAGGCGCTGGAAATTGAAGTTTTCGGCAGTGAAGAGGAAAACCAGGCCCTCTACCGTCACGATAGCTCTGAGGATGAAGAAGAAATCGAGTTCGAAGATGACGGGTATGAAGACGATGACTTTGAAGATTTTGAAGAAGATTGACCACCCTTTGGTCTTTCGTCAGCGCATCTCCTTAAATTTCATGGCAGGCGGCTTGTAAGTCGCTGCTCCAGGCCTTAGAATTCCGCGCCGGTGCCGGCCTCAAATCCTTGACAGAGCAATGTGTCTGTCGGAAAATAGGCGGCTTGCTTGCGGGAGGGGTACTCAAGCGGTCAACGAGGGCAGACTGTAAATCTGCTGGCTATGCCTTCGGAGGTTCGAATCCTCCCCCCTCCACCATTTCAGGGAGGGCGAGGAAGCGCAACCTTGACCTAATGTGTGCTCGCGCATCCTGTTGAAAAACAGGAGAAAACGGAGGGCAAATGTCTGAAGACATGAGTCGCTCCGTTGTTGTAATGGTTGCCGGGACGGAAGTCCGGGTGACGCCAGGCAAGGCTAAGGCGGGTGTAGTTCAACGGTAGAACCTCAGCCTTCCAAGCTGATGATGTGGGTTCGATTCCCATCACCCGCTCCAGTTGCAAGGTTGTGGGAAGAGTTTGTGCCGGGGCTGGGCCCAGGCAAATACGGATTCCGCCCGCATAGCTCAGGCGGTAGAGCACTCCCTTGGTAAGGGAGAGGTCACTGGTTCGAATCCAGTTATGGGCACCAAAATTCAATCTGGGATAATACGGCCGTAGGTTCGGTCGGGGAATGCGTTTACGCCGGCAGAATGTCGCTGGCAAAAGAGCATTAATTCAACCATTCGGGCAGATCGAGCTGGAGATTACTCCATGTCCAAAGAGAAATTTCAACGAACCAAGCCGCACGTAAACGTAGGTACGATCGGGCACGTTGACCATGGTAAGACGACGCTGACGGCGGCGATCACAGCGGTATTGGCCAAGGAGTACGGCGGCAGTGCGCGAGCGTTTGACGAGATAGACAACGCGCCGGAGGAGCGTGCACGCGGTATCACGATAGCGACGGCGCACGTTGAGTACGAGTCAGAGGCACGGCATTACGCGCACGTTGATTGTCCGGGGCACGCGGACTATGTAAAGAACATGATAACGGGCGCGGCGCAGATGGACGGAGCGATCCTGGTGGTGAGCGCGGCGGATGGACCGATGCCGCAGACGCGCGAGCACATTTTGTTGGCGCGTCAGGTCGGGGTTCCGTACATCGTGGTATTTTTGAACAAATGCGACATGGTTGACGATGAGGAGTTGCTGGAGCTGGTGGAAATGGAGGTACGCGAGCTGCTGGACATTTATGATTTTCCAGGAGACGACACGCCGGTGATAAGAGGCTCTGCGCTCAAGGCGTTGGAGGGTGACGAGACGGCGATGGGCAAGGAAGCGATATTGGAGCTGGCCAAGGCACTGGACAGTTACATACCGCAGCCGGAGCGTGCGATAGACGGGGCGTTTTTGATGCCGGTGGAGGATGTATTTTCGATATCGGGACGAGGCACGGTAGCGACGGGCCGGGTGGAACGAGGGATTGTGAAGGTTGGAGAGGAAGTCGAGAT
>JABDJL010000006.1 GCA_013002505.1 Lysobacterales bacterium | reverse complement strand
TGTGTTCGCCCCGCCGAGAAACTGGATAACGATGAAAAAGACCACAGCCCCCAAAGAAAACGCACCCCGCAACTGGGTTGTCACGATCACTCTGGGCCTGACCTTCCTGCTCGCCGTCACCATTGTGCCGTGGTACGGCATCAAGTTCGGTTTCAGCGGCTGGGCGTGGTTCTTCGCAGGCCTGTTCCTTCTCCTGAACGGTGTCGGTATCGGCAGTGGTTATCACCGCCTGTGGTCTCACCGCGCGTACAAGGCGCGAACCCCGTTGCGGGTATTCCTGGCGGTATTCGGTGGCATGGCGCTGCAGAACAGCATCCTGGTCTGGTGCGCCAGGCACCGGGTTCATCACCGTGACGTCGATGACAACGACAAAGACCCTTATTCGATCGGCCGCGGGTTCTGGTTTGCGCACATCGGCTGGATGCTGCGTGACTATGACAGCGGGCAGATCGACTACAGCGTTGTACCAGACCTTGAACGCGACCCGGTTGTGGCCTGGCAGCACAAGCACTACTGGGCCTTGGTCTGGTCAAGCAATATCGGCTTGCCGGTCCTGGCCGGCCTGGTTACCGGAGATGTGCTAGGCATGTTCCTGCTGGCCGGTGTGGCCAGGTTGGTGGTCAATCATCACGTGACATTCTTCGTAAACTCCCTGGCGCATTGCTGGGGAAAGCAGCCTTACACCGACGAGAACAGTGCCCGGGACAGCTGGCTGGTTGCGCTGCTGACCTACGGAGAAGGCTGGCACAATTATCACCACATGTTCCAGAACGACTACCGGAACGGAGTTCGCTGGTGGCAATTTGATATCAACAAGTGGTTTATCAGTTGCTGCGCGTGGCTGGGCCTGGCCTACGATCGCAAACGCGCACCGCGATTCAAGATATTGCGGGCGAAAGTACAGATGGAATTCAAGCGGGCCCGAGAACGCATGGCCCAGCACAATGGTGACCGCAAGTGGCTCGAGGTGCTGGAGCAGGAATACGCAGAATTCCTGGAAACCGCGCGCAAGTGGCAGGCTTTGCAGATGCAAAGGGTGCAACAGGGTAAAGAAGCGCTGGCAGCGGGAATCAATACGCGATTCCGCGAGCTGGAGTTTGCCCTGCTGATGCAACGCAAGCGCCTGGCATTGCTGACCGCGCAGCTCTCGGTATAAGCAGCCCGGCATTGCGTAAATCGATTTTATTTTTCCTGCTGGCTTTGTGCCTGGCGGCCTGCAATGCCCCGCCACTATATGGCAAGAATGCCGAAGAATTCCTCAAACAAAAAGGCGAACCTGCCGAACTGATCGAGGCCCTGAAAAGGCGCAGGCCCATCGAGGAGAGTGACGCGCAGCGCCTGGCGGCGTACGGCAACGTGGCGGTCAAACACCTGGTGGGCGCTAATCCCGGGACGCCTGTCTCACTGCTGGTGGCACTTTCCCGGCACGAGGATTCAGAAGTCCGGACCGGCGTGGCGGTCAACGAAAACACCCCGCTGGATGCTTTGCTGAGCATGCGAACGCGGGGAGTCTACACGACGGTCAACTCGATGCTCGCGCGCAACCCCAAGATACCGGTCGAGATCCTGTGGGAAATGCAACGCTTTCAAGAGGCCAGTCTACTGGACCTTGGACTGAACCCCGCCAGCCCTCCCGACCTGTTGCGCACCGTGGCGAAAAAGGGGACCTCGCTGGACCGTACCTGGCTGGCCACCAACCCTTCCATTCCGGAAGATGTCATGCTGGACCTGGCCCAGGATCCGGATGAACTGGTTCGCCAGTACCTGGCAAGAAACCGTAATTTGAGTGACGAAGCGCGCAGCCTGATCAGCCCGTAAGCCGTCATCCGTCACCCTTTACCCCTTACCCCTACGGCAGCTTTGCCTGCCCCAGGTTATTGGTATCGGTACCGAACCAGATACTGTTGGTGTCGGCGTCAAAAACCATGTGCCTGACCGCGCCGGCGCCGCTGGGTACCGGTGTTTCGCTGAAAAAGGTTTCACTGGCCGTGTCGAATCCGACAAAGTTGTTGGGGCTGGCCCAGGTCTCGACGAACCACACACGGTCCTTGTCATCGGAGGCGATGGCATAGGGACCGGACTTTTCGCTCGGGTTTTTCCATTCGCTGAACTCGCCGGTGGCCGGTGAGTAGCGGCCAAGATACCCTTCGCTGTAGTCGGTGTAATAGACCGAGTCGTCGCTGGTGATCGCAATGCGCCGCAGGCGCGATGCTTCGCGGGGTGTGTGGATGATCTGCAGCGCCAGGCTTTCAGGATCGACATGTGCCAGCGCATTGGTGCCCAGCAACGCAACCCAGGGATGGCCACTGGAGTCGAGCTTGATGCCGTAGGGCCGCGCCTTGGAAATAGGTACTTCGACCAGTTCGACTTCACCGCTTCGCTGATCCAGGCGCCCGATGTAATTGCTCCACTGGGCGGTAAACCAGATATGCCCCTTTCCATCGAACACCATCGTATGCGGGTCTTTAACGGCCTCGTCCGGCATCGTGTAGCGCACCATGGCGCCGGTATTCGGGTTCATCTTGCCGATATAACCCTGGCGGTTTCCGGCAATCCACAGCGCTGCATCGCGGTCTACGATGATGTTATGAGGGCCGGTGCCCGGCGGCAGTTCAAAGCGGGCGAACTCTTCCGATTCCGGGTCAAAGTGTCCGACGTAATCGCCCCCCTGTCCGACCAGCCAAATGCTGCCGTTGGGGGCTACATCCGGGTCTCGCGGACGGGTGTCCTCCCACGGAACCTTCCACTCGGTAATTTCCAGCGTGACCGATTCCGGCGGCTCGGCAAGAACCTTTTCAATTTCACTCGAAGCCTGCCAGGCCATGGCAAGGCCGGGCACGATGATGGTGAGAAGCAGCAATTTGGCGGTGCGCATGTTTCCAGTTTCCTGTCGGGATTCCATGCTGAGACAATAACGCACATCGGTCGGTTCCGCAGCCCGTCCCTGCACCATTCATGGCATAATCCGCAACCCGCCAAACCCGCCACGCAGGACCACACATGAACATCGAGAACGGCAAGGTCGTTTCTTTTCACTACACGCTGTTCAACGAACAGGGTGAGCAACTCGAAAGCTCCCAGGGCAGCGATGCGATGAGTTACCTGCATGGCGCATCGAACATTATCGCCGGCCTTGAAAACGCCATGGCGGGTCGCCGGGCCGGCGACAAGTTTACCGTCACCGTGCAGCCCGCCGAAGCATATGGCGAAAGGAAAGACAATCACATACAACGCATCCCGATCAAGCGGCTGGGTAATAATCCCCGGCCAAAGCCCGGTCAGGTTTTAAATTTCCAGACCAACCAGGGCCCTGTGCAGGTCACGGTCGTCAAGGTGGGTAAGTTCAACCTGGATGTCGATGCCAACCATCCGTTGGCAGGTCAAACACTGACATTTAACGTGGAGGTTACCGCGGTGCGCGAAGCCACCGAGGAAGAAACCAGCCATGGCCATGCCCACGGCGCCGGCGGGCATCACCACGGCTGAATGTTCGCCCGCTCAGTAGCCCCGGTATGCGTAGGATGAACAGTCCTCGATAATCCTTTCACGCCGGCGAATTTCGGACATCAGCTGGCGCCTGGACTGGCCCAGCGCCCAGCGATAGTGGGACCGCCAGCTACGCGACCAGCGACCCGAAGATGAACTGAGCCTGCACCCATAGCGATTGCTCTGCCCGACCTGCGCGAGTGCCGTTTCGGCGTACCAGCGCGCAAGCTCATCTGAGCTGAAGCGGGCCAGCGGTTGCGACCTACCATGGCCGCGATGACCACGGCTACGGTTCCGATCGTCGTGATGGCGGTCACTGTAATGTCCGGTTCCCGAACGACACCTGCGCAAATCGGATTCACGTTTTTCAATTTCAGCCTGGCTGGTGCGCCAGTCTACGCGCAGCGCCCAGCGGTAATGGGCCTGGTAGCTGTCAGTCCACCGTTGGCCGTGATAACCGCAACCCCGGTTGTAATTCTGCCTCACCTGGCGAAGCGCCGTTTGCGCGTACTCATGTGCCCAGGAGTCTCCGGAACGATAGCCCGGAGTGTGGCTGTTATGCCCGGCGTAAGCCGCGCTGGCGGCGAACATTCCAAGGCTGAAGATCAATAATGCTTTGAGTTTCATGACCCGCTCCGTTTCGTGGTTCGTGTTCCACTGTACGCAGGCCGGCTGAAGCTGATCTGAACATGGAATTCAGGTGCTGTTCAGGATGTGGGAATCGTGGCGGCCGGGAGCCGGCCGCCCTGCAAGGTTGTTTAATCGTTAAGCGTTCTGCGGGTAAGTTCCAGCAGCCCATCCATATCGAGAATCTTGACCAGCTTACGATCAACCTCGATCAGGTCGCGTTGCTGGAATCTTGCCAGCACACGACTGACTGTCTCTGTCGCAAGCCGCAGGTAGCTGGCGATATCGCGTCGCGACATGGCCAGGATGAATTCGCGATCAGAGTACCCGCGGCGTGCGAAGCGGGATGACAATGACCTGAGGAACAGAGCGATTCTCTGGTCCGCACTGAGATCGCCGGCGATGGTCTCGAGCTCGGAAATACGCAGGCTCATGACCCGGAAAATCTCCTGCTGCAACTCCGGCATCGTTCGCGCCAGCGATGACACGGAACCGAAGGGCAATGAACAAACCGCGCTGGTATCGAGCGCCACGACGTTGGCTACATGTTGGCCTTCGTGGATGGCGTCGAAGCCGATGATTTCACCGGGCAGGTAGAAACCCAGGACCTGCTCCTGGCCGTCCTTGTCGATGGCGTAGCTTTTGAAGCAGCCGGTGCGAACCGAGGCCACGGCCTTGAATTCATCGCCGCTGCGGAAAATGTGCTGCCCGGCATGAATCGGTCGTGAACGCTGAACGATCTGCTCGAAGCGGCTCATTTCTTCGCTCGACAGGTTCTTGGGCAGGCATATCTCACCCAGTGAGCATTGGCTGCAAGCCACTTGCGCCCTGCCGGCCTCGCGGCGGAAATCTCGTGCTTGGTTCATTTGCAGTATCTTGGTCATGGCAGACTCCTTATGGACTTGGTTCCTGAAGTCTTATTCCACGTTCAGTATAGGACTGAGTGCCTGGCTGGCATATTCGGAATACTACGTAGTTGGCCAGGCTTGCGCGGCCTGGCACGATGGTTTAGATAACGCGGGAAAATTTCGGCTTTTCTGTGCCGTTACCGAGATATTCGTCGAAAACCATCGCCACGTTGCGCAACAACAATCGCCCGCGGGGAGTCACGACGAATCCCTCGTTATCCAGTTCCAGCAATCCATCGATGGAAAGTTTCTCAATGGCATTCAATTCGAATGCAAAGTGTTGCTCGAAATCAATGCCGAATCGGTGCTCATAGTCGGGGAAATGCACTTCGCCCTGGCACATGATCGACCCGATAATGCACCGGCGGAGCCGGTCCTCGGTACTCAGCGTGACGCCACGCCAGATGGGCAGGTCGCCGGCCGCCACGGCTGACTGCCACGCCGGTATGGTTTTGAGGTTTTGCGCATAGCAATCCCCGATTTTTCCGATCGCGCTGGCGCCCAGGCCAACGAGGTCGCAGTCCGCATTTGTCGAATAGCCCTGGAAATTCCTTTGCAGCGTGCCTTGTTGCTGCGCCAGGTTGAGCTCGTCGTCCGGCAATGCAAAGTGATCCATTCCGATATATACGTAGCCCGCTTCGGTCAGGGTTTCGATGGTTTGCCTGAGCAGGTCCAGGCGTGTGGCCGGGTCAGGAACCTGGTCTTCGCGAATCATTCGCTGGGCGCGGAAAAGGTGCGGCAAGTGAGCGTAGTTGTAAACGGCAAGACGATTTGGCCGTGCCGAGACCACCAGGTCGAGGGTCTTTGCAAAGCGCTGGGGGGTTTGCAACGGCAGTCCATAGATCAGGTCTACCGATACCGAATCAAACCCGCGTTGCTGGGCATGCCTGATCAGCTGCAGGGTCTCGTCCACGCCCTGGATTCGGTTGACGGCTTTTTGAACGTCAGGATCAAAATCCTGCACACCGAGACTGATACGGTTGAAACCCATGGCTTGTAATGCTTCCAGCCGATGCGTGTCGACCGTGCGTGGATCCAGCTCAATGGCATATTCGCGCGAATCGTCGTTGATCAGGCTGAAGTGCTTGGCGAGTTTTTCTAACAGGCCGGCGAGCTGCTGGTCATCGAAGAATGTAGGCGTGCCACCGCCCAGGTGCAGCTGCTGGACCTGCCGGTCCGGGTCGAACAATGCGCCCTGCATTTCGATCTCGCGGTACAGCGCCCTCAGGTAAGCCTTGCCGTGTTCCGGGTGGCGGGTAATTTTCTTCGTGCAACCGCAGTAATAACACAAGGAATTACAAAACGGCAGGTGCATGTAGACGGACAAGGGCCGCGGTATCAGTTCCGCGTTGCTGGCGGCCACGAACCGTTCATACGCCACGTGATCGAAGCCCTCGTGGAACTGCACTGCCGTGGGGTACGAGGTGTAGCGCGGACCGCTGAGGTTGTAGCGTTCAATCAGGGCCTGATCGAACTGTACTTTTTGAGTCATGGCTGCGCCCAGGTGAATCACATTCATGGGCTGAGAATATCCCGCTGGCACGCTTTGCCAGTTGACGCGGATCAATCTGCGCGCCGTTTGGATACCCCGGAAACGGGTTGATTGGCCCGGCTTTCGCGACACCGCTAGATATGACCCATGTCATGGCCGACAGCGCCAGAGAACCTAAAATGGAACCATCAGATGGAACCTTCCACTGATGATTGCGATTGTGTTTTGACTCTCCGTTAGAGTGTTGATGGCCGGAACCCCGTTCCGGCCATTTTTTATTTCCGGACCGATAGTTCAGGCCCGCAACAGCGCCCACCAGCGGGCAATATTCAGCAGGCTCATCAGTGATGCGGATACGTAGGTCATTGCGGCTGCCCTGAGAATACGTTGCGCATGAGGCACGTCCACGTCATAGAGAATGTCCGCATCCCTGAGCATAGGCAGAGCGCGCCTGAAACTGGCATCAAGTTCGGTGGGCAGCGTCACGAGGTGCACCAGCGTTGCGCTGCCCAGGCTCAGAAAGCCGCCCAGCAACATCAGGCCGGCAATCGAGGGTGCGCGTGTCAGCAGGCCGATAAGTGGTGCGCCGATCAGCACCATGGCGCCGAAGCGTTGCGCCTGTTGCGCTACCCCGACGAGGCGTGTGCGGGCCTTGAGTGGCTGGTAGCCCCGTGCATCCTGAACGGCATGGCCAACCTCGTGGGCAGCCACGGTGATGGCAGTCAGGGAACGGCCATCCAGGTTATCTTTCGACAGCCGGACGACCTTTTCCGACGGGTCGTAGTGATCGCCTTTTTCGGTTAATTCAACTTTGACGGTAGTAAGTCCCTGGCGATCGAGCAGTTCGCGCGCCAGTTCGCCGCCGCTGCCGCTGTAACGGTCTTTGGGACGGCTGTATCGCTTCATCACGCGCTGGACCCACAAGCCGGGGCCAAATACGACAGCGAGGATGATCAATATCAGGATAAGCCAGGGCATGATTAAGAATAAGTTGGGCCGCGATAAGCTTGAGTCAATACCAGGTTGTTGGTAACGGGCTTACAGGAGATGCCGCAAGTCCGGCAGATATTTTTCCAGCGAGCCGGTATTGAAGGCCACCACGTGTTCGCCGCTGGCGAGTAGTCGTTCCTCGCGCAGCCGCTCAATGATCGCGATGCAGGCCGCGCCTTCGGGGCAGATCCACCATCCCTTGTCACGCCAGACGCGGGACAGGGTTTCACACAGATCCTGCTCGGGAACGGCCAGCGCCGCACCGCCGGACTGCCGGATGATGTCCAGGACCCTGAAGTGTCCCACGCCGCCAGGCACGTTCATTCCATAGGCCAGGGTGTCGCCGGCATCGGCCGGGGTGGTGTCCGACGCACCTTTGTCGAACGCGGTGACCAGTGGCGTCGTCACCTCGGCCTGGACGCAGTACATCCGCGGCCGGCGGGAATCGATCAGCCCCAGGCATTCAAGCTCGGACCAGGCTTTCCACATCCCGAGCACGCCGGTGCCGCCACCGGTGGGATAAATCACGGCATCGGGTAATTGCCACGGGCTCCCGGATTCGGCTGGTTCGGCCAGTTCCAGCCCAAGGGTTTTCTTGCCGTCAATGCGCCAACCCGGTTCCTGGAACGTGGCGACGCTGAAATAGCCCCTGGGAATCCAGTCACGCTTGAGCAATTCACCGGCTTCACGAATCGTGCCTTTCACCAGTGCCAGGTCAAAGCGTTCCGACGCCATCGCGAGCGCCGCGACCCGTCCAAGGATTGGCATTGGTGTGTTGTCTGGCATGGCGACTACGGCCGACATGCCGGCTGCATTGACATATTCGCACAGCGAATCGCCGGCATTGCCCTGCGTCGGTACGGCCAGCTTTTCAAGCCCGGCGCGCCTGGCCATCGAAATGGTCATGGCCATGCCGCGGTCCTTGAAACTCTGCGTTGGATTGGCCCCGAAACCGGGGTGTGATTTCCCCTCGTCCTTGACCGAAAGCCTGAATCCGGCATCAAGCGCCAGCGGGTGGTCTGAATAATCCAGCAGTGGCGTGTAACCCTCGCCGAGCGTGACGATGTGGCGGCGATCTTTCTCATTGTTGATGTCCAGCGCAAGCAGGCCGCCAAAGCGCCACATGTCCTTGCGCCCAGGCTGGTACCAGGCCAGGTCAGGCTGCTCGGCATCCAGACGTGCCAGGTCCATGATGATTTCAACCGGTCGCTGATCAGCCGGGCACAGGTTCATGACCGTATCAGCGGGATACTCGGCGCCGCAGCCGGTGCAGCGCAGGTGGGATATAAAGCTCATGGGCCGGATGGTAGCAGTTTGGATAAAATTAAAACGGCAACAGGCCCAGGCTGCCGGGCCTGACTTCCATGCGCAGAATAACGCCTTCAAAGGGTAATTTACCCGCCGGGTTTTCTGTTACCGGTACGCCGCGATCCATGCCGATGTCAAAAGTCTCCCCGAGGCCTGCGACGATCGTCACGGTACGGTCAATTCGATCGGTGACCACCGGTTCTCCGTTGACCAGGATGGTCATGTCGCCGCCATTACCAAATCCTTTGCCGTCGTAGTCGAAGTGAAAGCCCAGCGAATTGCGGCCTGCCGGTACTGATTCCCGCGCACGAACTTCAAACTGGTCTTCTGCGCGCTGGTTGAAAGCATGGTGTGCTACCGGAACACCCTCATCAAGGTAAAAACTCCAGCCGCCAAACCAGCTTCCGAAACCCAGCAACACGCCACTGCTTTCGGCCTCGGTTTCGATGTCCACCGTGATGGTGAAGTCGCGCGCAAAAAGCGGTGGCGCCTCGGCAAAGGGCAGCGACACACCTGCGCCATGAAACACGTACTCATCGCGCTTGCCCCAGTTCGCCAGGTAGCGGTCCACCACCCGCAGCGGGCTGCGCCGGTCGTCCAGCGGCAGCACATTGTTGCGCTCGGCTTCGGCCCAGAACAATGCCTGCATTTCTGTCAGCTTGTCCTGCAGCTCTGCGGCCAGGTTGCGCCCCTGGCTGAAATCATTGCGCAAGTCGTACAGCTCCCAGTCATAGCTGTCGTCGGGTGAGCCGGAGGGGTCATCCCAGGTCCACGGCGGCACGCGCGGCGTGGTGTTGGCCAACCAGCCGTTATGGTAGATGGCGCGGTTACCGAACAGTTCGAAATACTGCGTGTCGCGGCGATCCTGCGAAGTGGGATTTTCAAAGCTGTAAGCCATGCTGACGCCATCGATGCGTTGTTGATTGATGCCATCCACCACGTCCGGCGCGTTGATGCCAGCCACTTCCAGCACCGTGGGCAGTATGTCAATGACATGGTGAAACTGTGACCGGATTTCACCGCCGGAAGCAACGCCTGCCGGCCACGAGACGACCAGCCCGTTGCGCGTGCCGCCCAGGTGAGAGCCAACCGTCTTGGTCCACTGAAAGGGGGTGTCCAGCGCCCAGGCCCAGCCAACAGGATAGGTCTGGTAACTGCGGGGCCCTCCCATCTCGTCCAGCATCTGCAGCAGGTAAGCTTCGGGCTCCTCGATCTCGTTGACCAGGTGCCCCAGTTCATTGAGCGTGCCATGATGCGCACCCTCGGCGCTGGCGCCATTATCGCCCTGCACGAAAAAGATCAGCGTGTTGTCGAATTCGCCCATGCGCCTGATTTCATCGAGGACCCGGCCGATCTGCGCATCCTGGAAAGCCAGCGTGGCGGCAAACACCTCCATGAAGCGCTCATTGATTCGTTGACGTTCAGGGCTCAGCGAGTCCCAGGCTGTAACCAGCTCGGGGCGGGGCGTCAGGATGGCATCCGCTGGCACCAGGCCGGCAGACTTCTGGCGCGCAAAAATGTCTTCGCGCAGCCTGTCCCAGCCGCTGCTGAACTGCCCGCGAAAGCGCTCGATCCACTCGGCCGGAGCCTGGTGCGGGGCATGCGCGGTGCCGGGTGAATACCAGGCCAGCCAGGGCTTGCCAGGTGCAGCGGCATCCTGGTTGCGCAGCCATCGAATCATGTCATCGGCCAGGTCCCGGTCGAGGATGTAGCCTTCGCCTGCGGAAGGTACGGCCTGCTGGATGCCGCGATACAGGTTGGGCCGGAACTGGTCAGCATCACCGCCCAGGAATCCATAAAAATACTCAAACCCCAGCCCGGTTGGCCACAGGTCAAAAGGACCCGCGGCACTGGCCTGGTGGCCGGGAACATTGTGGTGCTTGCCGAAAAACGCCGTGTTGTAGCCGTTGCCCCGCAGGATGCGCCCGATGGTGGCTGCGCTTTTTGGAATCATGCCATCGTATCCGGGGTAACCGGTCGCCATGTCGGTAATGATGCCGTTGCCGACCATGTGGTGATTGCGGCCGGTCAGCATTGCCGCTCGTGTGGGTGAACACATGGCGGTGGTGTGAAAGCGGTTGTAGCGCAGACCGCCAGCGGCGAGCGCGTCGAGGTTTGGCGTCGGCACCGGACCGCCAAACGTGCTCGAGGCAGCGAAACCGACGTCGTCCGTCAGGATCAGTAATACATTGGGTGCGTCAGCGGGGGCTTTGATGGCAGCGGGATAATGGGGCTGCGAATCGCTGTAGGTCTTGCCGATCCGCCCATCGAAACCAGGCGGCACGCGGGGCAGGGCATTGGCGCCGCCGGGTGCGGCCTGCTGCGACTGGAATGCAGGCTGGAAACTGGGGCCGAGGCGAAACCAGGCGCTGCCGATCACGATGCCCAGCGCAATCAACAGTAATGCCTTGAGCAAGGATTTCATGGTGGAAATGGTAGCAGGTGAGCAGGGCGGGCAGAATGGCTGTCGGCCCGCGAGCTTAGCCCTCGCCTTCACACGCCTAAGCCGATAATATTCTGTCTTGGTTATTGCGTCGGAACATGGAGTTCCGGCCAGGGAGGGAACCTGCATGCTTTTTCGCACCGTTAACGAAATTATCGGCACCGACAGGGAGTACGTTGGGGACGGTTTCAAGAGTCGCAGGCTGGTGACCCAGGATGATGGTTTACCGGTATCGGTTCACGAGACCACGATTGCCGCCGACCTGGAACTACGATTCTGCTACCGGGAGCACTCCGAAACCGTCTACTGCATCCAGGGTTCAGCCAAGCTGGAAAACATCTCCAGTGGCGAGGTGAACACGATCTCCCCGGGCACGCTTTATTCGGTAGGAATCGGCGAAGAGCACGTCCTCAGAACGGTCTCACTGACACGGTTTTTGTGCATATTCGACCCGCCGCTGGCCGGTGACGAACTGGCCGAGTCGAGAGTCGTGGATGAAAGTTGAAGGCAAGCCGTTCCGCTCTATCTGGCTGAACAAGAACCGCTGGTCGGTGGATATCATGGACC
>JABDJL010000183.1 GCA_013002505.1 Lysobacterales bacterium | reverse complement strand
GTGCTGGACGGGGCCTTCACGCGCCTGGAGTTCAGTAATTCGATGCGCGGCAGCGATGGCGCAGGCTTCGAGTTCCGCGCCCACGGCTACTACCGGCCTGGCGAGGACGGCGTCATCAGCGGCACCTGGCTGGATTCGCGCGGGGTGCGCTTGCCGCTCAGCGGGACATCACCCGATGACTTCACCTTGCGCATCGAGTGGGGTTCGGCGGAAACCGAGCAGGGCCGCACCGAGTACCGGATCGATGGCGATCGCCTCCAGGTGGTGGACGAGGTGCTGCTGCCCGATGGCGCGTGGCGGGTATTCGGGCGCAGCGAGTTGCAGCGGGTGCAATAGCGCCGGAAGTGCGAGAAGCCAGTTGGGGCGCGGAATCGGCTCAGTGGTTGGCGGTGAGAAAACTATTCAGGCGGTGAAATGCCTTGGCCGGGTGCTCCACGCGACTCGATAGCGGGTAGACGTTCTCGGGGCCGATCATTCCGTTGTCATGTACCTGGATCAGTACCGGCAGCCTCTTGAACCGGATATTGAAGGTCTCGGCGAAATAACCGTAATCCAGCATGACGATTTCGTGGCCTTCGAACAGTTCAGCGTAGTCTTCTCGCGAGGCGGTTTTCCTGAATTCCCGGCAGGACTCGAGCCAGTCGGCATAGATGTACAGGTGAATGCCCTTGCCCGATTGCTTGGCCTGTTGCACCCGATCGGCCAGGTACTGCTGGAGGGATGACTTGTAGTCGAAATCGTCAATCCACCCATCCGGCACAAACCGCACGTCCGGGTGAAAGCGGGTGAATTCCAGGTCCTCGCGGGCCTGATCGTCCAGGTTCTCCCAGAGGAATGGCTTCTTCATGAAGCTGGCAAAGTCGGCCCTGTTGTAATGGGCCGGGCGACCCTGCGCGAAGGCCGCGGTGGCAGACAGCGTGAACAGGATTGAAAGCAACAACTGTAGAATCTTCATATAAAAGCGCTCGCGAAAACGCGGTCCGTGCTGGACCGCACGCTGATTATGTCAGTTATCGCGCCCAGTTGGTTCCAAGGGTTGCCGGCGGAAGAGGTGGATCGAGGCTCAAATCCTTTGAAGCGAAACTGAGGAGGCGTGGGCTTGGGCAGTTCAGCGGAATCAGATCCGTTGGCACAAGCCTCCGACGCCCGTTCGCCAGGCCTGATTTGTTCGCTGAAAGCGCTCCGACTAACACAGCATGGGTCGCTGACGGCCAGGCTGCGATCAGTCTGATCCCTTCTTCGCCAAAGCCTCGATGATCTCCCGGGTGGTGGGCACGCCGCCATCGCTGGCGTACAACCTGCAACTGCAGGCCTCGCCTTGCCTGGCCCCGGTGATGTCCTGGCCGTTGACCAGGATCGTGGGTGAGCCCCAGCGCTTCAACTCGATCGGCGTGGCGGGGTCCATCAGGTCCACCTCCTCGAATCGCAGGGCGGCTTCGCGGCCGGTCTTCCCGAGCGCCTCCAGCAGGTTTTCCCGGGCCCGCGGCGCCAATGGGCAGCCATCGAAATAGAGAAATGAAACGGTCGTGTCAGTCACCGGTGTCGCCACCCATGGCACGGTCTCGTTCCCAGCGATCGATGTTGTCTATGAAGCCGGGGCAATAGTGTTCCTTGCTGCCCGATCCTGACACCTGGCCCAGCAATTGGGGGATGGCGCGCATCTCGCAACCGGGCGTTGCCAGGATGGCTGACACCAGGAAGGAAAGGCCGAGGTGGCCGTAGAGATAGACCTGGGTGGCCTCGACGGTCGTCCATAGCAACTCGCTTCTAAGCACGCCTTCCGCCAAGTATCCGGCGATTGCCGACAGCACCCAGACCCCCAGCAGGGCGTAGCGGGGCCAGGCGCCAAAGTTGACCCCGTAGCCGATGTTCACCACGTAGGGAGCCAGCATGACGGAGAAGCCCACCCAGGCCAGGATGAATGGGTTGGCAAAGTCACTGCTGTCGATGAACACGAACCAGTCATATATGAACTTGGCGATCAGCACGCCCAGCGCCAGCCGAACGAAGCGCCCGATCGGCCCTGGCTTGGGCAGCGTGCCTTGCGCGTCGAAATGGAATACTTCGCGCAGCGAAGCCCGTTTGGGGGATTCCGCCATGGTCACTCGATCACGGAGGTTGGAAATCCAACGCCCGTGGACGCAGCGGCAATTTCGGACGTGGTGACCACGGATGCGTCAAACACGACCTTCGCCAATCCGGAATCAAGGTCCACCCGCACCGATATGACGCCATCCAGTTTTTTCATCGCGGATTTCACCGTCAATGGGCAGGTGGCGCAGCTCATGTTCCCAACCGCGAACGTGGCGGTGCTGACTGCGGTTTTATCCGCGGTCCCGGACTGCTCTGCGTGTGCCATGCTGCAGAACAGCAGGATGGCGATTGCAAGCAGTGATATGTGCGTTTTGTTGTTCATGGCCTGGCCTTTTGCTTAGTAAAAAAGGGGCGCCCAAAGCTCGACTGTCAGCGAGACCAGGACCAGGATGGTCGCCACCCACAGAACGGCCTTGCCCAGCCGGTTCTCTGTCTGCGGAGGGCAAGCGCCTTCGCAACCTTCGGGCGTCTTGCGATACACCAGCCAGAATCCCGCCGCCAGCAACACGAGCGTGACCAGGGCGATGAGGTGCTTGTACGGCTCGAGCGAGGTCAGGGTTCCGATCCACGCGCCCGAAACGCCCAGCGAGACCAGCACCAGCGGCAGGATGCAGCAGCTGGAGGTGAGTATTGCGCCGGCCAGGCTGACAATCGTCGTTGCCTGCCTGGTTCTTTGCGCATCTCTTGTCAGGTCAGTTTTCAAATCAACCCTTCGGGCCCCGGAAAAACCGTTGCCAATCCTTGCATTGATTGATAGCTTAAAGCCTGTAGTAACTACAGGATCAAGAGGGTTTCGACATGGACACGGGCACGATCACGCGCGGAAAGCTGGCCAAGCTGGCCAGGGTCAATGCCGAAACGGTTCGCTATTACGAGAAACAAGGACTGATGCCCGAACCGCCCCGCTCACAGGGCGGGCACCGTGTTTATGGCCCATCGCATGTGAAGCGGCTCGCGTTCATTCGGCGTTGCCGGGAACTGGGATTCAACCTCGGCGAGATACGCGGCCTGCTGAAACTGGTGGACGGCGGCACGCTCACCTGCGGCGAGGTGCTGGCGCGGACGAACGAACACATTGCCGACATTCAAGCGAAGATTCGTGACCTCGAAGAAATGGAACGCTCGCTCACGCGCATGGCCAGCCAGTGCTCCGGGAAGGCTATTCCCGATTGCCCCATCGTCGAGAAACTCTGGAACCCCTGATTTGTTCACTGTAAGCCGTCCGGCTAACATTCACGGGTCCAGTTCAACCGGGAGAATTCATGTTCTTGTTGCGCGTTTTACCCTTATCCGCTTTGGCGCTTTTTACTTCACTGGCGCTCGCCGAAGAGTGGCCGACGGACGAGGAGTTGGCAAACGCCGAGCAGCAAACCCTGGAAGTCGAGGGCGAAGCGGATGCAGAGGAGGCCGCGGACGAGGAAGACCCGTACCTGCTCGACACGCTGATCGTCACCTCTGAGCAATTCACCTTCGAGCAGGAAGTTGCTCTGCGCCTGGTCAGGCGCGCGCTGGATACCCCCAGGAGCCACAAGCGCAAGGACAAGGATGCCTGGGTGTGCCGCTTCCGGGCGCCGGTGGGCCGCCACCGCAAGCACATCGAGTGCGCCCGCAACGGTGACCTGATGGCGGTGAGTTTCAATCCGGTGTATCCCACCTACTACAAGGATCGTGCGCCGGAGGATCAGTTCGGAAAAATCTGGATGTCCCAAAGGGCGGTGCTCGAAAAACCTTTTCGGGAGATGCTGGAGCGAATGCCCGGTTCAGCGGATTTCGACAGGGAATTCGTCGCGCTGGCGCTGGCCGGGCAGCACCCACCGAGAGACATACCCACCGAAGAAGAGCTGGATGATTTTGCGGCCACCTATGCAGCCGTGACCCGCCTCCACGACCAGGGTGCATCCGAGGATGCGCAGATGAAGGCGATTTCAGACGGCGGTTTCACCCTCGCGCGCTATAACCGCATCGTGGACCTCGTCGAGATCTACCAGAGCATCGAGAATGAGGTTGCCAGGCGGCTGGCTAGGCTCAGCGATTTGGCAAGTGAACATTTGGGGTCAGAGTAAAAACTCGATGCGCTTCCTCGAATGTTTCCGACTGTCGCACTAATTGTTGGATCTAGTAGCTGCGGACCACCGGCGAATGCAGTTCGCTGCAGTTTCTCACCCGGTCAACCACCGACCTGACTGCATCCCAAAGGGGGCCGGAGTTGGTGCCCACGCTAAAATTCACTGCTGTGAACTCGGTGCGCATGTGGACTGCAAAACTGGCGCCATCAACCTGGAGATGTCTCATGGTACCGGTTGGCGGTCGCTGCCCCACATCATTCAAGGAATTGGCCAAGATGCTCGGGATTTGCGACGCGCTCGAAGCGAGTCCAGGGCAATTATCGCTGTCATATGCATATTCGGAGTACTCAATTCGAGCATCGTCACTCGGAAACTCGCCCTGGATGGCGATCTCGTTGGTTTGGGTAATCAGGAAGCCCCTGTCGAAGCGCAGGTGCGTGACCGTGGTTAGATTGGAGCCCAAAACCCTTAGGTGAATCGCCTCAGAGAAAAGGTGGCCCGGCCAAATCACAATATCCGCGTCGTGCTTGCCGAGACTGGTGAGTGAGTTCTTTACCCGACTTCGCAGTGCGCGCTCCCGATCAAAGATGTAGTACGTGATTCCCTGGCCTGCCAAATGGATTCGTTCAAGGGTCCCACGATCCACCTCTATGACGCCATGCTTGGCAATGGAATCGAACAACTCCTGATCGTCTGGAACTACCAGTAGTCGGATGTCTTCCTTGTGAGGGTCTGTCAGCGGAAGTTCTACGGCCATGGCCGGAACTCCGAACGCAACGAGTGTGCATGCGATCAGCAATTTCATGTCAGTAAACTCCCGAAGCTCCCTGGCACGGGGGCAGAGTAGAAACTCTTAGAAAGAATACTCCACTGCAAACCGAGATTCTTCCAACCTGAATTCCGCGGCATCCGTCGTGGTCCACTGCACTCTAGCCGCCAACTTTTCGTTGAACCTGTAAGTCAGGCCGATGCCGACAAATACGCCGTCTTCCGTGAATTTGGAGATATGGTCAAAACGAGTAGGCGCACTGAAAGTTCGCTCAACGTCATAGATCGAATAGCCGATCAGCCCGAAGACCCCAAATCCGTTTCGCGTAGGCGAGGTCAACACTGCGCTCAGGTAGGCTGATTCAATCGCCAGATCTTCATCTCGCAGCGCAGGGAAAGGGGGGATGATATCCGTCCTCCGCTCAAATTCCTTTTCTGCCGTATCCAGCTTGGTGTAGCCGACCTCCAGGGCGAAGTTCTCCGCAAGTTTGTAGCCTGCATAGATGGTATCGGCACCAACTTTGTCATCGAGATTCTGGTTCGGAACAAGAAATACCCCAGTTATCTCGTCTTCGACGATGTGCGCGTTTCCGGCACCGAGGCCAACAAAAAATCCTGCGTCCTTGGCCAGGGCCTGGCCGGTGCTCACCATGAAAATCAGCGCTATTGCAACCTGGTTACGCAAAGGACTGTGCTCGTCGTTTAACGAAAGCCTAGCACAGGGCCCGGGGGCAGAATCGACCCGCCCGGGAGGAGACAGAGCCGGCACGGCATGAGGAACCGAAATGGCGGCCGCCACGGCACAGGTCTTCGATGTGGAATAATTCTCCTACGTCGACCCCGCGGAGTTGAGAATGATCGAAGCGGTAATGGCAATCTGTGCCGGCCTGGCGCTGGCTGCGGCCTGCGGGTTCCGGATATTCGTTCCACTGTTTATTGCCAGCCTGGCGGTCAACGTCGGGGTGGAGGTTCCGCTGTTGAACAACACCGCATTCATGAGCCTGCTGGGGATGGATTTCAAGTGGTTTGGGAATGACCTGGTCACGGGCGTGCTGGGCGTGGCCACGTTTTTCGAAATCGGCGCTTACTACATCCCCTGGTTGGACAATTTGCTCGATACCATTGCCACGCCGGCGGCGGTCCTCGCCGGGACATTCATCTCCGGCATCTTCATGCCCGACCTGTTGGGCGATGGCCCGATGCGCTGGGTGCTGGCCATGATCGCAGGCGGCGGCACCGCCGGGCTGGTCCAGGGCGCATCGGTGGTTGCCCGCGGGGCGTCCACCGCCACCACGGCGGGCGCCGGAAATTTTGTCGTGGCAACAACGGAGCTGGGTGGCTCGGTCGCGACCTCGGTGCTGGCGGTGCTGTTACCGGTGTTGGCCGCCGTCGGGGTGCTGGTGTTGATCGCTTTCGCCATGCGAAAGCTTCTGCAGCGGAGAGCCAGCCGGGCTGATGCGCGGCCATTGGAATAATCCGGGTTAGTGCAAAACCGCTTGAACCAGTGGTGCCCCGAGGACCGCCGCGTGTCGCTATACACGCAAATATGCCGTCGCCAAGCGCCACAGCTCCGGTGCATGCGTGATCTGCAGACCCATCGTTGCACTTGGTGTTGAACAACGCTGCGTTTACCCTTGCAGGCAGTAGCGGCCACTTTGTAGCCAGGTCTTGTCTCTATTCAGCGAATTGCAACGGCGTAACGTACTGCGGGTAGGCGCTGCCTACATCGTCAGCTCGTGGCTGTTGATCCAGGTGGCCGAGACCATATTCCCGCTGTTCGGATTTGGAGATGCTCCGGCCCGCATGGTGGTCATCCTTTTGGCGATTGGCTTTGTTCCTACGCTCGTTATTTCCTGGGTCTTCGAACTGACGCCTGAAGGTTTCAAGCGGGAAAGCCGGATCCGTGCCGGAGAAACCGCCACGCCCCACGGAGGCAAAAATCTGGATCGCCTGATCATGGTGGTCCTGGCCCTGGCCGTGGGTTACTTCGCCTTCGACAAATTCGTGCTCGATCCGGCCCGTGATGCCGCCAGGGAAGCGCAAATTGCGGAGGATGCGCGAACCGAGGCATACATTGGTTCTTTCGGCCGGAATTCCCTCGCCGTTCTGCCTTTCGCCAACATGAGCAGTGACGCCGAGAACGAATATTTTTCGGACGGAATTGCAGAGGAAGTGCTCAACCTGCTCGCAAAGATCCCTGGCCTACGGGTGATCTCGCGGTCATCGTCCTTTTCATACAGGGGCAAGGACCTGGATATTCCATCAATTGCCGAGCAGCTGAACGTCGCATTGGTGCTCGAAGGATCAGTGCGCAGGTATGGCGACCAGGTGCGCATTACGGCGCAGCTGATCGAGGCACGCTCCGACACGCACCTCTGGTCAGAAACCTATCAGCGAGAGCTCAAGGACGTATTCGCAATCCAGGATGAAATCTCGTCCGCCATCGTCGCAGCGCTGCAAGCCACGATCAACCTCAACGTCGACCAGGCACCCAGGTCCACCGAAGTCGTCAACCAAGAGGCCCATGATGCCTACCTGAGAGGCAGATACCTGCTGGCGCAACGGGAGGTCGAGGGTGCCGGGCGTGAATTCGAGAGGGCCATTTCGCTCGAACCGGATTACGCCTTGGCGCATGCACAACTGGCGATTGCCCATTTATTGGGGTATCGCTACTCAAACCGCGCTGAGTCCGTCGCCGTCACCGAAGCCCTGATCGACAAAGCCATGGCGCTGAATCCTGCAATCGCTGAAGCGCACGCAGCAGCGGGATACCTTGCGGAAGATCAGGGAGATATCCAGGGCGCCTTGAAGCACTACCAGACGGCGATTCAGATCAACCCAAATCACGCTGATGCCGTGATGTGGATGGCCAATATGCTGAGCAGTGACCTGGGGCGCTATGCCGAGGGCTTTAGCATGCTCGAAAAAGCAGTTCGGCTGGACCCCCTGTCAGTTCCTGCGTTGTTCAACTACGTGGACAACCTGATCAGAAGGGACAAGCTTGTCGAGGCGGACCGGGAGTTGGAAAAGCTCGCCTCCATGGCGCCAGACTTGGCAAGGTTTCTCCGCGGATTTCTGAAGTTGAAGGGAGGCGATGGGGCCAACGCTGCGCATGACTGGTTGGAAACGGTGCGTAATGCTCCAGACTTCAGTCTTCGATCACAGTTTCTGTTGGCCTATTGGTTTGCGATTGTTGGTCTCGAAGAAGAGGCCATTGCCATGCGGGGAGATGAAGATTCTCGCCTGCTGAGTTTTCTGGGGAAACAAGAACTGGCGGTAAATGTCGCGCAAGCAAGCCTTGCCAAAACCCCGGACTCCCCGCAAAGCCGCGACGCAGTCGGACTGGCCCTGGCGGGTGCCGGGGAATTTGCGCTGGCAAGACCTCACCTCGAAGCGTGGTGGCAAGAAAGCGAAGGCAGGATCCTGGCTAACACATCCGGAATTTATCTCGCTGCAGCGCTGATCGAGGTGCGCCGGGCTGGTGGTGAGGAGGACAAGGTGGCGGATCTGCTGGCGGCAATCCGAGACAATGTGCGCCGCTACCAGGAAGCCGGGATGTCCACCACCTTCTGGTTTACCAGCCCGGAGTTCGAAAATGGCCTTGCCAGCTTTCTGGATGGCGACCCGCAACAGGGACTTGAGTTGATTGCCCGTGCGGTTGAAGACGGTTTCTCCATACCGCCCGGCCAGGCCTACCTGCAAGATTTATACGAGCATCCCGGCTTCGCCGCCATTCGCGAGGTGCAGACCGCCCGGGCGACCCGCGAGCGCGAAAAGTTTCTCGGTGTAGTCTGTGTTGATAACCCGTACGCGGAGGTCTGGCAGCCTGCCGAGGGAACCTGTGAAGAATTCGTCGTAGGAGCGGGCAATTTAATCAGCCGCAATGGGGCTTCCTGAAGCCAGGCAGGTCGCCACCTGGATGAATACCCACAATCAAGCCAGCTAGCGGTACAGCACCCTGAAGCCTTCGAGGGTATCGCCCGAGACCGTTTCACCGAAAAAGCGGAATGGACCCACATCGCCCAATGACAGCCGAAATGTCTCGCTACCGCCGCCGATATTCAGGCTGGCCATGCAGTTGGGCTCGTCCTCTTCCGTGAAGTGGCCACAAACGATTTGCAGTAGAGGCGAATCGCCAACCATCTCAGAAGAGGCGTAGGTCACACGCGTGCCAAACTGCTCGTCCATGCTTACCACCGGACTCGACATGTGCGCCATGGCGCTTTCCCGTGGCGGCCAGGCGCCGGGTACGTCAAGTGAGTAGCGCGACACCACGACTGTCCACGGACTATGGCCGTCTTCGGTTCCGCCCAGGTTGGGCAGCAGGTAGGGGGTGTCGTCGGAAAAATAGGCGGTGCCGGCGGTGCCAAAGTTCAGGAATGTGAAGTTGCGTTCCGGCCCTCCGTTGACTGAATAGGTGCCGTGATGCTTCTGGGTGAACCGCAACTTGATCGAGCCGACATCGGCGTGCGGCGTTGCGGCAGCCGGGTCACAGTTGATGCAACCGCCGCCTTCGTAACGGAGCAGCTGCGCATCGACCCTGGAAAGCCCCGGGGTGTCTGCTTCCAGCGGCCCGCTGAAGGTGTACCACTGCGCGTCACCAGCCTGGTCATAACCGAAATAGAAGCCTGCCAGGATGCCGTTTTGGATATCGAGCAGGAACCCGGAATCCGGCACGTCGATCGCCACCCACGGACCGGATACCGGTACCGGCCGGAACACGTGGCTGTCGCAGTACTCGCAGGGTACTTCCGCCTCGATTTCGGTGTCGTCGTCGAAGGTGTAGTAGAGGCGGTCGGGAAGCGGGCCGGTATTGTTCATGGCCGCAACAATTGCCGCCTGGTCGAGCGCGCGGCCGTAAACCCTGACCTCGTCCATGATGACCGTCGCAGTGCTTCCATCCGGATTCGAGGTGATGGCACGGCCACCGATATTCGGCACCTGGTAGGAGATGTCGTTGACCTTGACCGTGGATGGTTCAGTGGGAATGTTGACGTTGCTGCCGGTGGATTTGAGTTGGCCGTCAAAATACATGGTGGAGTCGTCTTCGGTGATGCGGACCGCGGCGTGGTGCCATTCACCGTCCTGTATGTCCAGCAGCGCAACGGCAAACTGGTTGTAGTTCAGGTTGTCGTCGGTGCTGCCACCCCAGAAGTGCACCCCATAAGTCTCGTCCAGGTTCATGGTGTAGCCGTTTTTCATGCTGCAACAATTACCGAACACGATGAGCCCCCTGGCGCCGGGGGTCACCCGCTTGAACCAGGTCATAAAGGTGTAGGCACCGTACATATCCAGACCATGCCCTGCGGAGGGCACGGTGACGAGGTTGAAACTGCCGGCTGGCAGGAACAATGCGCCGCTACCAAACCTGGAATCGTCCGTGATGGACGCTTCGCCGCTGATGCGGCCGTTGCTATTGACGCTGTCGGTTCCGTGGTCGAATACGATTTGGGCGTGCGCGACCTCGACCGTGAATATCGCGAAGGTCAGTAGCAGCATGCAACGCCTGTTGTTCATCAAGCTTCCCCTGGTTGCGGTTGTCGGCGTCTCGAATCGGACTAGCTGACCGGCAAAGCCATGTTGAGCGTAGCACAGCGTCCGTGCCCTGTGCCCGGGGTCTCAATTTACGAAGTATTGTTGTAGATGGTGCCCAGGGGGTGCTGCGAGGCAGTATCCTCGCAAATGATGCAGTCGCGTAGCGACTCTGAATAGTAGAGAACCGCGGTTGGCGGAACAGAGTTGGTGCGGGGTGATGCAATTGGACCAAACGCAACTTGAGGGCAAAGACTGGGGCGCAGGCCCTCGTGGTGATTTCCCCTTGAGCCCCATTTTGATGGGCCAACGGCCCATCGAAATGGTGCCCAGGGGCGGAATCGAACCACCGACACGCGGATTTTCAAGGGCTCAGGCTAATATTTATATTTAACTAAATCAGCCACTTGCGGTGTTTGCCCGTTCATTTTGTGCCAGAAACTGCCAGTATTTGCGCGGCAATTTGGGGTGGTGTGGCACAAATTTGGCACAAGTGTTGGTACAGGTT
>JABDJL010000163.1 GCA_013002505.1 Lysobacterales bacterium | reverse complement strand
TCACTGACCAGGGTTTCAAGCGCTTTGTGCTGGCCATTCACGGGGCCAGCGCTGACCGGAACGGCTTGTACGTCGCGGTGCATCTTTGGCGGCTTGCCCAGTATCAGTTCCATCGGCACGTCTACTGGCGCATCCCCCAACAATTCGTCTTCGAGGCGCAGTTTGCGGTCTTTCGTTGCGTACCCGAGCAACGCAACCGGGCATCGCTCGCGTTTGCAGATACCCAGGAACAAGTCCACCATGCCGGGGCGAACTGCCATCACGTAACGTTCCTGGGCTTCGTTGCACCAGATTTCCATCGGCGACATGGCCGTGTCCGCGCTGGGAACGCGCCGCAACTCCAGCACTCCTCCGCGCTGGCTGTCGTTCAGCAGTTCGGGAAGCGCGTTTGAAAGGCCACCCGCACCGACATCGTGAATCGAAACCAGCGGATTCTGATCATCCATCGCCCAGCAGCTGTCGATGACCTCCTGGCAGCGGCGCTGCATTTCCGGATTACCCCGCTGCACCGATGCAAAATCCAGCTGAAGATCACTCTGGCCACTGCCAAGCGAAGATGCCGCGCCGCCTCCGAGGCCAATCAGCATGGCGGGGCCGCCCAGGACAAAAACGGCATCGCCGGCCTGGAGTTCGTGCTTTTCGACGTGCTGCGGGCGAATATTACCCATGCCGCCCGCCACCATGATGGGCTTGTGATAACCCCACAAGCGCCCGTTGATGTTTTGTTCGAAGGTGCGGAAGTAACCGCCCAGCGCCGGCCTGCCAAATTCATTGTTGAACGAAGCTGCACCGATCGGCCCTTCAATCATGATGTCCAGCGCACTGGCAATACGCCCCGGCTTACCGGATTCGCACGCCCAGTTGTTGTCCAGGCCTGGAATGTGCAGGTTGGAAACGCTGAAGCCGGTCAATCCAGCCTTGGGCTTCGCGCCTCTGCCAGTCGCCGCCTCGTCACGGATCTCGCCGCCCGACCCCGTCGCCGCACCGGGAAAAGGCGAAATTGCGGTCGGGTGATTATGCGTCTCGACCTTGATTTGCATGGCCACCGGCTCATCTTCATACCGGTACACATTGGTCGTGGGGTCGGGAAACAAGCGCGATGCGTCAAAGCCAGCCAGGACGGCCGAATTATCGTGATATGCCGACAGGACCCCACGGGGACTGGTTGCATGCGAGTTCCTGATCATCCCGAAAAGTGTCTCATCACGCCGCGTACCATTCAGGGTCCAGCTGGCGTTGAAAATCTTGTGCCGGCAATGTTCAGAATTGGCTTGCGCGAACATCATCAACTCGGCGTCCGTCGGGTCCCTGTCAAGATCGTGATAAGCATCGACAAGATATTGAATTTCGTCTTCGGACAGTGCAAGACCGAGGTCGCGGTCTGCTTCCTGTAGCGCCGCACTGCCGCGTTCGGACACCGGTATCCTCTGCAATGGCCTCGGCGCATGGTGATCAAACAAGCGGGTTGCAGTATCCAGGTCCGGCAGCACCGACTGGGTCATGCGGTCATGGAGACAGGCGTGGATCGCATCATTATCAGCAGGTGGCGCGTCAGTCCAGGCCGCGGTGGCCCGCTCTACCCGCAGCACGGCGTCCAGACCACATCCCCGAAAAATGTCAGTCGCTTTGCTTGACCAGGGCGAAATGGTGCCCAGCCGGGGCGTGACAAGGTGCAGACCCGTCTGTTCGAGTGACGCGGTCAATTTTGCATCGAGTAGTTGCTCGGCCAGGCGCTTCTCTGAAGATGAAAGCGGCGCTTCGTGTTCTACCAGGTAGCACCAGCGAGCTGACAGGCTTGCGCATTCAACTCCGCTGGCGCGGAGCGTTTCAAGGAGCTTGTTTTTGCGAAACGAAGAGAGCGCGGTGCCACCGAGCAAGCAACTGACTGTCGACAAAATCCGGCTCCCTTCACATTGCCCGGCCTGCTTACACCGGCCCTGAAAACGCCGATATTATAGCCTCGCGAACAGACAAAAACCCGCCATTTCTGACAGGTTCCTGTTGAACGTCAATGCGTGACGACAGTGGGAAGGATCAGTCGGACTGAACCGTCGGTGCTTTCATGGCCAGCAGGCGCTGCCTAAGTTGCGCAGGCGGAACATAACCCGGGATCAGACCGCCATCCGTCGTCACCAGGGCCGGCGTTCCGGTTACACCCAGTTCGCGCCCGAGTTCATATTGTTTACTGATCGGGTTTTCGCACTGTTGCGGCTCCGGCTCTGCCCCGGTCTTGGCCAGGGTAATGGCGGCTTGCTGGTCATCGGCACACCATACTGAAACAAACTTGTCGTAGGAATGCGATGCAATCCCCGCGCGGGGAAAGGCCATGTAATTGATGGCAATGCCCGCGGCCATGTACTCGTCTATCTGCTCATGCAGCTTGCGGCAGTAACCGCAATCAATGTCGGTGAATACCAACAATTCATAATCTGGAGCAGACGGGCTGAATGAGATTTGCTGGCTGCGATCCAGCCCTTCGAGCACATCCTTGCGCAGACCCGCCTTGGCCTGGTCAGTGATATTTTCACGCGTGTCCAGGTCCATGATCCGGCCAATTACCAGATACTTGGCGTCCGAAGAGGCATAGTAAATTTCATTATTGACCTGCACCTGTAGCAGGCCGTCAATCGGTGTCTCTGAAATAGCGATACTTTCAGCGGCAGGCGCAAGGGCCCTGATTTTTGATTCGATGGCTGACGCTGAACCTTCTTCCTGCGCGACAATTTGCGTCGAGACCAGGATCGTTCCGGTTACCATCAATGTAGCCCATGCTCCATGCTTGAACGTTCGCATTATTTGTTCTCCAAGTTTTCCGTGCCCACGTGACCCTTTGACAGGACTTGCATTGAAAGTTCCGCCCATTATGCCCTTGTCAACGACACTGCTCTACCGCTAATCGCAAGGTACAGGACAATCATCAGCCCCGGGGATGGTGTTTCTCGTGCAGGCGTTTCAGCCCCTCGCGGGCAATGTGGGTATAAATCTGCGTGGTTGAAAGGTCGCTGTGACCGAGCAGCAATTGGACCACGCGCAGGTCGGCGCCGTGATTGAGCAAGTGCGTCGCAAAGGAATGGCGCAACATGTGTGGAGATATTGCCCTTTCGATCCCGGCCGCTCGCGCATGACGCCTGACCATGTGCCAGAAAGCCTGCCGGGTCAGCCCGGTTTTCCGGGCAGATACGAATACCTGGCTGCTCTGATCGCCCTTCATCAATTCCGGGCGTGCTTGTTCGAGATAAAGCTTGAGCCATTTCATGGCCTCTTCCCCGAGCGGTACGAGTCGCTCCTTGCCTCCTTTACCCAGAACACGCACAACCCCGTTCGACAAGCCCAGGTTACCCAGCTCAAGATTGACCAGTTCGCTGACCCTTAAACCGGTGGCGTACATTAACTCCAGCATCGCCCGGTCCCGGATGCCAATTGGTTTCCCCGTGTCAGGGGCATCCAACAGGAACTCGACCTGCTGTTCGCTCAGTGCCTTGGGAAGGCTGCGGCCCTGCTTTGGACTTTCAATCAGGACACTGGGGTCTTCACTGATTTCTCTTTCCCTGACCAGCCAGCGGTAGAACTGGCGGTAACCCGACAGGTAACGCGCCACCGAGCGCGGATTGCGCCCGGACCCGACTTCTGCGGCCAGCATACCCAGCAGATCGGCACGCCCGGCGCGACGCAATTCGCTACCGTTCTGTTCCAGCCATGAAGCCAGCTTGAGCAGGTCATGGCGGTAACTATCCAGCGTGTTATTGCCCAGTCCCCGTTCGGCCCAGGCCGCATCGAGGAAGCGGTCTACAAGCTCGAGATCCTGCTTCAGCGAATCCTTCATACGAAGATTATATGCGGCGAGCGAAATAAAGGCGGCAATGGAAGCAGACAATCAATGAAACCACAAAAAAACGGGCCACCCAGGCCCGTTTTTTGTAACTATAGAGGCATTACTTTACGGTGCGTTGCGTGCGCGCTCTTCCCTGAGGTGCGCCATCCACTGCTCGGCAGCCTTCTTCGAGCGATCAAATCGCATCGCGCGGCCCCAGGCAGCACTGGCATCGTCATAATTGCCCAGGCTGAACTCAGCCATACCCACCATCAGGTGCGCCTCGCCTTCCTGGCGCTCGTTGATGCCGCCCTTTTCAATGGCCATTTTCAGCGCATCCCTGGCGTCTTCCCAACGCTCCATGTCGATCAGGATATAGCCCCGGCGCAGGTCGATGTCGCCGTCATCAGCAGCGGCTCCGGCTTCAACGTAGGCGGCCAGCGCGTTTTCCATTTCCTCGGCGCTGTACCAGGCATCGGCAATCATCGTCCAATGCTTTTCAGTAGCCTCGACGATACCCCGCTCTATACCATCCTGTAACACTGCAGCAGCCTTGTAGGGGACCTCGCGCACCGAATAAAGATTTGACAGGTAAAGAAAATCGGCCTGCTTGTCCAACAGGTTTTTCTTGTATGCAAGCGCGCTGACCGCAAGTGCCTCCGGGTCGTTTTCCAACTGGAAGTAAATATTGGACAACTGGATCCAGTAGATTTTCTTGTTCGGCCAGTGCTTGATCAGGATTTTCAGCGTATCGCGTGCCTGCGGCTTCTGGTCGAGTTCAAGGTGCGAAGCCAGCTTGAGGTTGTACCAGGCCTCTTTTGGCTCGTCTTCCATGCCGATGGCCTGTTCAATAGAAGGAATGACATTCCGCCAGTCTTCCTTGGCCGCAAAAATTGAAGCTTTCAACACGTAAGCGGATGACTTGATCTTTTCCGCCGGTGCTTTGCAGAACCATACATCGAGGCTCTTCAGAGCATCGTTGTAGCGCTCTTTCATGTAGTAAAGCTGTGCGATCTGGTACATCAGCGAGTAATGCGTATTGTCCGGAAGCGCGTTCAGGCGCACCGCATCTTCAAATCCCTTCAGTGCCGCGTCGTAATTTTCACGCGCCCACTGAACCTGGCCAATCAACTGCTGAATAATGGCCTTTAGGTAGTCTCCTCCACGTGCGCGCTCCGCCATCGAGGTCAGCTTTTCGTAGGCGATGTCGTAATTTTCATCACCGATGTCCTCGTAGACATCGTTCATTCGCTTCCAGGTCTGTTCGTCAAGCGGTTTCGGGGTCACGTTGCGCTCGATTCCGCAACCGTCCGCCTGGGCGAACGCCTGTCCGCTCAAAAGCGTGGATGCCAGGATTGCAGCCGGCAGGAATCCGGCGCCTGAATTTCTAGTACGCATCATCATTCCTCATTCCCCCTGGTCCAGGTTGAATTCAATAATCTGGCTGGCTGGCCGTTCGACCGCTACGCCATCAATCACGCGGGGTTTGAATTTCCACTTCAGGATAGCCCGCAACGCTTCGCGGTTGAAAATTCGCGGTGGATCGGCGTCGATCACGCTCGGATCCTTGACGGTTCCAACAGGGGTAATGGTGAATTCGACCTTGACCCAGCCTTCAATGCCTTTCATCGCGGCGTCACGCGGATACATCGGGCGAATCACGACGATCGGGATAATGTCACCTTCAGCCGTCTTGTCGATGGTTTCGAAACTGCCAATAAACATACCGTCACCGCCGGTCAATGGAATGTCCATCTGCGGCAGGTCCAGCTTGGGCATATTGGTCACCTGCTGGTTCACCTTGGCGATCTGCATCTTGGGTGGCGGAGGTGGATTCTTGGGGGGTGGCGGCTTGGGTGGAATACGCCTGCTCCGGGTTATCACATCATCGGGAATATCTACCGGCCCGAAGTGAATTCCGGCAATGGCTTCAAGGTCACTGTTGTCGCCGGCACCAGAAGAAATCAGCTTGTGCATGAACACGAACAGGCCGAAGGTCACGCCCACGGCCATAATGCCAGCAAACAATGTTCGAAATCTGTCCATAATCTTTTCCGTCCCGGATCTGGTCCGGGTCTATCCGCCGGGGTTCTCAGCGGAGATTGATATACCCTGAACGCCAGCCAGCCTGACCTGGTCCATGACCAGGGTCACGAGCCCTATTCGAGATTCCTTGTCGGCCACGATCACCACGCTACCTTCAGGATTCTCGGCCTTGGCGCGCTCTACCATGGAACGCACCTCGCGCAATTCGATCAGCCGCTTGGCCATCCATATATCATCATTGGAGCGAATTCCGATGAGAATGGTTCCGTTGCGCAGTTGTCTGGCCTGTTCCGCTTCGGGCTTGGTGATAACCGCACCGGTCTCCTTCGTGAAAGAAGTCGTCACGATAAAGAAGATCAGCATGATGAAGACAATATCGAGCATCGGCGTGATGTTGATCTCGGCGTCTTCCTGGGTGCTATGTCTGCGTGCCATAAGCGTTCCTTGTATCGGTTCGGGGCCGGCGCACTGCCGGCCCCGACCGGGGCATTAATGATGATGCAGCAAGTCTTCGAGCTTTTCCGTTTCAGTGGCGGCCTTGTGCTCCAGCCAGGTTCCGAAATAGACCCCTGACAGGGCCGCAACCATTCCGGCCATGGTCGGAACCGTGGCCTTGGACACGCCCGCTGCCATGGCGCGGGCATTGCCCGAACCGCTGAACGTCATCACGTCGAATACGGAAATCATCCCGGTAACGGTGCCCATCAGTCCCAACAGGGGGCAAATCGCGATCAATGCCTTGATCAACCCCACATTGCGTTTGAGCGCGACCGAAGCCTGCGATATCAGTTGTTCCCGGATGCGCTTTGCATACCAGGAAGTCGTGTCCGCACGTTCTTCCCAGGAATCGACGATGGCCTCTTTCTGCACCGGGTGGACTTTGTAGAAAAACCACAAGCGCTCAAGAATGAAGGTCCACATCAAAAACAGGACGGCCATGATTCCGTAAAGCACGTCGCCACCCAACTCCAGGAAATCCCGGATTGAGTTCAGTGCATCGTAAAACCAGACCATCAGCGGCTCTCCGCCAGCCTCGCGATGATGCCGGCCGCCTGCTCTTCAAGCACCTGGATCAGGGACTTGCTCTTACCCTGCAGGAAGCTGTGCAACAGCGTCAGCGGGATGGCGACCACCAGGCCGAGCACCGTTGTGACCAGCGCGGTAGAAATACCACCGGCCATCATGCGTGGATCACCCGTACCGAACAGCGTGATCATCTGGAACGTCGCGATCATGCCTACAACGGTACCCAGCAGGCCGAGCAGCGGTGCAACCACGTACAGTACCTTGATGAAGCTGAGCCCGGACTCAAGTGGAGCGGATTCGCGCAAAATCGCTTCGTCCAGCTTGAGTTCCAGTGTTTCGATGTCGGTATCGGGGTTCTCTGCGTAAATCGCCATGACGCGGCCCAACGGGTTGCCCTTGTTCGCATCCTTGGTTTTCAGCTGCTTGCTAATCTTGCCGCCAGTTGTGTAAAGCACGAATGCTTTCCACAGGCACAGCAGCAGGCCCAGGATACCGACGCCAATGATGACGTAGCCGACGATGCCGCCGTCTTCCTTGACGCGTTCGATCGGCGACTTGCTCTGAACCACGGCGCGTAGAATCTGCCCGCGAGAAAAGTCAACGGACATGTCGACGGTTTCGCCGGGGGATGCACTCTGAAGATCACTCGCCATGGACTGGAAACGAGCTGCCGGCTGGCGTGCCAGTTCGATCAGGTTTTCAGTCGACTTGCTCGGATCCCAGGTCAAAAAGCTGCCGTCGGACACGGCGTTGAATACGCCGACCCTGACCACTTCGAGGTCCTGTTTCTCACCGTTGGCGCGTTCAACCGGCGCCGTGAACTTCACGACCCGGCCGGATTCGGCGATTTCGGTCACCATGATGGACCAGACCTTCCTGAGTTCCTGCACATTAGGCAGTTCTTTGCGCTGGGCGAGCTCGGACAGGAATTCAGTACGGCCCGGCCGGGCTGCTGAAACCATCGAGTCATCAAGCGTGGCCTGGATATCTCCAGAAGCCTGGCGGACGATGCCGAACAATTCGCCGAGATTTCCCATGCGTTCCTGCAGCACGGTCTCGAGCTCGGCCAGTTCGCGCTCAAGGCGGTCATAGTCGTTTTTGAGCCGGTCGCTGCGCGCTTCTTCATTGCGCAACTCCTGGCGAGCCTGGGCCAGCAAATTACGCTGGTTGTCACGAGCCTGGATAAACTCCTGCTCACGTTGCTGGTTGATCTTGCCCTCTTCAGAGGCCGCGCGCTCCACTTCAGCAGCGAGGTCTTCAAGGGTCTGGCCAAATGCGCTGACGGTAAACACAAGCGCAGTGGCAATAGTCATGATCCTGAGTGATTTCATTGCGACACCTCCGGACCTGGAACAGGCAACACGACAAGATCGGGTGCCTTCTCGTTCTTGGCTATGGCGATGCCTTCCTTGACCTCGAGGCGGTATTTCGCGGGTAGCGCTTCATATTCGCGGGTTGTCGGGTTGAACCAGCCCGTAATTTCCTGGTCACTGGTCTGGTATACCAGCAACGTTCTGCCGACACGCAGGAAATCAACGGTTTGACCCGTTGTGGGCAGCGACTCTGCATAGGACTCCGTGGTTCGTCCATACTCAAGCTCACCCTGGTACGCTTCCATCACCCGGCGGTATTTCTCGGACGTCGTCACGTCGGCCTGGTCCATCATGTTACGCAGGCGTTCGACACGAGCACGACGCTCATCGAGCCGGAAAGGCATGTCAGCTTCGACCATCTGCCCTAGCGTCTCGATCATTTCCAACATCATCGGGACGACACCCCGGTTGGTTTCTTCGAGCCCCTCGAGCTGCCTGTTGATCGATGTGACTTCAGCGCGCTGATCGTTGACGACTTTTTCAAGCTGATCGTTATAGATCTGCAACGCCTCGGTTTCGCGCACCACGGCGCGGTACTCGGCAAGCAAGTCTGCTGTTTGCTGCGCCAGGCTTGTTACGCGTTTTTGCGAAGCAGCAGCGTTTGCGTGAATTCTCGATTGCGTATCTACGGTTCGATCTAGAACCTGGGCCTGACTTCCACTCACCGCTAGTATGGTCAGTGCCGCGAGGCTGATTAATCGTTTCATTAGAGTGTTTGGCATAGCCTGTTTCCAGTTTGTTTTAAAACGAAGAAGTGAATCCTGAGTCGATTCCGGTGACCGTATTGCAATCCCTCAATCCGTGACACCGAGATCCCGAACGATGCAGAATAATATCTCGGGACCATGACTTCCAGCCTATTTTTGTAAAATCGTCTTTCGGAGCGTCCCGACCTGCGGTCAAACCACCCCACTGGAATGATCATAGCAGATGGTATCCAGCTACGAAATTAAACGTAGAATTACGGCATTGGAGAACTCAGTGCACGATCATCAATCGAATTTTAGCGGCGATGAGAAAGTTCGCCCATGCGGCTTGCTTCGTTTATTTCTGGTCATGATTTATGACGGTGTCATCCTGGTGGGCTTGTTGCTGATCGGAGCCGCCCTCGCCTCGCCGTTCGATTCGGGCAACCAGCGCGCGCTGCAAGATCCCGTATTCAGCCTTTACCTGCTGGCCATATGGTTCGCTTATCTTGCTGCCTGCTGGCGTCGCAGCAACATGACTCTGGGCATGCGGGCATGGGGTGTCAGGCTTGACAGCGCAGGAGGCCGTCCGGACTGGGCTCAGTGCCTGGTTCGTTTCGGGGTGTCACTGGTTTCAGCGGCCTGTGCGGGAATTGGTTTTGCATGGTTGCTGGTGGACCACCGAAAAAGAACCTGGCACGACATTGCCAGCAGAACCCAATTGGTCAGGTCGTCATGATCAGACTGAGCGCCGCAGCACCAGGATCGCAACTATCGCGATCATCGCTGACGGAAAAATGGCGCTGAATGCCGCGTGAAGGCCATAGGCGCTGCCGATGTTCTGCATCGCCCCGTTAACGATAGTGAAAAGTGCGCCAACCGAGATGCCAATAAATATGCGCAACCCCATGTTGGCGTGCCTTGCCGAGCCGAACACGAATGGCATTCCCGCAAGGACCAGCGAAAGCACTGAAAACGGGTAAAAAATCTTGGCAAAAAACTCCGCCTTGTAGACCCGGTTGTCCAGGCCATTGCTGCCCAGAAACCTGACCTGCTCGGACAGGGCCCTGATGGACATGTACGGCGGCCTGGTCACCGCCGCGTCGAGCAGGGCGGGCTTGATGTTCGAGTTCCAGGGTTCCCGATCACTGGACTGGTTACTCACACCATCCGGGCCAATGCGGGTTCGTGAAACCTCAGCCAGGGTCCACGTATCACCATCGTGCACCGCGGCGTTGGCGCGCGTCACCGATTCCAGTTCCGCCGCCTGGCCAAAGGAGTAAATCACCACGTCACGGAACTCGACCAGCTTCTGTTCCTGCTCTTCTGACAATAGTGGTAATTGAATATTGACAATCTGCTCGCCGTCACGAATCCACATACCGCGCTGGCCACCGACGATGGCCTGGTCAAAAATCTTGCTGAGGCGAAATGCCCGCCCCTGTTGTTCTGCCGCCGGCGCGACCCATTCGCCCATCATCATGACCGGAAGCGCCAGCAACAAGGTGCCTGAAAGGGCTGCGCCCGCGAGTCGCAAGCGGGAAACGCCGGCCGTTCTGAACGCCACCAGTTCGTTGCTCGCCGCCAGCCCGCCCACGCCGATGAGGGCCCCCACCAGCGCTGAAACGGGAAACATCTGGTATGCCGTGCGCGGCATGGTAAGAAATACGAACCAGAACACCTCGGGCGTGCCGTAATTTCCCGCTGCGCCGCGCAATTCGTTGAGCAAACTGAACGTCATCGCCAGCAACGTAAGCGTAATCCACACGGCCAGGATCCCGAGCACAGCGGCCTGCCCTACGTACCTGTCCACCCGCTTGATCATGTCGTGCCTGCCTCACCGACCATGCCGGACGGTGGAGACTTGCCGGGGCGGGCGCCCTGCATTCTGCCCTGGCGCCGCAGCCATGCGATGGTTCCCAGCACCACGATCAGATGCGCCCACCACAGGCCGATCCAGACTGGCAAAACACCTGCCGCGACCCAGGAGCGACACAGGAACAGGGCGTTGGTATACAGGGCATAGGAGAGAATTCCGAGAACGACCCGGCTGCCACGGCCTTCCCGGGGGTCAGAGTGTGAAAGCGGAATGGCCAGGAAGCTGAGGACCAGTGTCAGCACCGCCGGCATTAGCCGCCACTGGAGCTCTGCCCACGCTACGGCGTCTCCCTGCGTCAGCAGGTCGGCGCTCCGCTGAGACTCAAGTTTGACTGAACTTGAGCGTACTTTTGGCTCGGGAAGCCGCAAGTCATTTCGCTGGAAACGCAGCAGGTTCAGGTCGCGATTGCCGGGTATCCAATCTGTGATCTGGCCATCCTGCAGGGTGATGAAGCGGTCGCCGCTGGCCGGGTCCATCCAGTATTCGCCGCGCTCGGCAAACCATACCTGTTCTCTTTGATCACGTCGCTGATGAACGAACACATTGCGCAGAGTCCGCCCCTCATCCTCGAGCGCTTCGACATAAATGACGAAAGCACCATCTTCGAGCACATGGAACTGGCCGGCTTGCAGTCCCCAAACCGCTGCCGTGCGAAATGCATCTTCCAGCACCTTGTCGGCCTGGGCGCTGGTCCGGGGTGCAATCGAAAACTCGACCACCAGCAGCAAGGCTGCAACCGGAATCGTTAACCTCATCAACGGGGGTAACAACTGCTTCCAATGAAAACCGCTGGCACGCATGACCGCCATCTCCTGGTCGCGGTACAACCGGCCAAGTCCCCACATGATCGCGACAAATGCCGCCAGTGGCAGTATGTCACCCATTGCTTGTGGAATAAAAAGCAGCAATTGAACGCCCACCAGGCCCGGTGGCATGCGGCCATCGGCAATGTCATTGAACATCTCACCGAGAAACGATCCCAGGATGACCAACATTAGTACGAAACTGACCGCAAGGAACGTCCAGAACCATTCGCGCAGGATGTATTTCTGGAGAATATTCAATTTGGCCTCGGCGAAGGAAAATTCTTGTAGAATGATGGGTTCAGCTGCATTTTAGCAGCAAGACCCGCGATGAAGATGCCCGTGCACGGGCAAATACGGAAAGGGACCCTGAAAATGAAGTTCAACCTTAACACCCAATCGCCTCACGAGGCAGCCACCCCGTGTCTGGTCATTGGCATCATCGAAGATGCCGCGCTCAACGGCGCCGCTGCACAGGTTGACGACGCCAGTGGTGGTGAGATCAGCCGCCTGATCGAAAGAGGTGACATCGATGACAGCCGCGGCAGTAAAACCATGCTTCACGGACTGAAAGGCGTCACTGCCGAGCGCATCCTCGTCATGGGGTTCGGCGCGGCCGATAAACTCGATGAATCGCGGTTTGAAAGAACCTGCATGGACGCAGGTAAATACCTGCGCGACCATCCCGTGACCGAAGCGCACCTGTGCCTTGCGGATATCGAACTGAGCGACCGTGACCATGCCTGGAGAATGCGCCAGGAAGCGCTGGCAGTACACCGCGCGAATTACCTGTATTCAGCCACCAAGAAACACCATGAACACACGCCGCACCCCCTGAAGTCCGTCAGCTTCACGGACGCCGAAGGCGCGGCTGGCGCCATCGAGCAGGCGCGCGGCCTGGCCGTGGGCTTCCTACGCGCTCGCGAACTGGGCAATTTGCCACCCAACCTGTGCACCCCGGAATACCTGGCCGGACAGGCGACGGAAATCGCAGGACGCTTTGACAGCGTCGATGTTGAAATTCTCGGGCCACGGGAAATGGCCGACCTGGGCATGAACGCACTGCTGGCCGTCGGACAGGGCAGCGCCAATCCGCCACGGTTGATCGTTCTTTCTTACAAGGGCGCAGCTGGCGATAAGGCACCCGTGGTGCTGGTCGGCAAGGGCATCACATTTGACACCGGTGGGATTTCACTCAAGCCCGGCGCCAACATGGACCAGATGAAGTTTGACATGTGCGGCGCCGCCGGCGTCATCGGGGCATTTGAGGCCTGTGCAGAACTGGGGCTTGAAATTAACCTCGTGATGATCGTTGCAGCGGCCGAGAACATGCCCGGGGGCAAGGCCTACCGCCCCGGTGATGTATTGACCAGCATGTCCGGTCAGACCATCGAAGTACTCAACACGGATGCCGAAGGCCGACTGGTCCTGTGTGACGCCCTGACCTACTCGCAACGGTTCAATGCCTCTGCCGTTATCGACGTTGCAACCCTGACCGGCGCGTGCGTGGTCGCGCTTGGCCACCATGCCAGTGGCCTGATGAGCAAGCACGATGACCTTGCCGAGGAGTTGCTGGCTGCAGGTCAACAAAGCCACGACCGCGCCTGGAGACTGCCGATCTGGGAGGACTACCAGTCGCAACTCAAGACGCCGTTCGCCGACATGAAGAATGTCGGCGGCATGCCGGCGGGGGCGATCACTGCCGGATGTTTCCTTTCACGCTTCGCCAAGGAATTGCGCTGGGCGCACCTCGATATTGCGGGGTCCGCCTGGAAATGGGGTGAAACCGAGGGCGCCACGGGGCGCCCGGTCGGCCTGCTGACCCAATTCCTGATCAACCAGGCCTGATGACCAGTCGCGACTGCCAGGTCGACTTTTACCTGCTCAAGACGCCCGGCCTCGACGAGCGACGCCTCGCCTGCCGCCTGTCCCTGATGGCCTGGGAACGCGGTCATGCCGTTACCGTGGTGACCGAAGACGCCCGCCAGGCCAGTGATCTCAATGAATTGATGTGGGAAACTCCGGGCGAACGGTTTTTACCTCACGAATTGAGTAACAAAGATTCGGATCATGCCGCATCGGTGGTCATCACAACCATCAAGGACCTCGGAGACGCCGAGGTGGTGATAAACCTGTGCCCGCAACCCCTGCAGGAACCGTCTCGTTTTTCGCGATTATTGGAGATCGTACCGCAGGCAGGCCCGGGCCTGCAGGCGTCAAGAGACAAATTCCGTTTTTATCGCAAACACGGCATTGAACCCGCAGCGCACGACATCAGCAAGTAGGATAAAAATTTAACATGGATAAAAGCTACGCGCCGGCGGACATTGAACATCGGTGGTACCAGGCTTGGGAGGCAGCGAACTATTTCGCCCCGTCCGATGCCGAGCAGACCTACAGCATCATGCTGCCGCCTCCCAATGTCACCGGCAGCCTGCACATGGGCCATGCCTTCCAGGACACCATCATGGACGTCCTGACGCGTTATCACCGGATGTCGGGAAAAGCTTCGTTATGGCAGCCCGGAACCGATCACGCCGGAATTGCCACCCAGATGGTCGTCGAGCGGCAACTGGCCGAGGAAGGAAAATCCCGGCACGACCTGGGTCGTGAAGGTTTCGTCGAAGCCGTGTGGGAGTGGAAAGAACATTCCAGCGGTAAAATCCAGGGCCAGATGAGACGGCTCGGCGCGTCCGTGGACTGGCAGCACGAATGCTTCACCATGGACGAGGGACTGTCGGTTGCCGTGCGCAAGGTCTTTGTCGAGCTTTATCACGATGGCCTGATTTACCGCGGTAAACGCCTGGTCAACTGGGACCCGGTTTTACACACTGCCCTGTCAGATCTCGAAGTACTGTCGGAGGAAGAAAACGGCAAGTTGTGGCATATCCGCTACCCGCGCACCGACGGCCAGGGCCACATCGTCGTGGCGACCACGCGACCGGAAACCCTGCTCGGCGACACCGCGGTGGCGGTTAACCCTGAAGACGAGCGCTATCGGAGCCTGCACGGCCTGCAATTGCGCTTGCCATTGACGGACCGGTCAATCCCGGTCATTGTCGATGACTACGTGGACATGGAATTTGGCTCCGGCTGCGTCAAGATCACGCCGGCGCACGATTTCAATGATTATGAAATTGGCCGCCGCCACGAGCTGCCGATGATCAACGTGCTGAACGATGACGCGACGCTCAACGATGAAGCGCCCGAGGCTTACCGGGGGCTCGACCGTTTTGAAGCACGCGCGAAAATCGTCGCCGACCTGGAGTCGGCCGGTCTCCTCGAGAGCGTCAGCGACCACAAGTTGATGATTCCCCGCGGCGACCGTTCTGGCGCAGTCATCGAGCCGTACCTGACCGACCAGTGGTACGTCAAAATTGCACCGCTGGCGGAACCGGCCATCAAGGCGGTTGAAGACGGCAACATCCGCTTTGTGCCCGAAAACTGGAACAAGACCTATTTCGACTGGATGAACCGCATTGAAGACTGGTGCATTTCGCGCCAATTGTGGTGGGGGCATCGTATTCCGGCGTGGTACGACGAAGATGGCGGCATTCACGTTGGATACGACGAGCAGGATGCCCGCGAGCGCAGCGGCTTGGCGGGCGGTGTCACCCTGATGCAGGATCCGGATGTGCTGGACACCTGGTTTTCATCGGCCTTATGGCCGTTCACAACGCTTGGCTGGCCAGAACAAAACAGACGACTCGAGCGCTTTTACCCGACATCAGTGCTGGTCACAGGTTTCGATATCATTTTCTTCTGGGTCGCGCGCATGATCATGATGGGACTGCGCTTCATGGGAGATGTGCCCTTCACCGAGGTCTACATCCATGGCCTGATTCGTGACAGCCATGGGCAGAAAATGTCAAAGTCCAAGGGCAACGTACTCGACCCCATAGACCTGATTGACGGAATCGATCTCGAATCTCTGGTCGCCAAGCGCACGTCCGGGCTGATGCAGCCCCAAATGGCTCCGGCCATCGAAAAAGCGACCCGCGAAGAATTCCCTGATGGCATCGCGGCGTATGGCTGCGACGCGATGCGCTTTACGTTTGCCGCCCTCGCCACGACCGGTCGCGATATCCGCTTCGAACTGGGCCGTATCGAGGGCAACCGGAATTTCTGCAACAAGCTGTGGAACGCCGCCCGCTATGTCCTGATGCAAACCGATGGCCACGAGGTGCAGCTGCCCGATACGCTGTCCGCAGCCGACCGCTGGATACTGTCACGCACCGACCGCATGGTTGCCGAGGTACGCCAGCACATCGAGTCCTATCGCATGGACCTCGCTGCCCACGCGATCTACGAGTTCGCCTGGAACGAATACTGCGACTGGTACCTGGAACTGTCCAAACCCGCACTGCAACAAGGCGATGAAAACCAGCGCAATGCCACGCGGCACACCTTGTTACGCGTGCTGGAAATCACCTTGCGCACCCTGCACCCTTTCATGCCGTTCATCAGCGAGGAAATCTGGCAACGACTTCGAGAACCGCTGCACCTGGAGGGTGATTCGATCATGCTCTGCAGCTATCCGGAACCGGGGCAACCCGACGACGTGGCGGAAAGCGAAATTGAGTGGCTCAAGGAGGTTCTGCAAGGCATCCGGCGTATCCGATCGGAGCTGAATCTTGCGCCATCATTGAAGCTGCCATTGCAGTTCCAGGCAGGCACAGAGTCCGACCGCGAGCGCAGTGCGCGATTCGAATCGTTGCTGGCCAGCCTGGGTCGCGTGGCATCCTTGGAATGGCTGGGCGAAGACGCCGATGCTTCGAAGGCGGCCGTTGCGCTGGTCGGCGATTTACGGGTCTTGATTCCGCTGGAAGGCCTGGTCGATGTAAAGGCCGAATTACAGCGCCTTAACAAGCAACTGGCCAGTGAACGGGCTGGTCTGAAGCAATCCCAGGGAAAGTTGTCGAACAAGCGTTTCGTTGACAATGCGCCCGAAGAGGTCGTGTTGCAGGAACAGCAGCGGCTCGCAACGCACGAGTCCAGGGTGTCAAGGCTCGAGGAACAGATTGAACGCCTGGAAAAGCTGTAGCGCCAGGGGTTCCTCAGTCAAGTTCCTCGGGAAGAAGGTCGAGCCGCATCACCATCGCGTCTTCACGGCCACTGTCGGACTGGTAGTAAGCCGGTCGGGTACCGACTTCCGAAAACCCGCGCTTGGCGTAGAGCTTTGCTGCATCCACGTTGCTCGGACGCACCTCGAGGTACATGACCTGGCAACCCAGCGAGCGGGCGTGACTGATGCTGTGTTCCAGAAGCATCCCGCCAAAGCCAAGGCGGCGGCGTTCGGGATGAATGCACAGGTTGAGTAAATGACTTTCCCCGGCGCCCCAGTTGTACACCGTGTAACCCACCAATTCGCCATCAAGCTGCAAACAGAAACAGGCATAACCGGTACGTATGCAATCTCTGAAAATTCCCTCGGTCCAGGGGAATGGATAACTGGCCTCCTCGATTTTCATGACATCAACGAGGTCGTCTGCCCACAATGGCCTGACGAGGGGAAACATGGCGGCTAGCCGGCCGGGCTCCTTGGTCCTGCCAGAGAATGCTGGCACAGCTGGGCCCACAACTTGCGTCGCTCAGCCGCCGACTGCCTCAAGTCAGGCATCGCAGGCGCCCTGATAACCGCGGCACTTCCCAACAACTCCGATGCCGGCCCACCGAAGCCTGACAATTCTGCATCGCTGCCGAAGACAACGATGTGCGTGAACAGGCGTTCGCCGACACTTTCAGCGAGTAACGGGCAAGAGGGGTCGTCTACCGGCCAGCCCCAGACCGGTTCGATTCGCAGGGCACGGGCGATATCGGATGCAAGTTTCCCGGCCGAATGCTCGCGTGACGCGCACAGCAGCAACACCTGGCCTGAACCCGGACCAAGTTGCACGGCACAGGCAGAATTGCTGGCTTCCGCAGTGCTGCGCAAAACCCACACCGGGATGTTCATCGCATCCAGGTAAGCTTTTTGCCGCGCCGCGATCACGTGTTTTCTTCCGGTGGCGCATCGCCCGGCTGGTTTTCAGCATTGCCCGGTTTCAGGCGTTTTGCCAGCCGGCGCGCTCTGCGCGACTTCCAGTTACGCCGTCCGATGACCGTGATAACCAGCCCCGAAGTGACATAAATGAATCCCAGGGTCATAAACACGGTGGGAGGATCAACTGCCAGCAACACCAGGATCAGCACGGCTGCGAATATCCATGCAACCGGTACCCGCTCGGCAAGCGACCAGGACTTGAAGCTGAAATAACGTACCCGGGAAAACATCAGCAAACCCAGCATGATGGTCAGCGGCAAGATCAGCCACTGCATCGCGGCACCGCTGAAGCCGTTGTCCACCCAGAACCAGATGGTGGTAACCAGCGTGCCTGCAGCGGCCGGGCTGGCCAGGCCCTGGAACCAGTTTTTATCGCCGCTGTCGGCCTGCGTATTGAATCGTGCCAGCCTCAATGCGGCGCATGCCATGTAAACAAACGCCGCAAGCCAGCCCAGCTTGCCCGCCACGACACCATATTCGGAAAGCCCTTTCAACGACCAGTTAAAAGCCAGCAATGCCGGGGCCAGGCCAAAAGAAACAAGATCACAAAGGCTGTCGTACTGAACGCCAAAATCGCTCTGGGTGTTGGTCAGGCGTGCAACGCGACCGTCCAGGCCATCCAGCACGCCCGCGACAACCACGGCCACGGCTGATGCAATGTAGTCACCATTGATACCGGAAATAATCGAGTAGAAGCCGGCAAACAACGCGCCAGTGGTGAGCAGGTTAGGCAGCAGGAAAACGCCACCTTGCCTGATCCGGCCGGATTGTGTCTTGTCTTTGCTCATGATCGCCACGGTCAGTGCAGGAAGCGAATATTAGCATGTAAACCCGGCGGCCAAACTGGGGTTTCCATGCCGCCTGTGCTATAAGGAATACCTGTCTTCGAAAGGGATATCGACGATGTTTCAGAAAACTTTAATCACTTTGTCGGCAGTTGCGCTTCTTTTGCTCGCAGGCAGCGCTGCATGGTCCGCCAGCCAGATTTACCGCTGGGTAGATGACCAGGGCGTTGTCCATTTCGGCAGCATCGTTCCGGAAGGTGTGGAAGCCACGCCGGTTGGAGTGCGGCCAAACACCGTTCCTTCCGTCAGTGCGCCTTCGGTCAAGCCCTCCGAAAATGCGGAGCCCGCCTCCGAAGATGGGGCGGCCAGCGATGCACAGGCGGCAGAAGATGAGTCGGTGTCTTACGCCGAGCAACGACGCAGGGCGCGCGCAGAAAAAGCCAGGGAGCAAGCACAGCAGGCCGAAAAACGGGCAAAGGAGTGCGATCTCATGCGCAGGCAGCTGGCCGTCCTCGAACCCAGTCCACGGGTGATGATTCGAGGCGAAGATGGAACGGTTCAGCGCCTCGATGATGACAAGAGGCTCGAAGCACTCGACGAAACAAAAGCATTCCTGGCGGCCAACTGCAACAACTGAAATTTCGCGGGCAAGGTGTTCTCTTCCCGCTTTTTTCACGGCGTGTCGCGATCATTAGTCAGCAAGCCGCCGCACGGTTAGAATAGGCGCCTTTGGCCGCCCGGCCCGGAAGCATTGATGAAAGCCAGCGAATTTCACCTGTACACGACGCGCGAAACGCCTGCGGATGCGGAGATTGCCAGTCACCAACTGATGATCCGCAGCGGTATGATCCGCAAGCTCACCTCGGGCATCTACACGTGGTCGCCACTGGGCCTGCGCGTCTTGCGCAAGGTCGAAAACATCGTGCGCGAGGAAATGGATCGGGCCGGGTACCTGGAAATACTGATGCCGGCAGTACAACCGGCCGAGCTGTGGCAGGAGTCCGGGCGTTGGGACCAGTTTGGCGCCCAGCTTTTGAAAATCAGCGACCGCGCCGGGCGTGACTTCTGTTTTGGTCCCACCCACGAAGAAGTCATGACGGACTTCGTACGCAACGAGATTCGCAGTTACAAGCAGTTGCCGATCGTGTTCTACCAGATTCAGACCAAGTTTCGGGATGAGATCAGGCCGCGGTTCGGTGTCATGAGGGCGCGTGAGTTCTTGATGAAGGATGCCTACTCATTTCACATCGACGAACAAAGCCTGGATCAGACCTACTGGCAAATGCACGAAGCCTACAGCCGCGTTTTCGAACGCGCCGGTCTCGAATTCAGGCCGGTCAAGGCCGACTCGGGTGCGATCGGCGGCAGCCAGTCACACGAATTTCACGTACTGGCCGACTCGGGTGAGGACGTCATCGCATTTTCCAGTGGCTCGGAATACGCATCCAACATTGAACTGGCAGCGGTAGCCGCACCGGCGCATCAACGCCCTGAACCCATCCAGCCAATGAAGCAGGTCGATACGCCCGATGCACACACCATTACCGAACTGGTGGAACATCATGGTGTAGCCATCGAGCAAACAATCAAGACCCTGATCGTCAAGGCAGCCGAGGATTCGGGACACGCATTTGTCGCCCTGCTGGTGCGCGGCGATCGCGAACTGAACGGGTTGAAAGCGCAAAACCATCCGATGGTGGCCAGCCCGCTGGAATTCGCCAGTGAGGCAGATATTCGCAGCGCCACCGGTGCCGGGCCCGGTTCGCTGGGGCCGGTGGGCCTCGAAATGCCCTGCATCGCGGACCAGGAAGTCGCGTTGATGTCAGACTTCGCGGCGGGTGCAAACGCCGATGACAAGCACTGGTTTGGCATCAACTGGGAACGTGATGTCAAGACGCCAGAGACTGCTGACCTGAGAAATGCAGTGGACGGCGATCCCAGCCCCGACGGCCAGGGGACGCTCCAACTCGCGCGCGGCATCGAAGTGGGGCATATATTCCAGCTTGGCACCAAGTACTCGGAATCAATGAACGCCGTAGTGCTTGGTGAAGACGGCAAGTCTCATGTCATGCCGATGGGCTGCTACGGCATCGGTGTATCGCGCATCGTGGCAGCCGCGATCGAACAAAACCATGATGAGCACGGCATTTGCTGGCCGCTGCCGCTGGCGCCGTTCGAGCTTGCCCTGTTGCCGATGAATGCGAAAAAATCACACCGCGTTCGCGAGTTTTCGGACCAGCTTTACGCCGAACTGCGCGAAGCCGGCGTGGACGTGTTGTACGACGACCGGAATCTGAGGCCGGGTGTCATGTTCAACGATATGGAGCTGGTCGGAATTCCATTCAGGCTGGTTGTTGGTGAGCGTGGCCTCGATGAGGGCCAGCTCGAGTTTCGGGCGCGCACCGCCACTGAAAATGAATCCTTGCCTGTTGATGGTATCGTGGCGGCGGTACTGGAGAGGCTAGGGACTAGGGACTAGCAAGAGAATGCGGCGATGTCCCGTGAACAGCTCGATTAATTCCCCACAAATTACACAAATTACACAAATTTAAAGATATAAAAGTTGGGTTATGCGAATCACATCGCTCGTTATATTACCCTGATTTGTAAATAGCAAGATTAGTCTTTCATGCTAGTTTCAAGCGGTTGGAAAGTAGCGTTTTGCGCGAACTGGTGGCTGACCAAGCCCTAAAAATTCGTGTAATTCGTATAATTTGTGGGAAGTATATTTTCGCCTCATTCGAGGTTTCGCTTTGCATTTCGTAACGCATATTCCTTCCATCATCACCTCGTCGCTCCTTCACTTGTCACCCGTCACTTGTCCCTGGTTCCTGGTCCCTGGTCCCTGGTCCCTAGTCCCTGCCCCTGAGGCATACTCCGCACATACACCTCCTGCTGCGGGAACGGGATGCCGATGCCTGCTTCGTTGAAGGCCTTGTAAACGGCCATGAACAGCTCGTGGCGTATCCGGCCCCTCAGTTCGGGATGGTCTATCCAGGCCAGTAACTCGAAATCCACCGAGCTGGCGCCAAACGCACGCATCCTCACCCTGGGGGAAGGGTTCCTGACGATTTCCTCGTGCGCAGCGGCAACGTTCACCAGCACGTCACAGACCTGGTCCAGGTCTGTACCGTAAGCGACGCCCACCGGGATGCGGATGCGTTCCTTTTCCGACGGCCCGCCCGTTTCATTAATGATCTTGGCATTAGCGATCACGGCATTGGGGATGGTGACCTCGACATCGTCACGGGTCAGCAGGCGCGTCGAACGCATGCCCAGGTGGGTCACCTTGCCGCGCTCGCCACTGTCGAGCACGATGTAATCGCCAATTTTGTATGGCGCGTCGGCGACGATAAAGATGCCCGAAAACAGGTTTGCCAGTGTGTCCTTGGCAGCAAAACCGACAGCAATGCCGATCACGCCGGCGGAGGCCAGCCAGGCGGTCGGATTGACGCCCCAGATCATCAGTAACACGTAAGCGGCAGCGCCAACCAGGAGGATCTTCAGGGTCATTTCGAACAGCGGAATTGTTCGCTCCTGCACAATTTCGAAGCGCTCGTGATTGCGCGCGACCAGTTCAAGCACCATGTGCACGGTCTTGATCGACGCCCGCGCCCATGACAGCAGCAACAACGTGCCCAATACCCGCTGGGTAAGATTGTTGAGGGTCTCCGGGAGGGCGAGCAGCGCGGTGGCCAATAACAGCGCCAACACCACGGTCGTCATCAAAACCGGCCGCCTGGCGATTTCAATCAGGCGGTCATCGAAGTCGGACGAGGTGCGGCTGGTCAGGCGAGTCACACCACGGGTCAAAATCAGTTGCAGAATTTTTCCGGCCAGGTAACCGGCTGCAGCGAGGATGACAACCAGTAAAAAAGGATAATCAGCCAGAACATCAAACAAGGGCTGCAGCGAGTCCGGCACCCAGGCCTTGATATCCTCGTTGAGCAACAAGGGTTCGGCGGCTTCAACCGCTTCCTGTGATGATTCCTGTGATGTTTCCTGGCTGGATTCCTGCATGGTTGGATGCTCTGATTGTAAATCTGAATATTATCGGCCCGAATACTATCGGCCGGCCTGGTCAGCGGCTAGCGTGTACCGAGGTGCTTTTCGCCTCGCTGTTCAGCCAGTTCGATCTGGCGTGCTCTTTCGAGCAGCCCTTCGCGCTTTTCCGGTGTCAGGCGGTCGAAGCACCTGGGACATGAAACGTGCAGCTCGAACTTGGCAGAACGGCGGTCATCCTCTGTTACCGGCATTCGGCAAGCGGGACAGACCTGCAGGTCTCCCTCGGCCAACTCGTGGTCCACGGTGACGCGATTGTCGAACACGAAACAGTCACCCTGCCAGAGACTGTCTTCGTGATCCACCGAATCGAGGTAGTTCAAAATACCCCCATCGAGGTGATAAACATTTTCAAAACCTTTTTCGAGCAGGTAGGCCGTGGCCTTTTCACAGCGGATCCCCCCCGTGCAGAACATCGCAACATGCTTGTCCTTCTGCGGGTCGAGGTGTGTATCGGCCCATTCTGGAAACTGCCGGAACGAGCGCGTTTGCGGGTTTTCGGCGCCGGCGAACGAGCCCAGGTGAACCTCGTAATCATTGCGCGTGTCCACGACCCGCACTTCCGGCCGGGAGATCAGCGAATTCCACTGGCGTGGCTCAATGTATTGGCCAACCATGCAGTTCGGGTCGATACCTTCCACCCCGAGACTGACAATTTCCTTCTTGAGGCGGACTTTCATCCGGTAAAAAGGGGCCTCGGAGGCAAATGATATTTTGAACCTGGTATCCGCCAGGCGAGGTTCGTCACGCAAGTGACTTTTCAGCCGTTCTACGCTCTGCCTCGGGCCGGCAACAGTGCCATTGATGCCTTCACCCGCCAGCAGGATAGTCCCCAGCAGGCCCAGGTCTTCACAACGCTGCTGCAACGGTGCGCGTAGTTCTTCAAAATCTGGCAGCGCTACAAACTTGTAAAACGCCGCAACCGTGACCCTGGAATCTGAGTTCATCTTCTGCCTGTCCAACAGCCGCTGAGAGTCAGGCGAGCGGCCGTATTCCAATCGCATGGCGGATGCGGTCCAGGAATGGCATTGCATAGGCTCGCGCTTTGCGGGCACCTTCGCGAAGCACTTCCTCGATTTGTACAGGGTGGCTGATCAGGTCCTGGTAGGCATCGCGCGCCGGCGCCAGTTCCGCATTGATGAGCTCAAAGGTTTTTTGCTTGGCCTCACCCCAGGCAATGCCGTCGCGATAGGCCTGTTTCATTTCCTCGCGCCCGCCGGCATCGGCAAATGCGGCAAAAATTGAATAAAGCGCCGAGTCGTCCGCGTCCTTGGGTTCACCGGGCTCCAGGGAGTTCGTGACGATACGCATGATCGATTTGCGCAGCTTTTTCTCGGGCAACCAGATGGGAATCGTATTGTTGTAGCTTTTTGACATCTTGCGTCCATCCTGGCCCGGCAACACCGCGACATTGTCATCGGTGACCGCCTCGGGCAGTACGAAGAGTTCGCCAAAATGGTGGTTGAACCGCTGCGCAATATCACGCGCCATTTCCAGGTGCTGCACCTGGTCGCGCCCGACCGGCACCTGGTGGGCATTGAACATCAGGATATCGGCAGCCATCAGGATCGGATAGGAAAACAAGCCCATCGTCAGGCCAAAATCCGGATCTTCCCCTGCATTTTCATTTTCCTGGACGGCAGCCTTGTAGGCATGGGCACGATTCATCAATCCCTTCGCCGTGTGGCAGGTCAATAACCAGGTCAGCTCCGAGATTTCAGGAACGTCCGATTGCCGGTAAAAAGTCGCATTCTCGGTATCGAGGCCCAGGGCCAGCCAAGTCGCGGCGATTTCCAGTGTCGACTGTTGCACCAACTCCGGTTCGTGGCACTTGATCAGTGCATGAAAGTCAGCGAGAAAATAGTAGGAATCCACGTTTGAATCGCGGCTTGCAGTGATCGCCGGCTTGATCGCACCCACATAGTTTCCCAGGTGAGGCGTTCCGGTGGTGGTGATGCCTGTCAGCACAGTGGTTTTCGGATTCATCTTGTCAATACCGGTATCAGCGACGGTGCACGAACGGAAGTGCGCTATTTTACGTTAATCGCGCGACAGTGTTGGCGACCTTGGCAAACAAATGTGGCAAATTGCTGGATGACAGGTTTTTGGCTTTTTCTCTTTCCTTTTGTGCAATACACTGAAGCAGTGCGGAGCAAGGAAACCCCGCGCAAAGAGTGTGTGATGAGTTACCCCGTTAAAATTTTCGCGGTCTTGTTGCTGTCCGGTATCCCGAACAGCTGGGCTGCGCCTGTACAAACAGACGAACAACCCATGCCAGCCGGCGAGGCTGAAACCGAAACGGAGGTGGACCTGTGCGAGCAGGAGCCTTCCAGTGACCACCTGCCCGAGAAGATGCAGGCTGGCGTTCACGAATTCTCATGCCGCACGGTACGCTGGGTAGACAGTTGGTTTGGTGACAGCGAAGAATTTGACGAGGCCGCGGTCAGCGGCAAACTCAAGATCAGCACCTCGTGGAATGAGTTTGACCATTTTGAGCCGCGAATTCGCTACCGGGTAAGTTCTGATTTGCCCAACTTCAGTTCACGTTGGAATGCATTTCTTGGCCGGGTGGATGAAGAGGCTTACATCTCCGACACCGAAACGGTCGAAGACCGGGCGATCACGCAGGGAATATCTGATCGTGATGATCCTGAATGGCTGTTAGGCCTTGGCTATCGTGACCGGCCGGGCTCTGAAGGCTGGGATTACTCGATCGGAATACGCCTGAGGACACCGCCAAGGACTTACGTCAAAGCACGTTTCCGGAAGCAGTTCCAGTTACGCCCCAACGTTGACTTGCGTTACGTTCAAACCATGTTCTGGCGCGACGGCATCGGATTCGGCACCACCTCCCACGTTGATTCGGCACGTGATATCAATGGAACTGACCTGGTGCGGTGGGAACTGTTGGCCACCATTTCCGAGGAAACCGAGGGCACCCGCTGGTGGGCGGGCAATACCTGGTATCACCAGCAAACCCCGAAACATGGCATCTCCCTGCTGACTTTTGCGCGCGGTGAGACCAACAAGCCAGTGTCATTGCACGAATATGGTTTCGAACTGACATGGCGCCGCCGCGTGGCCCGGGAATGGCTGTTTTTCAACTTCGGCCCGACGTTGACCTGGCCCCGCGAAGAGCCCGAACAGCAACGCGAAGCCTCGTGGGGTTTTGCTGTCAGCATGGATTTCGAGTTCGGCGAGCGCCGCCGCTGAATTGATTGTCAGTCTTTCCGTCGAACTTTGGGGCAGCGCGCTAGATCTTCGTTCCTGGCTTGCGGGCCGGAACCATCCACCAGGCCGCGCAGGCAGGCAAGCATATCGGGGATGTCTTTACGCATGCTGCGCCTGACAAGCCAGCGCGGAACCGGAAACGACGGCCGAACCCGTATTTCGTGAGTGACCAGCAGACCATCCCCGGTTTCAACAAATCGCCAGCCGCCCTCCATGCTTTTCAGGTCGCCTTCGAGCAATTTGAAGTCAACTCTTGAAGGGGGTTCGCGCCTGACTTCGATGGTGTATTCCATCAACGGGGTCAGCCAGCTCTTCTTCACCGCCTGGTGAATCCGGCTGACGTCGGCCTGCCCCTCAATCCGGGTATCCAGCAACTCGCATTGCCTCATCCCGTCAACGTAACGAAACACTGACTCACAATCGGCAATGAATTCCCAGACTTCCTGCCACTGGGCATGCAACAAGGCCTGGACCCGAACCGCTCCGCCGGATTCATCTGTTCGGGCATTTTCGACAACGATCTCGCCCCGCTTCAAGCGCTCCAGCGTGGCCTCGTCATCGACAGCCGCTGGCACAGAATCATCAGCCGCTCCAGGCAAGGCCCATGCCAGGCCCAGCAAAAACAGGCTGAAAAGTTTCCGGACCTTCATTCGGGGCATTATAGTCGCCATTTATAGATACTCAGCATCAATCATTTTTTGAGTTTTAATTGCTACTGTTTATAATATCACTATGAATCTTCGCGCCTTGCAATACCTCGTCAAGCTCGCTGAGCTGAAGCACTTCAGCAAGGCCGCCGATGCCTGTTTCGTCAGCCAGCCAACCCTCAGCACGCAGATCATGAAGCTCGAAGAAGAGCTTGGTGTTCAGTTGGTCGAACGGATTCCACGCAAGGTCAGGCTGACGGCGGTAGGCAAGGAAATCGTCGAGCGAGCGCGCCATGTTTTGCGCGATGTCGAGCAGATTCGCAAGGCGGCGCGGCGCAGCCGCGATCCTGAAACCGGCAGTCTCAGGCTGGGCATATTCCCGACCCTCGCACCCTACCTGTTGCCCCACGTGGTGCCCGGAATCCGCAAGCGGTTTCCGGAATTGAGGCTGGAGTTGGCTGAAGAAAAAACCGATGACATTTTGACCATGCTCGACGACGGCGGCCTGGACGCGGCTTTACTGGCCTTACCCATTGATGATGACGGCCTGGAAATGGAGATCCTGTTCGAAGAGCCATTCGTGCTCGCGCTGCCACAGGACCACGCCCTGAATGACCAGCGCTCGATTGCATTGAAGGACCTGGATGGCAGTGAACTGCTTTTACTGGCGGATGGACACTGCCTTCGTGACCACGCGCTCGAGGTGTGCACGCTCGCCGGCGCCCATGAGCGGGTTGATTTTCATGCCACGAGCATGGAAACACTGCGCCAGATGGTGGCTGCCGATGTCGGGATCACGCTGATGCCGGTGCTCGCAGTCAAGCCGCCAATGGCGATGACCGGAAATGTCAGCCTGCGCCCTTTTGAATCGCCAGCGCCGAGTCGCACCATTGCACTGGTATGGCGGCGCAGCTCACCGCTGGGCGAGCTGATGAAAGAACTCGCCCCGCTTCTTAAACAATTGCCGCCGGGGCTGCTCGAGGCCTGACGCCGGCCATCATCGGTGATCAGCGCGCTTTGATCAGAGCTCGTCCGTACCCTCGTTAATGTCGGCAAACAGCGGCGTAGACAGGTAGCGCTCACCGGTATCGGGCAGCATTGCCAGGATTACCGAGCCCGGCTCGGCCTTTTCGGCGACCTTCAATGCTGCCGCAAATGTGCCGCCTGACGAAATGCCGCAGAAAATGCCTTCCTTGCTCGCCAGCGCCAGGGATGTCGCAATCGACTCTTCATCGCTGACGGGAATATTCTCATCGAAAATCTCGCGGTCCAGCACACCGGGGATGAAGTCTGGGGTCCAGCCCTGGATCTTGTGCGGCGCCCATTCATCGCCTTTCAACAGCGCAGCGCCAGCCGGCTCGGTGATAATAATCTTGGTCTCAGGCCTTGCGAGGCGAATCATCTGGCCCGCACCGCTGACCGTACCGCCGGTGCCGTAGCCCGATACGTAATAATCCAGCCGCTTGCCGGCAAAGTCACTGAGCACTTCCGGACCTGTGGTGTTGCGGTGATAAGCGGGGTTGGCTTCGTTCTCAAACTGGCGGGTCAGGAACCAGTCGTTTTTCTCGGCCAGTTCCTCCGCCAGCCTGACCATGCCCGTGGCGCGCTCAGCGGCGGGCGTGAGAATCACCTTGGCGCCCAGCGCCCTCATCAGCTTGCGGCGCTCAATCGAAAACGACTCGGCCATGATTGCAACAAAGGGGTGACCCTTGACGGCACAAACCATCGCCAGGGCGATGCCGGTATTGCCGGAAGTTGCCTCGATGACCGTCTGCCCCGGTTTCAGCGCGCCGCTGGCCAGCGCGTCTTCGATAATCCCGATGGCGAGCCTGTCTTTCACAGAACTCATCGGGTTGAAGGCTTCCAGCTTGACATACATATCGATGCCGTCTGGATTGAGGTTATTAATGCGGATGACAGGCGTTCGCCCTATGGTTTCTAGGATGTTGTTATAGATCATGACTGGTGCTCCTGGTGCTTCCCAAACCGGGCATTTTTCCAATTCCGAACCCGGTTCCGTTAACTTGATTGTAATACCTAATCGGCATCATTTTGAGTCGCCAGCGCGTGCAAGCTGCGACCCCGTGCCAGGCCAGGCGCATTCCTGCCTTGTCCGGCGGCGCGCCTCAGGAATGTCTCGCGCGCGAACCAGCTTCGAGATACGAGTTTCAAACCCAGGCTCCTGATGCCGCCCAGGCCTTCGTGCATGAACAAACTCCTCAATGCGTGTATTCCGCCGGCCATCAGCTGACTTTCCGATTTGCGCCACTGGGCAAATTGATTCAATCCCGACGAAGCTCCCGGCGCATGCCCCGATGCGCGCTCTGCCAATAGCGTCTCGACCAGCGCCGCGGCATCGGCCAACCCCAGGTTCACTCCCTGCCCTGCCAGCGGGTGAACGACATGGGCCGCATCGCCGATCAAAACGATGCGCCCTGAAACGTATTCCCGGCTCAATCTCATGAACAATGGAAATGCACCCCGTGCTCCGCTCGACATGACGGGGCCCAGCCATTGGCCACTGGCCAGCGACAAGGCCTCATTGAAAGCGGCCTCGTCGAGGGACAATAAACTTTGGGTTTCTGCGCTTGGACACGACCAGACGATGGAGGAGCGTCCGTCCGGCAGCGGCAGAAAAGCCAGCGGTCCGGCCGGAAGAAAGCGTTGCCATGCGGTTCCGGGATTGGGTAATTCGGTCTGCACTACGCTGACCAGCCCCTGCTGGTTGTACTCCCAGGTTTCGTGGTCAATGCCTGCGAGTTCCCTGAGACTGGACGCGGCCCCGTCGCAAGCCACGACCAGGCGCGCCTCTGCGGATTGTGAGTTGTCCAGTTCCAGCAACACCGAAGACTCACGGCGTTGCAGGCCGGTCACGCGCTGGGGACAATGAATCTCGACAGTCGCAAGGGACTGCAGAATCCCCCAAAGCGTGCCCTGGACGAGCTCATTTTCAACAATCGTCCCGAGCCTTTCCATGCCAAATGCGGGTGCTTCGAAGTCCAGGCTGGCGCTGTTCTCCGCGTCCTCGATGTGCATGTGACGGTATGGGCAATGCCTCTGGTCCTCGATAGCCTTCCACGCGCCTGCCGCATCGAGGACTGCGGCGGACCCTGGAGACAAGGCCGAAACTCGCAGTCCGACATCCCCGTTTTTATCAAACACAGCTGGTTCAGCCGACTCGATGACAATTACGGAGAATCCGGACCTGGCCAACAAACATGCAGTGGTGGCTCCGACCATGCCGGCCCCGACCACTGCAACATCAAATGTACTGCGCGCAGACTTCACCCCGGATTCCTCAACGGCTGGCCCAGGGCCAGCTTCGGTGTGCGTCCTCGATATCCCATCGCCTTGCTGGCCAGCCTGCGGCGCAAAGGGGGCAGCAGTGCGTGCGCAAGGATGCCCGCCGTTCGGGCCAGTCCCGCAGTCTTCGACGGGTTTGCAAAAAGCCGGACCAGGCCATCAGTCCACGCCACGGTTTCGTCGTGGTCCGGTTTTCGCCATGAACTGTAGGCGGCAAGAATTTCCTCGCAGCCCGGGTCCTGGCCAGGCTTTTCGGCCAGCAACTCAGCCAGTACTGCAACATCACGCAAACCCAGGTTGAATCCCTGCGCCCCGGCCGGATGGATAGCGTGCGCCGCATTACCCATGATGATGACCCTGCCTGACGTATCCTGCCCGGCGCGTACCAGTTTCAAAGGGTAGGTACTGCGTCGCCCGATTTTTCTGAAGGCACCCAGTTCGTTTCCGAAGCGCTTTTGCGCCTCGTGTAAGAACTGCGCATCGTCCATGTCGAGATATTGTTGTGCCTGTATGGTCGGCACGCTCCAGACCAAACCGCAACGATTGCCCACATGCGGCAATATCGCAAAAGGGCCGGAATCGGTCAGCCATTCGAATGCCCTGCCCCGGTGTGGCTCGGACGGCGTCACATTGCAAATGACGGCGGTTTGTTCGTAATCGTGGCAGCGTGCGTCTATTCCAAGTAGCTGGCGTACGGTCGAAGCAGCGCCATCGGCGGCCACCACCAGGCGCGCTTGGAGCGACACGGTTCCCTGTTCTGATTCGATATCCAGCTTGCAAGCGTTGCTGCCGGTCACCACCGCGGTCACCGCCGCCGGGATGTACCAGTTGACCAGTCCGGGCTGCTTCAGGCGTTGCAGTACCACTGAACCAAATTCGCGCGCTTCGATCACGTGACCGAAGGCTTCCAGTCCTGACTCCGTCGCACGCAGCGTCACCCGGCCCGGTTTTCCCGGTTCGGCAACGGTAATTTCCCGGATTGGCGTGGCATTGGCTGCAAGCCCCTCCCATAAGCCAAGGCCGGAGAGTATCTGGCAGGAACTGTGGCTCAGGGCCAGCGTCCGGTCATCGTAGCTGGGCTGGGCTGTGGCACGGAATGCCACTTTTTCGATGACCGTGACATCGTAGCCCAGGCTTTGCAGGGCCCAGGCGAGACTGGCGCCCACCAGTCCGCCACCGACTATGGCAATATCCGTTTTCAGCGGTTCTGTCATCGCCGCGTTCAGCCGGCCATCATCGTTTCAATGTCTGAAACCGTCTTGGGCGCCCCGGAAGTCAGAATCCGGGGATCTTCCCGCGTGACAACGACATTGTCCTCGATGCGGATTCCCAGTCCGCGCCAGCGCTCGGCGACCGTCTGGTCATCCTGGCGTATATATATCCCGGGCTCGACGGTAAACACCATTCCCGGCTCCAGGGCCCGGGAATGGCCGTCCACCTGGTAGTCTCCGACATCATGCACATCCAGACCCAGCCAGTGGCCGGTCTTGTGCACGTAGTACCGGGCGTAGGTTTCTTCTTCGAGTGCCTGCTCCAAAGTGCCCTTGATGATTCCCAGATCGAGCATTCCCTGGGCGACGAATTCTACTGCTGCCTCGTGCACATCGTCCCATTGCTGGCCCTCGCGGGAACGGTCAATGGCCGCCAACTGGGCGGCCAGCACAACCTCGTACAGATCTTTCTGAGCCGCACTAAATTTGCCGTTGACCGGGAATGTACGCGTGATGTCCGAAGCGTAGCCGTCGTATTCTGCGCCTGCGTCAATCAGCAACAGGTCTCCATCATCCATCGGATCTCGATTGGCAATGTAATGCAGCACGCAGGCGTTGGCGCCGCTGCCCACGATAGGCAAGTAAGAAGTTTCGCACTGATGGCGGGTAAATGTGTGCAGCAAGACGGCATGGATATCGGCTTCATTCATGCCCGGCTTGCAGGACTGCATCGCCAGAATATGGCCCTCGACCGCCACGCGGGCCGACTTGCGCATGGCCGTCAGCTCAACGCGGCTCTTGAACAGCCGCATGTCATGCAGCAGGTGGTCAAGTGCGATGATTTCATCCGGCGCGTGAAAATCCCGGTGTGCCTTGGAGCGAAACTCGTTCATCCAGCCAATCAGCTTGTGATCGAAATCGATATCACGGCCGAGGTCGTAGTAAATCCTTTCGCTGCCCTTGAGCAGGGCCGGCAAGTGCTTGTCAGCCTCCTCCATCGGGAATGACTGGTCCATGCCAAAATCAGCGATCGCGCCGTCGAGACCCGCCATCGGCCCATCCCACATTTCGCGCTTGGGGTCTTTTTCCCTGCAAAACATGACGGCCTTACCGCCCTTGCCACCCGGCACCAGCACCAGCATGGCGCCGGGTTCCCGAAAGCCACTCAGGTACAGAAAATCGCTGTCCTGCCGGTAAGCGTAATGCACATCATTGTTGCGAATTTTTTCAGGCGCCGCGCGAACGATAATCACCGATCCCTCGCCGGTCATTCGCATCAGCTGCTTCCTTCTCCTGGCGTACTCTTTCTGGCTGATCATAACGGGCTTCCGTGGCTGGTCGGGAACTATCAGTGCAACTTGTCGTGTGGGCTGGCGGGACGCAATTCTTCGCGCAACATGAACGTCACGACACGAAGGTACTCGATAATTTCCACCAGCGCCGACTCTTCTTCTTCGCTGTCGTCACCACCACCCAGTTCGGCACGGGCAATTTGCTCAAGGTCGGACAACGCTTCACCGACCTCCTCGGAACTGGTGTCGAACACGTCACCATCCTGGCCACTGCCGAGACCGGCCAGGAAGCCGGTGCACCATTGGGCAAGTGCCGTTGTTCGCTCTTCCAGGGGATCTTCGTCAGGCGGCAGGTAAAGCTCGAAGCGAAATTCATCGTCATCCAGCTGTGCGCGGCACACTTCGAACATTCTTCCCAGCGACTGGCTGACCTGCAGTTCAGGCTGCTGCAGCATGTGCAAGGAGGCAAGCAGGCTCATAAAGTCATCCGCCTGGCTGGCCGGGCTGCGGCACAACAGTCCGCAGGCGACGCCATGGCTTTCAGACAACCGGGCGCTGTCGAAATGATGGCCTGTTTCATTCAGCATTGTGTCAAATTCAGCTTGCGCTAGGGTCATCTGGATTTCCGTGTGCGTGTCAATCGGCCAGCATGAGCAGGCCAAATCCGCTGCCGGCAGCATGAAAAGCGGCCTGGCAATTCCCATAACCAGTCAAATGAAGCCGCGTGTTCCCAAATTCAATTGACCGGCATGGGATGCCTAATTATAGTGTCGCAATGGATTCACTGGAACAAACCGGCAAAGACCTTCAGCGTCTTGAACAACAACTGAGAAAATTGCTGGAACAAACCCAGAGGCTGAGTGAAGAGAACAGGTCTTTGCAGGCCCGCCAGGACTCTTTGGTTGCAGAGCGCGCAGCGCTGGTTGCCAAGAACGACGAAGCCAGGACCAAAGTCGAGGCGATGATCCACCGCCTCAAGGCCCTGGAGCAGTCCTAGGACTGAAACAGAGCCATGTCCGGCCCTTCCGACCTGATCTCGGTATCGATACTCGACCGGGAGTATCAATTCACATGCCCGGCCGAGGAACGCGAAGCGTTAAAGGCCGCGGCGCTGCACCTTGACGAAAAAATGCGCGAGGTTCGTTCTGCCGGTAACCTGTTGGCGCTCGAGCGCATAGCCGTCATGACCGCACTCAATCTTTCAGACGAGATTCTGAAACTTCGCTCCACCGAAGAACAGCGCCACGACAAGGTAGATCTGAAGATCAAATCACTCGCTGACGAGCTCGATAATGCGCTCAGCGCCAGTATGGATTAGAATAAAGGTGCCCTCTGTGGTGTTCGCCGACAGGCCCGACAAATGCCTTGTCCCTATTTATTGACCTCGGGTTGGCGTATCTGAATGCTGGTGTGCATGTTCGCTAAAAGCGAAAAGCCTAAAGGCCAGTCAGCCATCCCACCTGAACCTTTGGTTCAAGGTCTCCGGGTCCGTAGCGGCACCCCCGGAGGGCACTTTAAAAGCCTTTGCCCGGCCATATGAATTCCCTTTTAACCGCTGAAAACAAGCGTATGCTGCGTGCGCGGTGCCGTGAACGACGCAAATCGCTTACACCCGCTCAACGAACGCGTTTCGATACCCACATCAACAACACCCTGATCGCTTCAGATATCCTGCTTTCCGTACGCTGCATCTCGGCGTACTGTGCCTTCGATGGCGAGCCGGATATTGCACCCGCGCTGCACGTCATGCACCAGCGCGGTCAGCAGATCTGCCTGCCTGTCATCGACCAGGCGAACCAAACCATGGCGATGTATCCTTGGTCACCGGCCACCGCCCTGAATCCCGGTGCGCTGGGCATCATGGAACCCGATACATCGATTCCGGTTGCAGGCAATGAGCTTGACGTGGTCTTGATGCCGCTGGTGGCGTGGGACGGACTGGGCAACCGGATTGGCATGGGCGGGGGCTTTTACGACCGCTACCTTTCAGATTTGAAAGGCTCGGACCGGCCACTGAAACTGGGCGTTGCCTATGATCTGCAGAGCGTTGATCGCGTGCCTGCCTTGGCACATGACATCGGGCTGCATGCGCTGGTAAGCGAATCAGGCTGGAGCCAATTCACGCAGCAATAATCGTAAACAGGCCGGGTTTACAATTCCGGCAATCACTCGAGGAAAACAATGAAATACTGGTTGATGAAAAGCGAACCGGACGAGTTCAGTTTCGAGGACCTGTGGCAGGCGGAAGGCCGCCGGACGCACTGGGATGGCGTGCGAAATTACCAGGCGAGAAATTTCATGCGCGACGACATGAGCGTCGGCGACCCGGTGTTTTACTACCATTCGAATTGCGAGACGCCCGGAATCGTAGGCCTTGCTGAAGTGTGTTCCGAGGCCTATCCGGACCACACGGCATTCGATCCCGGGGACAAGCATTTCGACGCCAAGAGCGACCCCGAAAACCCCCGCTGGATGATGGTGGATATCCGTTACAAGCGAAAGCTCAAGCGGCCTGTTCCGCTGTCTGAAATCAAGCAACATGCCAAGCGGCTGGACGGCTTCGCCCTGATTCGCCGCGGTAACCGGCTGTCGGTGATGCCAGTGGATAAATCTCATTTCAGGTTCATTCTCGCGCTGGAGAGCAAACCGGCTGGAGCAGGCTCATGAATCAACAGGAAATGAAGCAAGCTGTTGCCGCGGCCGCTGTGGAGTTTGTCGAAGAAGACGCCACGATCGGGGTTGGCACCGGCAGCACGGTGAATTGTTTCATCGATGCCCTGGCTGCCAGCGGCAGGCGAGTTGAGTCTGCGGTGTCGAGTTCCGAAGCCACCTCCGAACGGCTTCGCGGGCATGGAATACGGGTCGTGGACCTGAACAACACCGGAGACCTCGACCTGTACGTGGATGGCGCTGACGAATTTGACCCCCATCGCCGCCTGATCAAGGGTGGCGGAGGCGCATTGACTCGCGAAAAGGTCGTCGCCGCAGCAAGTCGTAAATTCGTATGTATCGTGGATCAATCCAAGCGCGTGAATATCCTGGGGACATTTCCGCTGCCCATCGAAGTCATTCCGATGGCGCGCAGCATGGTGGCCCGAAAAATGGTCGCCATGGGTGGGCAGCCGGAATGGCGCGAAGGGTTCGTGACCGACAACGGCAACTGGATACTCGACGTTCACAATCTTGACCTCGTCGATCCCGTGGCAACAGAGAAGGCAATTAACGACATACCGGGCGTCGTAACCTGTGGACTTTTTGCGCTGCGGCCTGCCGATGTCGTGCTTGTTGCCGGTAGTAGAGGAATCGAACAAATCAGCCCCTGAGATTGAATGCGCCGTTTACCTTGAACGGCGCTGCCGGCGGCGTCGCGCGCCCGAAGCCATTCGACACTGATAAACCTGGTGCCCGTACGCGCACCAATTCACTGGATTGTTTCTGATTGTGAAATGAGGACAAATGTCCTTTTACAGTGACATTACATGGCGCACACTGATCGTCCCAGAAAACAATTGCTGTACGAATGGGTGGCGTTTGCGATATGATGATCGACCCACTATCGAAAAGTGTTGGGCATGAAGCCCGGCCGTGGAACAGGCAGCGCAGCCTTGCGCGGGCCCTGAAACGGCAGCGTACAGGGAGGTTAGCCAGGTGAAATCCGTGGTTTTGCTGACAATTGCACTGTTTCTCATCAGTGCACCGGCGCCTGACGCCCAGGATGTGGCTGAAATCACCTCCAACTTCATCGTGCCTTCACAAGAGCCTGGACTTCAGGCCTCGCAGCAGGAAAGCGACCGCACCACGGTTCACCGCCATGTTGCTGCCCAGACCAAGAAAGTCGAGCAGCAGGCGAAAATGAATTCAGACACAGCAGAGCAGGACTTGCAAAGCCAGCAACGCCAGTCAAAGTCCGAACCGCCGTTAGAATCCTGATCCCAGGATCCCGGCCTGCGGGTCACGGTCCGGCAATCGGCATATCTTCAGCAAGAAGTCTCTCCAGCTCTGCCGTGAATTTTTCCTTGAATTCAGCGAAGTAGCGCCCGGTGCCCGGGCCGGCAAAACCCGTGTGGATACCCCGCACATTCCCACCCCTGTCGATAAAAATCAGTGTCGGAAACGCCAGTACTTGATTCAGCATGGGCAGCGTTTCGGCAGCCTTGGTCTTGTCCGAAGTTCCTGCCACCAGGATATCGAAATCGATGTCGTGCTTTTCTTCCAGGGCCACGCCCTGTGCTGCGGCGAGTTCAAAGTCCTCGAAGTGTTCGTATAACAGGCAAATGATCTCCAGGCCCTGGTCCCGGTATTGCTGGTAGACACCGGAAAGAAACTCCATTTCGTCCGCGCAATTGGGACACCATGATCCGGCCAGTGACACCAGCACGACTTTGCCCTGGTATTTATCGTCCAGCAGCGAAACGGGCTGGCCTGAAAGATCGGGAAACTGGAATTCCAGGCGCTCATATCCTTCTTTCAGGTAGGTCAGGGTGTAAGCGTCAGGCAGCTGCGCCTCGTAATTGCGCTCTGCAGTCCAGGGCTGATGCCACTTGGTACCAGACCAGAAATCACCTTTCAGCGACCCGTCCTCCAGCATCACGGCCTTGAATACAAATGCATGCGCCCCGTCAAATGTCGACAACAACAGGGTATCGCCATGGGCATCACCCGCCAGGAATCGATAATCTCCCGTGGGGGTCAGAAATGTTCCGCTGACGCGAGACCCCTGTTGGTCAAACTCCCCGACAGCCTGTCCGACGGTACCGTCTTTTTCTATGAATCCCACTTCCCATCGACCGGTAAAATCAGCTTGCGGTTCGGGGTCGGGCAGGAACCGGTAGCCCTTGTCCGGAATGGCAATGAGCGGCATGGTCTGCTCATAACCGCGCTTGACCAGGGTCAGCTGTCCTTCGAAACCCTGCTGGGTACGGTTCAGCGTGATGGTGTTGTTGAACGCCGGAAAGCGGAGGATCCAGCCCTGGTCCGTGGCCCGCACATCGGGCACCTGGACGTGCTCTACGGCATTTTCAAACCAGGCGCCGCTGCCATCCGGTTCCAGGTGCATGAGCACCGGCAAAGCGATTTCCGGCAGTTGAATCGTGACGTGCCATTTCTTGGTCGCTGAATGGTCAACCGTTTTCTCGGTCGCAGGTTCCCTGCTGCAAGAGAGCAGCAAAAACAGCAGCAGGCCAGTAACCAGGCCTTTCAGGATCTTTGTCATGGTGGTGTGGCCTTCAGCGGATTCAGGGTACAAGACCGGCAGCGTAGCAAAACCCGTGCACATTTCACACGTACAGAAACGCAAAAGACCGGGCACGGCGCCTGGCCAATGGCGAAATTAACTGGCGTTCAAAAAGAAGCGGTGAGCTGAACCCAGAGCTTTGTTGTATCTCCAAATGACGGGTTGTCAGAGTCAAACCTTGCCGCTTTCAGCAATAATCCATAGTGTTCGCCCAGCTTGCGGGAAAGCGACGCGTCAATCTCCGTGCCAAATGCAACGCCGCCCGACTGGGCTGAAAAGTCATGGTACAGCGCATTCCAGGACCATTTTCCAGCCTCGCCGCGCAAGCCGATAAAGCCGTCTTCCAGGCCCGCATCAGGCGTTGACAGGAACTTGTCGGCCCAGCCGTTAAACGCATGCAGGGTCGCCAGCGGAGTTCTGAAAGACTTGCCGCCCGACAGGTGATCACCTTCCAGCGATTCATAACCCGCATAGAGCGTGGCCGAGCCCAGTCCCACCGACAAATCCACGCGGTAATAGTCTGCACTGAAGTTCACCGGGCTGTTGGCGTGGTCTTCCTGCGTGGCGTATTCGAAGGTATAGCCAAAGCTGCGTTCATTCATTTTTCGCGTGCCGTTGAAACGCAGCCCGATCGTCTGGTTGGACAGCGCTGCAGCATCTTCGTTTTCGATACCGTAATGGTATGCCGTCAGGGTGCCGGCATTCTTGAACTGCTTGCTGATGTTGAGCAGCGTGGTGTCGTGTCCGTGGTCCCCCGCCGGCACGTCATCGCCGAAAATACGATTGGTATTGCCAATGTAGGCAACTGTGAACGCCAGGCCGTTGTCCCCTTCGTGCACGAAAGAAAGGCCATCATAGGTTTGTGGATTTTGCCGCCACCCGACATTGCCCACGAAGCGTGCATTGTCCAGGATGATGCGTTGCCGGCCGGCACGAAACCGGTTGTCGCCATGACTGTATTGAATGAAAGCCTGGTTCAGGTCATCGCCATCGGGGTCGGCCACTACGGGATACTGACCACTGTTGGGCGTGTTGCCGCCTCCTGCGTTGTATTCATCCCCGAACAGTTCGGCCACGTAATCGAACTCAACCACGAAGTTCACTCCCTGGTAGTCAGCGGTGGTGTAGTTGACTCGTGCCCTGAGCGTTGATGCGGTGGCATCTTCGGCGAATGGATCCTGGTCAACCCATTCGAGGCGATAGCGAAAATCCAGTTTTGCTTTTCCTTCGCTGATCGCTTCACTGATACTTTCTGCCGCACAAACGGGCGTAACGGCGGCCATGGCCGACAACACCGCTACGGCCGGGCGCAACAGGTTCCAGTTGGATTTTCTGAACATGGTCTTCTCCTTGCTGACCCGGCCGGGGCGCCGGTGCAATGTTTCTGGGGACAAGCTGCGGCCGGGATAAGTCCCGGCCGCAGATCGCGACCCTTCATCCAGATCAGTAGACATCCTCGACCGTGTTGAACACGTTGAATTTGCCGGTCGGCGTGATAATTTCAGGGCCCTTGATGACATGCTTCAGCGAGCGCGTTTTATCATCCACCACCACGATGGCGGATTCCTGGTCCTGGCCGCTCCACACCGAGAACCACACCTCGTCGCCAGCCTTGTTGTACTCGGGCTGCACGACCCGCTTGGGCCCCTCTCCAAGATCAGCCCACTCGGCTATCGGCAGTATGTCAAACCCTGCATCGAGGTCATTCACGTCGTAAACCGCTACGCTCTGGGAGATGTCAGGGTCCGGGTTCAGCGGTGAATCGACCCACAAGTTGCTCGAATTGGGGTGCGACTTGACGAACAGTGACCCGCCGCCCTGGCCAGGCAAGGTGCGAACCACTTTCCAGGCATGATCGGGATGACCTTCCGGGTCCGTTCCGATAAAGGTGATGTTCTCATTCCCGAGCGCCGAGGTAATCCACACCGGCCCGAATTCCGGATCGGTAATGTTGGCGCCACGGCCCGGGTGAGGAATCTTGGTCACTTCCGGCAAGGCCACCAGCTTGCGCAGCTTGGAGTCCACCACGGCGATCCGGTCCGACTGGTTGGCGGCGGTCAGGAAGTAGCGCTTGGTGGCGTCCCAGCCGCCATCGTGCAGGAACCGCGCGGCACCGATGGTGGTGACGCTGAGGTTGTCCACGTCTTCATAGTTGACCAGCAGAATCTTGCCAGTTTCCTTGACGTTGACGATGAACTCGGGATGCTCGTGTGATGCCACGATTGCCGCGACCCTCGGCTCCGGATGAAACTCCTGTGTATCCACGGTCATACCCCGCGTGGAGACAATCTTCATGGGCTTCAGCGTGTCACCATCCATGATCACGTATTGGGGTGGCCAGTAGGCGCCAGCAATGGCGTACTTGTCCTCGTAGCCGTGATACTTGGAGGTTTCAACCGAGCGGGCCTCGAGGCCAACCTTGATTTCGGCCACGCGCTGGGGCGGATCCATCCACAGGTCAATCATGTCAACCTTTGCATCACGGCCAATGGTAAATACATAGCGCCCGGAAGCCGACGGGCGAGAAATGTGCACGGCGTAACCGGTCTTGATGATGTTGACCACTTCCTTGGTGTCGCCATCGATAATCGCAACCTGGCCGGAATCACGCAAGGTTACGGAGAAAAAGTTTTCAATATTGCGGTCATGCTGCGGCTCGGCCGGGCGGTCTTCCGGTTTCACGAGGAGCGTCCAGCTGTCGATCATCTCCGGCAGGCCCCATTCCGGCGGCGCTGGTGGCGCATGCTGGAGGTAGCGCGCCATGACGTCGATTTCCGATTCGGTCAGGTCACCCGAGGTGCCCCAGTTGGGCATCCCGGCTGAAGATCCGTAAGTGATCAGTGCTTTCAGATAGTCAGTACCTTTCTCACGCGTGATGTCGGTGGTCAGCGGTTTGCCGGTGGCGCCTTTTCTCAAAACACCATGACAACCCGCACAACGCTCAAAGTAGAGCTTGGTGGCCGTATCGAACTCTTCCTGCGTGATGTTGGGGCCCTCGGAGTCGATAAACATGCTGGCCTGGTCCATCTCGATGGCGCTGGGCGCACCCCGGTAGGCCATTTCACCCTCGGTTTGCACCGGGTGATCAGCCGGGCCAGTGACCACTTCACCACCCCGCACCGACGCAACTTCGGCGGCGCTGACCTGTCCGCCGGGGTTGTCCCAGGAATTCAGCACAAAGGTCACGACGTCAGCGACTTCCTGGTCGCTGAGATGACTGAGATTTGGCATGACGGCGTTGTAGTCGACGCCATTGACCGTGATGGGTCCGGACAGGCCATTAATCACGGCGCTGACCGCCTTCAGCGGGTCATCGGAAAAATAATCAGATGCCGCAAGCGGTGGAAACGCACCCTTGAGCCCGGCACCGCTGGCCTGGTGACAGGCTGCGCATTGGGCGCTGTAGAGCCGCGCACCATTGTCGATCCGCTCGTCAAGACTGGCAACGCTAGCGCCCGCTACCTCGGCCGCGTGAACAGCGACATCAGCCGTCGCCTCGCCAGTGTCCTGTGCAACAGCAGGCAATGCCAGCATCAACCCCAGGGCGATAAATGATAAATTCAACCTTTTCATGTGTTTACTCCGCCAATCACGTCGTGTAGAGAATAATTGAAGTATTTGAAATGCCTTAAATAGAAATGTAGGCGTGCACGCTCCGTCATAAAATGACTCATGTCATTAAAATGCTTGAATCACAACGATGCAGTGAACCCATCCGGGCGAATATTGAAGCTAGAATCCGAATGCAAACGACATGCTGAAACTGCGGCCGGGGCGGCTCAGCAACTGCAGCGTCGGATCATCCGGGGCGAAATTTGAAACGTCCGCCCAGCGCCAATACTGGCGATCACCGAGATTTCTTACCGCCAGCCGTAAATCAAGACCCGGCTTGATATGCCAGGCTGCACCGAGATCAAAAAGGCTGTACCCCGGAGTTTCAAACCGGGCACCCGCACGGTCATCAATGCGATCCTGCCGGTGCGTGAATGTTCCGGTCAGGCTGGCAGAGTAGCGCTGGTCCCGCGAACGCCAGCCGAGGCCCAGGATCGCCTGCGGCGGCGAAACTGAATTCAGCGGCTGTCCGCTGGACAGGTCTTCACCCTCGGACCAGAAAACAGCGGCATTGAGGGTCAGGCCCTCAAACGAGGGCCGCCACGGACCCAGTGCCTGCTGCCAGCGCAGATCCGCGCCCCGGATGCGGGCACGGTCGATATTGCGTGACTGGAACAGCAGGTAACCACTCAGCGGATCGGTCCCGACCGGCACCCGTGACTCGATAAAGTCCGTGTATTGCGTTTCGAACAAGGCCAGGCTGAAACTTCCATGGGCTGTAAAGCGTCTGAAACCGGCTTCAAAGCCTTTTGATTGTTCCGGCTTCAGGTTGGGGTTTGGAATGGCGCGAAACTTGAAGACCGATATATCAAAGCCGATGTTGGCGTCCTCGTGCGGTGGCGCCCGGAATCCACGCACGTACTGACCATAAGCGCTCCAGCCGCTGCCCAGGTCTCGCACCACACCCAGGCGGGGCGTCAGCTCCTGGTCCGACACACTGACGATGTCCGTATCCGGGTAATCCTCCAGGTAAATGGCGTCGGGTTTCGCCTTGACGTCAAAACGGTCCCAGCGTAATGCCGGAATCAGCTGCCAGTCGCCAAGGCCGATTTCATCCTGCACGAACAGGCCCAGCTCGGTGACCGCGGCATTCGGAAAATCCCTGACCGGCATCGTTTCTCCGAGTATCGTGCGGCTGATACTGCCATCTGAAAAAAGCTGCTGGAATCCATCGCGAAATTCCTCGCTGCGGGTTCGCAACCACTCGACCCCAGCACCTATGCGGTGATCCGAAGCGCCCCAGGCGACATTCCGGAACGCATTGAACTCGAAGCCGTCCAGCCGGCTCCTGTAGTCGAAGTAGCGTTCGTATCGCGATGGCGAACGCCCGGTTGCCCGCTCTTCAAGGGTCAGTTGCCGGGTATGGCTGTCACTGCTGAATGCGCGCACGACCATGCGTTCCCATCCAGCGGGCGCAAAATCATAGTCAAGCAAGAATCTCGTCGTATCGTCCTGGTCGTCTCCGCTCAGGGCAGACGTATTTCTGAACCGGGCGAAACCGAGAATTGACCTGATTTCGGTCTGGCTCTCTCTTTTGAATTCTTCAAGTGAAAAACGTAAACGACTGCCGTCTTTCGTATCCCAGGTGTAGCGCAGGCTGTGGTTGCGGCTTGCCCAATCCTGGGGGTCCGTGACCACAACCCCGGCGCTATTGTTGTCTCGCTCGCTGCCCTCGCGCCGGGTCGAACTGAGCATCAGCGCATGTGCGCCACTTGCCCAGGCGCCGTTTACGGTCGCTGCCCACGACTGGTCCTCATCACGGTAGCCGCCCCTGAATCCATACCAATGCCTGCCGTCGCCCCTGGTCAACAGGTCATCTGGATCCAGCGTCGTGAATGCCAGCACCCCTCCGAGCGCGTCAGAACCATACAGGCTCGATGCGGGGCCATGCAGAATTTCCAGCCGCTTGATGCGCTCAGTTTCGAGTAGTTCCTGGCCACCATTTGAATAGCTGCCGATGGCAAACCGGTCACGCAGGGGCACGCCATCTACTTCGACCGCAACGCGATTGCCTCCGATGCCCCGGATATTGAATCCGGCAAGACCGAAACGGGTTCCATCGGTCTCGGCATTGAGTCCCGGCTCATAACGTAGCAAATCGTCGAGGTCTTCGACCAGGTGTTGCCGGATATCGTCGCGGTCGATGACACTGACCTGCCCCGCCACTTCTGAAACGGGCCGCGAGATCTTGGTCGCCACGACCACCACGGGCTCCAGTTCGATTGGCGTTTCGGCCGCCTCGCCTTGCAAAGCCATGGCCGATGTGGCGATCAGGTTGATGCCGAGAAAAAACAACATGGCAAGTGTTGCGGCTCGGGTTTTATAGGAGTGGTACGTCACTGGTGGTTCGTTATCCTGAATAATTTAGGCCTTGATTATGCTCAACGGACAATAGGTGTATTTAGATGCATCAATTGTGATCTGGATCAAGCGAGCCACATTCACAAAGGACATTTTCGCCTGCCGGAACTAAAATCCTGCAGGCAGGCTCAAAGGCCACAACCCATTTGGGAATTTCCGTTAGAATCGTTCTTCCGGCGCGCCACCCGCGACCGGAAATGAGCATTCAAGAGAGGTCAACAATGAAATTTATCTGCACTTTGATATTCATGATAACGCTGCTATTGTCAGCGCCGCTGATGGCTGCGGACGCTGCTGCCGGTAAGGCTAAGGCCGCCACCTGTGTCGCCTGCCACGGCCCCGAAGGTGTCAGCGTAAATCCCATGTGGCCCAATCTCGCAGGCCAGAAAGAGGCCTATCTCGCCAAGCAAATGAGAGACTTTCGTGATGGACGCCGCAATGACCCGGTCATGGGTCCGATGGCCAAGGGCTTGAGTGATGAGGATATTGCAAACCTGGCAGCCTATTACGCCAGCTTGAAGTAACACTTCCTGTTTCAATCCAATCTGAAGCCGCCGCACCCGAAGTGCGGCGGTTTTTTTGCCTGAATAACCCACTTCACTGCATCCCGCCACGCTGACCCAGATCAAATTGATGCCTCAATCAGGCATCTACAATCTTCAGATGAACTTCCCGGCTGTCAATGTATGAGACTGACCCGCTTCAGTGACTATTCGCTGCGGGTCCTGATCTACCTGGGGCTGAGGGAAGGTCAACTGGTTACCATCAGAAGCATTTCCGATGCTTACGGTATTTCGCGCAATCACCTGATGAAAGTCGTCAGCCTGTTGACCCGTCTCGAGTACCTGCGGGCCCAGCGCGGGCCGGGCGGTGGTATTCGCCTGGCCAGAGACCCTGCAGACATCAATCTCGCACAGGTGATCAGGGATACCGAAGAAGACCTCAACATGGTCGAATGTTTCAGCCCGGACGGGAAATGCGTCATTTCGCCAGTCTGTCGCCTGCAGTTTGTCATCCATGCTGCCCTCGACGCGTTCATGGCGACAATGGAATCTCACACACTCGAAGACTTGCTACACCCCGCCGCCAATCTTTCAGGCCTGCTGAATATGAGACAGGATGTGTCGGCCGCCAGCGAGCGCGCCCTGAAATAATTCCCGTAGGCGTCCGCCAGTCCGGAGATTGAACATATACCCGGTTCTAAAAAACCTTCACGTCTCACTGGTATTGCTCAGCATCGCCGGATTCGTTTTACGCTGGTCCTGGCGCCAGGCCGGTTCACAGCTGACAAAACACCGCCTGACTCGCGTATTGCCGCATTTACTCGATACCTTTCTGCTGTTGAGCGGCATTGGCCTGATGATGCTTATCCACCAGTACCCTGTCACAGATGCGTGGCTGACCAGCAAAATGCTGGGGCTGCTGGCCTACATCTTGCTGGGTGGCGCTGCGATGAAACTGGCGCCCCGCCGCTGGCCTTCCCGCACGGCGTTCGCGATGGCAATACTGGCGTTCGCATGGATGATCTCGGTCGCAAGCAGTAAGCATGCTGCTGGCATTTTGCAGTAAAGCCCGGTTTTGAGGCCGCAAGCTAAGCTGGGCCTGAATCTCAGCGCCCCTTCCATTGCAACAAGCCGCGCCATGGCCAGCTCCGGTGTTATGATTGGCGAAAGCCTTCAGTAACGGTACAAATGAACAACGGAACCGTCAGAATCGGCCAGTGTGAACTCGACCTCGCGGACAATAACTTGCGGGATGCGTCGGGGAATGAAACCCATTTGCCCCACAAGGCAGCCCGGGTGCTGTACACCCTGGCGGTCAACAGCGGTGACATGGTCAGCCGCGAGATCTTTGTCGACAATATCTGGGACGGCAACTACCTGAACGGGCCAAACCGGCTCAATGATGAGATCTGGAAAATCAGGCGCGCGCTCGGGCAAGCCGGTGCGAGCGGAGTGCGGATAAAAACCATACCGCGCAAGGGTTACTGCCTGCTGGTTGATAAACATGCTGACGGGCCGGCAGGTAAGACGCAGGACCTGAAAGCACTGCGGCAGAACATGAAGCGGCTCCCACGGACCGTGATGCAGTCGGCGCTGGCCTTGATGTTCGTCGTCGGCCTGGTGGCGCGGTTCGACCTTTTCAGTACCGAAACAGCGGTTTCAGCAAGCCCTTCATCCACGGCCACCAGGGGCCAGGCGGGCAGCCCCCCTGACCCAACGGACAATGAAGCCGAGCTGATCACTTTTATCCTCGACCTGCTCGACCATGGTACGAATTCACCCGACCCTGCTCACGCTGTCGCAGCTTCCAGCCTGTTGGCAGAGGCAGAAGCACGGGTCAGCGAGTCACGGCGCGACGTGGTAGTTCAGACGCGGCTGCTGTCTGGCCTCGCTAATATTCATTTTCGCCAGGGTAATTTCCAGCGTGCCCGGCAATTGATGGAGCGTTCGGTGGCACAAGCCGCCAATGTTTACGGTGTCGAATCTGCGCAGTACATGCGCGCCCGCATCGGCCTGGCCCGGGTCCTGGGCCGGTCGGGGTTCACAGAGGCTGCCTCAATGTTGTACACCGAGGCGCTGACCAGCATTGGCCAGTATCAGAACGTGGAGCAGGACCTGGCGATGATCCTCAACGGCATGGCGCTCATCGAAATGCGAAAAGGTAAGCTCGGGGCCGCAGAACAACTCCTGCTCGGCGCCGTGGATGTGATGGGCGCGGCACCTGGAGACCCGCTGGAAAAGGCCAACAGCCTTGAATACCTGGCGACGGTGTATTTTGAAACATTTCGATACAAGGAATCGTTGAACCAGCTTCAACAGGCAGTGCTGCTGCGGAAGGGGGCCAGGGGCCACCACAGCCGCCAGCTGGGCTACAACCTGGCCAGGCAGGCTGATGTGCTGCTGCAACTGGAACGGCCGGCCGAAGCACGCGCCATGGCCAACAAGGCCCTGGAGTCATTGAGTGTGAAAAACCCCACACATCAGATCGGTCGCGCAGTGGCACAGGTATCACTGGCAAAGGCATTGTTACAGCTCGAGGAACTTGAACCGGCGAGTGAAAACCTGCTGCAGGGAATAGAACTGCTGAAACAACAGGAACCCGCAAGGGCCATGATGCACCTTGCCAGCGCAACAACCGTTTTGGGCGATCTCGAAGATCGGCTTGGCGAGAGACAGAAGGCCGAATACTACTACCGGCTCAGTGTAGCCGGGTATCAGAAACTGCTTGGAAAGTCACACCCAAGGACCCAGGCCGCTCTGAGTCGCGTGCGCGAATACGCTTCGTTGAACTGACCCACCGCACACTTAGTACCGCACAGCAACAGCGGTGAAGATTAGTGTCGCTGCGGGTGTTGGTCTGCCGCCTAAACGTGTAGCATTCCGGTCTTAATTCTTAGAGATGGCGTGTATTCCTGGCCTGGTCTTCGGCGGGATGACACACCCACAGCGTGGAGGAGTTTATGTCACGTGCAACTCATTCCGAACACCAGACATGGGACCGTTTTGTTCGCTGGTTCCACTGGATCAACGTCGTCTTGATACTGGGGCTGGCCGGGATCGGCACTGTAATTCTGAATGGCAAAGCCCTTGGGCTCAGCGATGACGGCAAAGTTTTGCTCAAGACCATTCATGTCCTGATTGGTTATGCCTTCGTCACCAACCTGTTGCTGCGGTTTGGCTGGGCGTTTGCCGGGAAAACCCACTCCAGGTGGTCGAGCTTAATCCCGCGGCTGAAAGATTTCAGGGAGGCTGTTAGCACCCAAATTCCAAACCTGTTCAATGCCAGGGGCCACGACTACCCGGGACACTCACCGCTGGGCAAAATCGGTGTCTCGCTGTTGTTGCTTTGCATGAGCCTGATGGCTGTGACGGGACTGGTACTGGCAGGTACCGATATCTATTTCCCGCCGTTGGGCCAGTGG
>JABDJL010000154.1 GCA_013002505.1 Lysobacterales bacterium | reverse complement strand
TCAGGCGTGAGCCGGCCGCGCACCACCCAGGATCCGTCATCGTCCTGGTGGCAGCTGAGTTCACGCGCCAAGTGCCGGGTATTTTCCTGTTCCAGCGCTTCGATGCGCTTGACCTTGCGGTACCAGCGCACCTGCTGCTCCACGTGGCGTGCCGTTCCTGACCTGGCCACTTCCAGTAGGGCGTGTTCGTTTTCGGGCGTGGCCACGCGGGTCATGGCGCGTACCTTGGAATAGCTGACTTCGGCCTTGCGGAATGCCTCGCTGATCCGGGGCAGGGCGGGCAGGGCCTTCGCCTCGCGCACCTTCTCGCGCGCCGCGCCCAGGGCAATGCCGCATTGCCAGTTCAGCCAGTGTGCGCACGAGCGCATGCCGGGGCCGGACCAACCTTCGCGCTGGTCGAACTCGCCGATCAGCTTCAACAGTCGATAGGTGCCGGCATCCAGGTGCGCGGATAACTCGGTGATCTGGTCCGCCAGTGAATCCAGGGCTGTGGGCGGGTTTTCAATGCGTGGTTTGCGTGGCGTATTGGTGTGCTGCATGGTCGTTCCGATGATGGTTAAGATACTATATAAATATACAGTATTGTGAGACAAAAAGCAATAAAAACAGGTATATATGCTGAATTTATTCAAATACTGAACGCATAAGTCGCTGGCTCGCGATCATCCATGCCCGATCAGTCAGATCGTCAATCAGGTAGCCAAATTCTGCTGATTTCGCCCGCCTGCCATTGGCTGTGGCAAGCTATGTAACAACGCGGCCCGGGGTGGGCACCCCAGTTGCAGGGCGATAAGGACAGGCGGATAATTTGCGCTCAAAATTTGGGCGGATAGCGGATTGGCCGGTGCCTTCCCAAATTGGGGAGTTAACCATGTTTCGCTTGATTGCTACGCTCCTGGCCTCCATGGCCATGTTCCTTGCTTCCTGTTCCTGGATGTTTGTTCAGCAATACCGATCCGGCAGTTCCAGCAGCCTGGTTGAATTCCTGTATCCCGACGGCGAGGTGCCGCCGCCGGTGGACGGGCACATCCCGGTCATCAAGGTGCCGGCCCGGGTGGGCATTGCCTTTGTGCCCGGCCATGGCAACCTGGCGCTGACGGAAGCCGAACAGAACCAGTTGCTCGGCCAGGTCCGGGACGCCTTCATGGGCCGCGATTATGTCGAGCGGATCGAGGTGATTCCTTCGACCTACCTGCGCGGCAAGAAAGGCTTTGATTCGCTGGCCCAGGTGGGCCGCCTCTACTCGGTGGACCTGATGGCGCTGGTTTCCTATGACCAGGTCGTCACCACTGGCGAGACGGCATCCTCAATTCTGTACTGGACCATCGTCGGCGCCTACACGATCCGTGGCAATGAAAACGAGGTCACGACTTTCGTAGACACCGCGGTGTTTGATCTCAACACCCAGCGCATGCTGTTCCGCGCCCCGGGCCTGGACGAGGCCTCGAAACGCTCCACCGCCGTGGCGGTGGGCCAGGTCAGCAGGGAGCTGTCGGAGGGCAGCTTCGAGGTGGCGATGCAACAGATGACGACCAACCTCGACAGCGAGCTCGAACGCTTCCGCGAGCGCATCAAGGTGGACCAGAGCGTGCGCGTCGTCTCACGCAGCGGGGGTGAAGGCTCGGTGGACCTGCTGCTGCTTCTCGGCCTGTGCGCCGGGCTGCTCTGGGTGGGTCGATCCACCAGGCAGGGATAGGTCTTTTGCGTTCCACGTCACGGCGCCGCGTATACGCCGCCGCAGTTATGGTGATGGTGTTGCTGGCCGCCGGGTCAATTCCCGCGATCCGCGACGCCCTGATCCTGGACAGCGCCTCGGTCCGGGCAGGGCAGTTGTGGCGGCTGCTGACCGCGCATTTCGTGCACCTGCGCCTGCAACACGCAGCCGTCAATATTGCGGCCGCGTTGGCGCTGCTGTATTGGGCGGGGCTCACCGGGCAACTCCGAACTGCCCTGTACTTTGTGCTGCTCAGTCCGCTGGCCATCAGTGCCGGCTTGCTGTACCTGGCCTTCGACTGGTACGCCGGGCTGTCGGGTGTGCTGCATGGGCTGCTGGTGTACCTGCTGCTTAAGGCGCCGCTGCCCATCAGGATCACCGGCCTGGTGCTGTTGAGCGCCAAGTTGCTGTGGCAGGTGAATGGCGGCGGGGAAATGACGCAACAGGTGGGTCCGGTCGTACTGCACGAGGCACACTGGCTGGGCGTGGCGGCAGGGGCGTTGGCGTTTGTGGTGCTGGAAAGCGGCTTGCTAATGCGGTGGCGCGCGCCACCGGATTAGGCGCGATCAGCGTATCCGATCAGTGTGCTTGCTATGATCTGAACCTGGATTGCCGGCCGGAAGTTCTGCACATGAGCGAATTCGAGTACCTCGCGGTCTTCATGTCGATCATCTTCGGCATCTCGGTGACGCATATTCTCGCCGGCGTGATTCGGTCCGTGTACCAGGGCAAGGCCAACGAGACCCGCTTTGTACTGACCGCGTTTTTCTTCCTGGTGCTGGTCCTGAACTGGTGGATCGGGTATCTGTGGAGCAAGCAGGAAGTCTGGCGGCTGGACCAGTTCCTGGTCATTGTCATCTGGTCCGTGACCCATTACGTGGGTGCGATCACGCTGTACCCGCCGCAAACCGCGGGCATCGGGACCCCGCTCAAGTATCGGCCTCACTGGTTTCTGTGGGCCTTTGTTGCCGTTGTATTGACCGACATCCTGCAGACCGCCGCACGGGGCGACCTCTTTGCCAACCCGATTTACCTGCCGGTGGTGCTGCACTGGGCGCTGGTCTCGCTGGTGGCCATATACCTTGACCGGTCACGCGTGCATCGCTGGATTGCGTGGTACCTGTTGCTGACCCTGATCGCGTGGTCATTCGGGGAGCGTTTGTTCCTGGAGTGAGGGCTGGCG
>JABDJL010000117.1 GCA_013002505.1 Lysobacterales bacterium | reverse complement strand
ACACCGAACTCATCGGCCGGCATGCCGTGACCGAGTTCAAAGAGATACGGCTGCTCGATATGCTCAATGCCCGGCAGCAGGGTGCCCGTTTGCTTGTGCATGGCGTCCATGCCGCCAAGGCTGCCGGCCGCCACAGTGCTGCCGTGATAGGCATTCTTGCGGCTGATGATCAGCTTGCGGGAAGGCTCGCCCGCCAGGTCCCAGTAGCGTCGCACCAGCTTGATGACCGTGTCATTGGCTTCGGAACCGGAGCCGGTAAAAAAAACCAGGTTGAACTGCGGCGGGCTGATCTCGGCCAGCAACTCGGATAACTCGATCGCCGGCGGATGGGCCGTACGGAAAAAGCTGTTGTAGTACGGCAATTGCTGCATCTGGCGCGTGGCGGCGTCGACCAGGTCCTGGCGGCCATAGCCCAGGTTGACGCACCAAAGGCCTGCCATGCCGTCGAGAATCCGGTTTCCATCAGAATCGGTGATGTACACCCCATCGGCGCTGGTAATGATGCGTGCGCCGCTCTTGCCAAGGTCGTGATGATCGGTAAAGGGGTGCATGTAATGGGCGTGGTCGCGGGATTGCAGCTCGCGCGTGTCGGGAGATGAATTGCTCATGGTCATTGCTTTGGTTTCTGAAATACCTGTAATCGCCCTAGCTTGTCGCAGCCCCGGCAGCCGGTCAATAGCCAGATTCGGCCTGCTTTTGGGTCCACTCGATTTCGTGGATCAACAGGTAGCCAGCGGTTGGGCTGCCTGCCGCCGCAGTACTTTCAATACCCGTAATGCGTATGGCGCTGACGGGCCGCCCATTCAGTGTCCATTCTTGCGCCCCTTCCGATGATGTTTCGGGCGCACCGGCCACAAGCTCCCAGCCATCGCCATGTTCTGCCTCCAGCGAATAGCGGTAGTGGCGCCCATCGCCGTCAAAAAGGTGGATGCGCACTGCTGCAAGCGCCATAGGCTCAGCAAAGCTTATCGACACCGCCGAACCCAGTGGCGCAATGGCCCAGTTGTCCGGCTGGTCGCTGATGCCGTCCAGCAGGTGTATGGGCCGCACGGCTCCGGTGACTTTGAAGCCACCACCGTGAAAACGGTTGAGCGGCGCCAGGTATTGCCTGATCTGCTGGTCCGAAAGCAGGGGGTTCGACGGTAATGCCTGGTGCGGGCCTGTTGCCGGATCGTTTCCGGGTTGTCCGAACCACGCGGACCGTATTTCACGACCGATCAACTCTGCAGCGAGGCGGTTCCCCTCCTTGTCCCAATGCGTATTGCGTCGGAAAAACAGGCTGCTGCCGGTGGCCTGCGCGTGGGCCCTGAACCCGGCGGTCATATCGAACAGGGTCACATCCGGGGCATGCTGCGCGTGCAGCTGGCTGATAATTCGCTGTGGCAGCTGCATGTCGAATTCATCCTGCTGGCGCGATTGCAGTGCCAGGACCTCGTTGCGCAGGCCGTCATTGACCTGTATTTCGCTGGGACCGATGGCCACCGCCACCGGTATGCCCTGCTCGGAAAAGCGCTGCGCATGCTGCATCAGCAACATGACCTGTTCATAACCGGGTAACAATGCAGGCAATTCCTGCGGATCGAAATTTTCCAGGTAGCGGCTGTTGATTTCGAGAAAATCATCGCGCGCAAAGTCGGTCAGGCCGGCCCAGTTGTAGCCCGGCGGCAGGTCTTCGTCACTGCGCGTGCGCAGCGACATGAACCACGCGTAGGCGTAGTCGAACATGCGCAGCGGATACTTGCGGGGGACGCGGGGATTGCCTGGGTCCAGGATCGGGTTGCCGCCCTCGAGCACGGCGCGGTTGGGTTGCCATTCGACTGCCGAGTACAAGTAAGCGTCATCGAGCAGGTCATTGCCGATGAAAACCAGGAACAGTACCCCCTGGTGCTGCAATATGCGTGACCAGTAGCGGTGGGATTCCCGGTATTGCCGGGTGCCGGTGGCCGGTTCACCCAGGTTCACGACGCGGAATCGGAAGTCGGGCACATTTTCCTGCAGTTGGCCTTGCAGTAATCCGCTGTAGGACAGGTCCGGCTGCATCACCGAGTAAGCAAAGGAGTCACCAAAGCTGAGAATGCGAAACTCACCTTCAGTGGTATCGCGTTCGACCGTTGTGTCGTTGTAGCGCAATGAAGCGAGGTTGACGGCCGCGTTGTCGCCGGGATCTGGCAATTGTGGCAAAAGCTGGCTTTGCTCGTAAGCCCGAAACACCCGATCCGCCAGCCACAGGGTCGCCAGCGTCACCAGCAACAGCAACACCCAGTTGCCGAGCTGCCCGCCCTTGCGCCCGGCCTTGCCGTTCGAGTCACTCATGTCCGTTCACACCCCGGCTGGAAGCCGCCGTCACGGTAACAGAATCAAATCGCATGGGCCACAGGGCCGTGCGGAGTGCGGTAATTCCGTTAAAATGCGCGCTGGCCCCTGCTTCCTGCCCGGTTCACCGTGAAAGCTGCAATTCTTGGAATATCCGCCTACTACCACGACAGCGCCGCTGCGCTGCTGGTCGACGGACAGATTATTGCAGCGGCCCAGGAAGAACGTTTCTCGCGCAAGAAGCACGATGCGGGGTTCCCCTCCGGTGCCGTCGAGTACTGCCTGCGCGAAGGTGGCCTCGACATGTCAGACCTGACGCACATCGTGTTCTACGATAAACCACTGCTTAAATTCGAGCGCCTGCTGGAAACTTACCTGGCTTTTGCGCCGCGTGGTTTCAAATCATTCCTTGTCGCGATTCCGATCTGGCTGAAGGAAAAGCTGTTCCTCAAAAAAACCATGCGCAGCGAGTTGAGCCGCATCGGCGTAATCGAAGAACGCGATCTGCCCCCGCTGATGTTTACCTACCACCACCAGTCCCACGCGGCGTCCGCCTTTTTTGCCTCGCCGTTCGAAAATGCAGCCGTGCTGTGCATGGACGGCGTAGGCGAGTGGGCGACCAGTTCGGTGTGGACCGGAAACGGAAACCGCCTCGAGGCGCAGTGGCAGATCGATTTTCCGCATTCGCTGGGATTGCTGTACTCGGCCTTTACCTATTACACCGGTTTTCGCGTCAATTCCGGCGAGTACAAGCTCATGGGCCTGGCGCCCTACGGCGAACCGCGATACGCCGACCTGATCCGCAAAAAGCTGATTGACGTCAAGGCGGACGGCACCTTTCGGCTGGATATGTCGTATTTTGATTATGCCACCGGGCTGACGATGACCAACCAGCGCTTTGACGCGCTGTTCGGCGGCCCACCGCGCGCTCCCGAGTCTGAACTGACCCAGAAGGAGATGGATATCGCCCGGTCCATCCAGCTGGTCATCGAGGAAATCATTTTGAGGCTGGCCGAAACCGTACATCGCGAAACCGGCATGGACCAGTTGTGCCTGGCCGGCGGCGTGGCGCTGAATTGTGTCGCCAACGGGCGCTTGCTGCGTGAGTCACCATTCTCCGATATCTGGATTCAACCGGCCGCCGGCGATGCCGGCGGTGCGCTGGGGGCCGCACTGTCGACCTGGCACGAATACCTCGGTCAACCGCGCCAGGCGCAGCCGCGCGATTCGATGCGCGGCGCCTACCTCGGTCCGCGTTATGGCATGGATGAAATCCGGGGTTACCTGGCTGCCATCGAGGCGCCGTTCGAGGAACTCGAGGACCCGGAGCTGTTTGCAAAACTGGCCGGCGAACTGGATCAAGGCAAGGTCGTGGGCTGGTTCCAGGGACGCATGGAGTACGGTCCGCGCGCGCTGGGCGGGCGATCGATACTCGGCGACCCCCGCAACCGCGAAATGCAATCGGTCATGAACCTGAAGATCAAGTACCGCGAGTCGTTCAGGCCGTTTGCGCCAGCCGTCAAGGCGGAGCGGGTGGCCGAGTGGTTCGAGCTTGACCAGGCCAGCCCGTACATGCTGATCGTTGCCGATGTTGTCCAGCACCGGCGCCACGCCATGCAGGAGCAGGACCGGCAGCGCTTCGGTATCGACAAGTTGAAAGTGCCGCGTTCGGAAATTCCTGCCGTGACCCACGTGGATTACTCGGCGCGCGTGCAGACCGTGCACCGTGAAACCAATCCGCGATTTCATGGCCTGATCGGGGCCTTTGAACAACGCACCGGCTGCCCGGTGCTGGTCAACACATCGTTCAACGTACGCGGCGAACCCATCGTCATGTCGCCCGAGCATGCCTACCGCTGCTTCATGCGCACCGAGATGGACATCCTGGTGTTGGAAAACGGCATCCTGTACAAGGACCAGCAACCCGAGTTTGACGATTCAGGTGATTGGCAGAACGAGTTCGAACTGGACTGATCATGAACAAGACACTGGACAGGCAGGAACTACGCCAATTCGGACTGAGGTTCGCCGGTGTTCTGGCCGTGCTGTTCGGACTGTTGATCCCGTGGTTCCGTTTCGGGTTGGCGGCCTGGCCAGCCTGGCCGATGTGGCCATGGATCGCGGCGGCCCTGGTTGCCGCGTGGGCCGCTGTTCACCCGGCCTCGGTCCGGTTCCTGTACGCGCCCTGGATGAAGTTCGCCGCGGTCGCACAATGGGTCAACACGCGGCTGATCATGTTGCTGCTGTTTTACCTCGTCATGTTGCCGATTGGTTTACTGCTGCGCCTGTTCGGCAAGGACAGCATGCAACGGCGTTTCGACCCGCAAGCCGAAACCTACCGCGTCGAGTCGGAGAAGCAGCCACCTTCGCACCTCGAAAAACCCTTTTAGCGCTGGGCAGCGCATTTAAGATATCTCCACAAATTACACGGATTACACAAATTGAGAGCAGAAGATCAAGACTGGCTCGTGCAATCCTGAAAACCAGATCCAACAACCATCTGTAGGTAAAATTATTTGCATAGACGAGTCGTGGTTGATTAGTAGGATCACATCCAGACTTGTGACTGACCAATTTCCAAAAATTAGTGTAATTCGTGTAATTTGTGGATTACTTTCATTTGGTTAATTTTTTCTCAACCAACTTATTGGCTGCGAAACGTCTTGACCTGATTTCCTGGTTTTCCTCCGCGCGTTTTGCGATACCATAATTTGATGTGGGAACTGATCAAAGATTTCGCGGCCTTCATGGGCGAGCGCAAGAAATTCTGGCTGGCGCCGATCATTGCCATCATGCTGTTACTGGGCGTGCTGATCGTCGTTGCTGGCGGCTCATCACTGGCGCCATTTATTTACACGATCTTCTGATGGCACAATAACAGGCGAAGCATTGAGGCAGAACGGCGTTGAATGAATACACCATCATTTGCCTGCCTATCATTGCTCCGATCCTGTTCTGGGCTGTTTACCACTACTGCAAGGACCACCATTTACCTGAACCTCCCGGCCACCTTTTGGTGGCTTTCCTGCTGGGCGTGGTATCGAGTTACCTTGCCGGGTACATGTATGAATCTTTGGATTTGTTCGGTTTGCGCCGCGATGCCCTGGTACTGGCCGATACCAACCGGTTCGGACTGTTGCTCTACGCGATTTTTGCCATAGGCGTGATCGAGGAACTGGCCAAGATGATCCCTTTCCTGCTCGTGGTAATACGATTCAAAGAGTTCGACGAACCGGTTGATGGCATCATCTACGGTTCCTTCATAGCGTTGGGCTTTGCGGCCGTCGAGAACATTCAGTATGTTCAGTTCATGCCCTTTGTCGAAGCACTGGCGCGTGGTTTCGCCGGCCCTGTCGTACACATCGTGTTCGCGTCTATCTGGGGTTATTACATCGGCCGTGCCTACCTGTGCCGCCGGCGCCTGTTCATCGTGGTTCCGGGCTCGCTGGCCTTCACGGCGCTGGTACACGGAATATATGACTATCTCGTCATCGCCTTCCCGGAGCCGGTATTCCCGACCGCAGCGGCGCTGATCCTCACCTTGTGGCTGTGGCGCCTGGCACTGATCAGGGA
>JABDJL010000062.1 GCA_013002505.1 Lysobacterales bacterium | reverse complement strand
GATCTATGCGTTTAGTCGCCAGTCACTCCCCGCCTGACAACTCCGGCTCATTCTTGATGGTCGGGTCCAGCGTGTGGGCTGCAGCAATGAGGTTCCGCGGAAACGTCTTTCAGGGCCGGGGAGAGTTTTTACTCCGACCCCAAGTATCGAGCGCCCTAGCGGGCGACGAACCAGCACAGTTGCAGGTATATCAGCACCACTACCACTACGCCAAAGAGAAAAATGAAGGGCCGACGCTTCAGGCTGTTGCTACCGAGATGCTCGATTGCATGCCAGCCCCTGGACACGACGAAAACCCAGGCCAGCGCGACGGTCCATAAATTGGCCTGCCCGACCACCATGTGGGCCACGCAGCCGATCATGAACAGCACCGGCACCTGGAAAGTGTTGTTGTAGTGATTGCTCCAGACGATGACCTTGTCGGTCGGCCTGAACTTCGTCGCGTCGTAGGCGAAGAAATACTTATACGACATGTCCCCGGCCTTGTTCGCCCGCACGCGCATCCGGTACTGCAGGATCATGAACACGAACAGGTACACCACGAACGCGCTCATGGGATACACCAGTATTTGGGAATACTCATTCATTGCGCTTAAGGCTCCCGCTTCCATTAACCCTGGCATTCAGTTTAACCGCTAATGCCTTGACGACGGGGGCAATAGTTTCGGCCCGGAACCCACCACGTGCGTTGGACAAGCAGCGAATTCATGCCTATTATTTTTCAAAAGGCAGAAGAACAAGGCTCTGAGAACCACATCGTAAAGCCGGACATAGGGAAATGGCCTGCCTTGTCCATCAAACTCAAGGGGGGGCCTATGTATTCCCAATCCCGTCGAAATCGTATTTCACGCACTTTACTCACCATCCTCGCCGCCATGTGCCTGTCCGCGCCGGCGCACGCCAGCTTGCCGAGCGGCTTTGTCCTCGATCACGGCTACACCTTCTTCAACGTCAAGAACAATTCTGATTCGGTAGACGGCAAGCGCGTCCATACCGGCTGGCAACTGGTCCCGTTGATCCGCATTTATGGCGATGCCCCTGAACGCAGCAGCATCAAGCTGGTGCTGAGCAAGGATGGCGACGTCGTTGCCGAGCGCCGCACGCAAACCACGGTGTATGGCAAGGGCAATCCCAACCTGCAGCTGGTCGCGGGCAATACCGCCGCCGGCTGGCAGCAGCCGCACCTGCTGATCAATGGTGGCATCCAGGGCACGCTGCCGCCGGTCACCACCGGCACCGGCACCTACGAAGTCGAAGTGATCTACATAGACGGCGATTCCAACAAGGAATACTCGGCGCATACCTACACCATCGAAGTCGGCAAGGTCGACCAGCTTGACAGCGCCGCGAAAGAACTGCTGGTTCGGCCACCGGAATACTTCGTATCGCGCCACCAGGAACTGCTGTCCACGGTCCTGACACCTTGGGGCGACTACAAAGGTGGTGCTTTTGCCGGTGTCTACCAGCTGCTATGGAATGCCTCACCTTCGGAAACCGGGCTCGCGCCGAGCAATACCACCGGCAATGCCGCCTACCTGAGATGCACGGTCGACGGTGAACCGATCAGGCTTGGACAGGACAGCGACCAGCGAAACCTGGATGCCACCTCGACGCGCGTGCTGGACAATGACCGGCTGATCAGCCTGGTTCATTCTGACCGCAATGCGCTCGAGTTCCGCAGTGGCACCTCCTACCGCGAACCGCTGATTTTTTACCAGTACCAGACCACCCTGCCCTTCCAGGATACGACCGATGAATATCCACCGGCCGACGGTGGCCGGCCCATGCCATACACCACCCTCGAAAACCGTGACGGCGAGTGGGAATGCCAGTTCCTGGATAACGGCGCCCTGCTCAGGACATTTTCGTGGGAGGTGGACGGCGGCAAGCTGGTGCCCCACCCGGAGCAGGAAGAGGGGCTGACGCTCAACCCGGGCGCGATCCTGGTTGAAACCAGGATTCCCGAAAACGGAACGGCGCTGGATGGGCGCACCCTGCCCGACGCGGTCGAAGACGGCGGCTTCTATGGTTGGGAGTGGGAATCCAGGCGCATGCGACGGCTGGCCGATGATGTCCCCGAACTGGGCAACCCGTTTCCGATCGCCTCGGCGCCGGAATTTGTCCCTGAACCCGCCGCAGGCGCCAGCCCGCAGGAACTCGCCAAGGCGCGCCGGGCTGCCGAGGCAGCGGCGGCCGCTGCCGAGCGAAGGCAGGAACAGGAGGAGCGCGCCCAGCGCCTGCAAGCGGAGCGTGAGCAGTATGCCGAGGCTGAGGCGGCCCGCCTGGCCGAGAACGAGCGCATTCGCTCCGAGGCCATGGAAAAAGAAATGGCCCGCACCCAGGCCGAACTGGAAGAAACCCTGGGCGCGGTCCAGCAGAACATGAAAGAAACACAGGAACGGATTGCCGAGGAGCAGGCCAAGGCCAATCGCTCCTCCATCTACGGAATCATGCGTGTTGTCATGTCACTGCTGTTGATCACCTGCGGCCTGGTGCTGGCCGGCGGAAAGATCGCGGCGCTGGACGGGGTGGTGAAAGCGCTGACACCGTTTGCCGCGACCATCGGCATCGCCACCTTCGCGGTGGGCGCATTTGACTTCATTCTCGACCTGGTCATCTTCAGGCCCCTCGTCGGAGATGGCCTGGCCCAACTCGGCGCACTGGCTGCCGGCGGCGCCTTGGCCCGCGACATGATCAACAAGCTGACCGCGGGCAAGATCGCTTCCGTTCTGGATGCCATACAGGCCCAGGGCGCGACCGTCGGCTACGCGGCCTTCGCGCTGGGCGTGCTGCACCTGGTCATGGGCGGGGCAAAGTTCGTCTAGCCGCGTCGCTGCCCGGGAACTCGGGGCCGGATACCTGCGCGGTATCCGGCCCTTTATTTGTTTACGCACCAACCGGGAACCCGGATTCGCCTATCCCGGCCTCACGGCGACCAACGAAATATTGTCGGTACCACCCTTGTCCAGGGCGGCCTCCAGCAGGGATTCGACCAGGGCGTCGAGGTCCTTGTTGTCCTGCGCCAGGCACCGCAACTCGTCTTCTGCAAGCAAATCATGCAGTCCGTCGGAGCTCAGCAGCAGCAACTCGCCTTCTGCCACCGTGCCACTGACCACGCCCACGTCCTGCGCTGCCAGGTCATCGCCGCCCAGCATCGCGGTCAGCATGTTGCGGCGGGGATGCCGGCGTGCCTCGGAGCCTGAAATTTGCCCGTCATCAATCAAGCGCTGCACGTAACTGTGATCGACCGTGAGCTGTTCAATCGCACTACCGATCCGGTAAGCCCGGCTGTCCCCGACCCAGGCGATCTCGAATTCGCGGCCAGTGATCTTCAGCACCACCACCGTGGTCCCCATGTTGCTGGTTTCATTCGACTTGCCGGCAGCCTGGCGAATGGCAGCATCAGCCGACATCACGGATTGAACCAGGGTCCTGCCCGCGGCAAGTTCGTCAGCAATCACCTCGACCGCCATCTGGCTGGCCACGGCCCCACCCCGGTGCCCGCCCACGCCGTCCGCCAGCAGGAAAATTCCCTGGCCGGGCAAGACGTGCACCCGGTCCTGGTTTTCCTTGCGCACCTTGCCAATGTGGCTGGTATGAGCAAATCGAAGCATGTGGTGGTCCTGTTGGGTCTGCACTGAATTCATCATCCTTGTGATCAGCATTTCACCTGGGCGGGGCGCCATTGGCGTCTAGTCGGCAGACTTCATCGCGTCCAGATCTGCCTGGATTTCGTCACGCAACTCCTGGGCATCTGCCCCTTCGGGCTCGAGCCGGACCAGCAGTTCCTGCAGCGTGGCCTGGCCCAGCGCCGTATCGCCGGCCTCGTGGTGTGCGCCGGCCAGCTTGCGCCAGGTATCGACCACGCTGAAGGTCAGGGGGCGATCCAGTTCATCGAATATGGACAGCGCGCGGCCATGCGCTTGCGCAGCCTCCTGGTGGCGCCCCTGCAGGCTGAACACGACGCCTTGCCTTCTCAAAACCTCGGCGATGCTGATGTGAACCTCGCCGAAAGCCGCAAGCCGGATGCGCAGCACTTCCTTGAACGCCGCTTCGGATTCAGCGAGACGGTTTGTATTGCGCAAAATCACGCCCCGGTTCTGTAGTGTCGCCGCATAATCGACATGATCGCTTCCCACCGTTTCGGCAAACACCTCCAGCGCAGCCAGGTTCCATTGCTCGGCCTCTTCCAGCTTGCCCGCCCTGAACATGGCCACGGCCAGGTTGTCATACGCCAGCGCAAGCGAAGGATGGTGCTCACCATGGATTCGCTGCTGGATCCGGACCGCGGTCTCGGCAAAGTTCGAAGCCTCCTTTGCCTGCCCCATATCGCCGAGTATGTTGGCCATATTGCCGTTCAGTGTCGTTTCCAGGTCCAGGGCATCGACCCCCGAGTCCTCCAACCGCTGCAAAGCCGCGCGCATGGCTGCTTCGGCATTCGGCAGGTCTTCCTGGCGCCAGTACACCTGGGCGATATTGTTCATCGCCTCTACCTCGCGTTTCGGGTCCGAAGCGCCGGCGCTGCGCAGCAGCTCAAGCGCGCTGTTTTGCATCTCCAATGCTTCGGTGAAACGTTCGGTGCGCGCGTACACGATACCGAGCAATGCCTTTGCCTCAACCCAGAGGTTTACGTTGCCCGTGTCCTGAGCGGGCAAGTGCTCCAAGCCGTCCAATATGACCTTCTCGGCCTCGGGAAACTCGCTTTGGCGGTAGTGCAGGAGGCCTCGTGCCAACTGGATTTCAGCCAGTAGCTCAGGATTTGGCGGCGTCAGTGATTGCACCAGGCTGGCGGCCTCTGACAGTTGTTTTCCGGAACGCTGGTAAAGCCCGAGCTTCAGGTATACCGATCCGATCGTCAGTTTCAAGCGCGCCAGCACCCTCGGCTGGTCGGCCAACTCCGCATCAATGCGGGCGGCGCCTTGTTCAAGCAGTTCTCGCGCCGTGATCGTTTCACCCTTGCTGACATCGGGATCCGAAACCTCGAACAGGCCGCTGAGAAATTCGGACACTTGCACCGCCTCTGCACGCGCCAGTTCTGCCTGGGCGCGTTCGTGGCGCAGATCCAGGGTGTACTTGAGCGCTCCGAGGGCCATGACAACGACAAACATGGCAGCAATCGCCCAGCGCAGGCGACGCGCCGGCCGGCTGCGAATACGTTGCAGGATGGCGGCGGCCTCCGAGGCGGTTGGCCGGGCAGCGGGCACCGGTTCCTTCATGCGTTCGATCAACCGCGCCAAGTCTCCGGGCACACCATGGACGGGCTCGGTTTGCCCGGTGCGCGCCCGCTGGATCAGGGCGTCTCGGTCCAGGCCTGGCGGATGCGCGGGCGTGTCCGAGAACAGTTCGTGGAACAGGATGCCCAGGGAATAGATATCCGACGCCGTGCCCATGTCTTTGCGATTGGCCTGCTCGGGCGACATGAAGCGTAGGGTGCCGACCATCTTTTCGGCCTTGGCCGCGCCGGTTTCATCTGGGGCCGGTTCGCCCAAGGCCGGTGGCGGGACGTCGCTCAGCACGCGTGAAATACCGAAATCCAGCACTTTCACCTGGTCATTTTCCAGGATCATGATGTTGTCCGGTTTCAGGTCGCGGTGTACCACGTCGGCCTGGTGGGCAGCGCTGAGCGCGTCGA
>JABDJL010000047.1 GCA_013002505.1 Lysobacterales bacterium | reverse complement strand
TCACCGAGTCGATCTGACCGGTCAGGATCTCAGCAGACAAGGTGGTGCCCGCATTGGCCCTGAACTTGAAGTAGTCAACGTCTCCACCAGCCGGCGAGATTTCCGTGTAACGCGTGATCGGTATGCTGTCAAACGGCAAGTTGATCTTACGCGGCTTCAGCGGGTTCTTGCTCTCAGCCCAGTTGTCGTTGTAATCGGCAGTCGGGTTGAACAGCAGGGTTTCACCTGAAGTGTCATTATCGAAGCCCGAGAAGTTCTCGAAACGCGCCGGTTGCGGCTTGGTGTTGATCCTGCCAACGCCATCGTCGGCTTCCAGGTTGGCTGCCGTCTGTAGTGCTGTCAGGTCATCCTCGGTTTCAAACCGCGAGGTAATCGCGCTGCCGCAGGAAATTCCCGCCAGGCCATCGGCGGCCGAAATCGGCCCGTACTCGATGTCCACGTTGTTGGACGCGCGGCGCAGCGTAATCTCGAAACTGTTCGATCCGGTATTCAGAAACTCGGGCACGTCGTCGAAGATCACCGAGAAGCTGTTCATGTCGAAATCAAACGTGACCAGGCCCTGCTGGGCGCCGGAAATCAGGTTGAACGGGCTCAGGTCATCCCACAATGCCGCGATGCGCGGCGGCCCTGCAAGGAACTCGGCATCGGACTCGGAAAAGTCTGAATCGCCGGATCCAAAGGTCAGGTTGCCATTGGCGTTGACAAACACCGAATCGAAGTCCTGCCCGCAGATTGAGTAGGTGAAGGGCATGAACAATTCGACGAAACCATCGTCACCGACCAGCAGCGGATCGCCCGGCGCTGGTAAGTTGAAAATGATGTCGATGCCTGATGCCGTGCTGCCGGCTGCCGCGGATACCGTGTCGGAATCTGTCACGGGGTCCGGTGAATCAACGTTATTGGACTCACCCGCATTCCAGAATTCTTCCGGTCCGGGCAGCGCGATTGGCGTGGTGCTAAAGCCACCCTGCAGGATCTGGTCCACGTGCACCGTGTAGTCGGCGCCAGGGGTCAAACCGTTAAAGGTGTATTCGCCGGGTACGCCGCGGTCGCCAGAGATGGCGGAAGTGGCATCCACGAAAGGATCGGCCACGTTACGCGCGATGACGTTGACGCCCGTCAATGGCGTCACGCCATTGGGTGCGAAAACCGATCCGCTGACCGTAGCCGAACCGGCAAAGAAACCGGGAGCCGGGTACATGGTCGAGTAGAACCCGATCTCATCCAGGTGCAGCGTGGACTGGCCGCCACCGGTGATGGCGAATGGATACATGGTTTCCACCTGGTCGGCCGGCGCATTGCCGTAGGTGTTATTCGGTGAAGGACCACTGGCGTCGGCCAGGCCGATATTCTGGCCGTTGGTGACGGTGTGGGCCATACCGCTGTAGTGACCGAATTCGTGCACCTGGACGCCGTAGAAATCCGCGTCCGGATAACTGCCGCCGCCGGAAACCGTGGCGCCGCCGTTCAGGAAGGATACGGCTTCGACCGGTACGCCAGAACCGTCAAAGAAGTCCGGGCTGGCAAAGCCAAGCACGCCGCTGGGGCCAAACAGGGCTACAAAGATCGAGCCGTCGTCGTCAAACACGATCGGGCTCAACCCGTCGCTGATACTGGCGCCGGCAAACAGGTTGTCCAACAGGTGACAGCCTGGAATGGCGATCGGCCCGGGCGCAAACGGAGGCGGGCTGCAGAAGTTGGTGGAGTCGATATTCGCTACCAGCGCTCCATTATTGCTGTAGGTCGCCGTGGCGGTCGGGACGCTTTCCCAGACCAGGAATCCTGCCGCAACCGTTGCGGCATCCATGACGCCGGGCAGTCCACCCAAATCCGGATTCCACGGGATATTGGCGCCGCCAGCGGGCCACCGTGTGAGGTTATCCGGGTCATTGAAATTAAGATAAAGCGGTCCGCCGGCAAATACCGGTGCCGCGACAAGGCTGACCAGGCTCGTGGTCAGGAGGAGTTTGCGTAAGTTTTTCATTTTCATTTTCCTCCTCAATTTCCGAGTTCAGACCGGATTGCACCGGCCAGTGAATCGTAGCTAATGGGTCCGCTGTCCGGGTAATTACCGCTCATGCCTTTGAACAGCGAAGCGTTATTGAAGCCGTTGCGGGCCATGGTTTCGCGCGTCGCCGGGTCAGCATAGACACTGAATGTTCCCTGGTTCAGCCCCATGGTCGTGGTCAGGCCCAGCGGGCCTTCCGGAGCAACCATGAGCAGATAGTCTTTGCCAATTTCCAGGCGCGGAAATCCAGCAATTGGAGTCCGGCCGGAATGGTATTGCTTTAATGAACCAAGCATGGTCACCTCGGCAATTTTCTGGCCCTTGACGGTGGCAACGTTGCCCATGAAATCTTCATCGACCCTGAGCCTGTACTTAATGCCGGTCAGCGTACCGCCGCCAGCCTCAACGCTTACTTCCGACACATCAAGCACCGTGCCAAGGAAGATTCGGTCGGACTTGTCGGTCAACGCGGCCAAGTTCATTTCCAAAACCGTGGTGGCCCAGATTTGCGGCGTAATCAGCATCATGCCAATCAGCGCAATCAGGGGTTTGGGGATTCTCCTGAACATCTTAGTTTTCTCCATAAAGTTTTATTTCTAGAAAAATGGCAGCAAACGCTGTGCTACTGAAGCAAGCGCGCTCCCCCCGAGACTGAAGTACTGCAAAACTGCACGACAAGAGATCACGTGTCCGGGAGATTCCCGTCATGGCGGAATCAGAAAGAATCCTGAGAAAGGCTGGATGGAAATGCACGTCGGGATCAGCGTTGCTTACCGCATCACCCGTTGATTGCATTGGCGCCATAGTCAGTCCTGCATTGCTGGCGAGAGCAGGCGCCAAAATGGTCACCAACGTCTCACCTTGCCCAGGGCATTCCCAAAACCAACGATTACGCCACCGTCCCGGAACCGGGTCGGAATGACATTTTCGAAATTTTGAATAAAGACGCCCACGCCAGCTCTTTCCAAGACTGACGTATTGAATGCATCTGCAAGCCCTACTGACACAATATAGCACAGCAAATTTTTTTTGCAGACACGCAGTCCAGGGCGGTGATGGGTAAACCGGGTTTATGTCGCTCAGCCGCCGGTCATTGACGCCAGGCATTCCTCGATCTGCTCAAACACGCGCTGGTACTTGCCCGGCCGCGGCAAGGTGGTCAGGCGGAAGTGATTCTTGTAAGGCACGTTAAAGCTGCTGCCCGGCGTGACCAGTATGTGTTGTTGTTCAAGCAGTTTCAGCGCGAACGCCTGGTCGTCGAAGTCCGCGATAAGTTCAGGGTCGACCCCGGGGAAGCCGTACATGGCCCCTTCGGGTTCGACCATGGTCATGAAGCGGCTGTTTTCGACACCGTCAATGATGGCCTGGCGTGATTCATACAGCCGCCCGCCCGGCGCGGTCAGTTGTTCGATGCTCTGCACGCCGCCCAGCGCAGTTTGTACCGCCCACTGGCCGGGCACATTGGCGCACAGGCGCAGCGAAGCGAGCATTTCCATGGCGTGGATGTATTCCCGGGCGTTTTCGCGGTCACCGCTGACCACAGCCCACCCCACCCGGTAGCCACAGGCGCGGTAGACCTTCGACAGGCCGCTGAGTGTCACGCACAGGCTGTCTTTGACCAGCGTCGCCATGGGCACATGCACCGCTTCGCCATAAAGCATCTGGTCGTAGATCTCGTCGCTGAACAGCACCAGGCGGTGCTTCTCCGCCAGCCCGGCAATCGCTTCAAGTAATTCGCGCTTGTAAACGGCGCCGGTTGGGTTGTTTGGATTAATCACGACAATCGCCCGGGTGCGCGGCGTGATCAGCGACGCGATCTCCCCAGGATCGGGCTGGAAGCCGTTTTCCGGTTTGCAGTTGTAGTACACCGGTTTGGCCTGGTTCAGCGAGACCGAAGCCGTCCACAGCGGGTAGTCCGGGCTCGGGATCAGCACCTCGTCTTCCGGGTTAAGCAGCGCCCTGAGGCTCAAGTCGATCAGTTCGCTGACGCCGTTGCCTATAAAAACGTCTTCCGCCGTCACATCCAGCACGCCACGATGCTGCTGTTGCATGACCACCGCCTCGCGGGCCGGGAAGATCCCTTTCTGGTGGCAATAAGCCTCGCTGGAACCCAGGTTTTCGATCATCGCCAGGCGCATGGTCTCGGGCGTGCGATAGCCAAACAGCCCAGGGTTGCCGATATTCAGCTGCACGATTTCATAACCCTGCAGTTCCAGTTCATGGGCGCGTTGCGCCAGCTCGCCGCGAATCTCGTAGCGTACTTTCCGGAGCACCTGGTTGGTGGTGGTTTGTGGGTGGTTCACGTTAATTCAATCCTGAATATTTTCAATTCCATGGTCTGCTATACCCAAAAAAGCCCGGCTGCTGCCGGGCTTTGCATGGCCAGGAGGGCATCAATCCTGAATGCTAGTTCTTTTTACGCTTGAACAGGTCCCTCAATTCGGACAGTGGGTCGTCCTCTTCGCTTTCAGCGCCAGCTTCTCCATCATTCATGAATGCGGCTTCCTCGTAGCCTGCCGGAATTTCGAACATGCTGTCATCCACGTTTTCTTCGTTCAGCGTCAACACATCGGTGGTGTTGAGTGTCGTTGATTCTTTGCCACGGTGGTCTTTCATCGTGGTTTTGATGATCGCGCGTAGCGGCGCGCCCTGGACCTGAGAATATTGTTCTCGAGCACCTTGTCCAGGCCCTCGAACATGCCCTTTAGCCGCTTGTCGGGCCGCATCCACGCGCTGAACGCGGAAGCATCAATCGCATCGGTCGCCCAGATTTCCTGGTCCATGTCCACGACCTGGTTCATTTCCCGGCCCATAACGGACATCTTCATCGTGTAGCCCGAGCGGAAACGCATGTGCCGGGTGTCGTATCCAAGAATTTCACCACCGTCTTCGTCGCCCAACTTCTCCATGTGGAAATCAGTGAACTCCATCTTCATCAGCGACCCCAGGCCTTCCATCGCTGCTGCGGCCACGTTCATCGTGGCGCCCATGTCGAACCTGGACCAGGTCTGTTCCTTGGTGTTGACAAAAATCATCGTTTCGCCGGCGTCGTGGGTAAGCATGTACGAGTCTTCCTCGAGAAAACCCATGCCGTCGCCTTCGTGCAGTTCGATACGCGCCGATTCGCCTTCGACCCAGGCGTCAATGGTGGTGGTCTGCGTGCCGCCGATGCCGTCACCCTCGATCGTGGTCCTGGCCTGGTAAACAAACCCGGCCTGGGCCGCAGCAGAGAAAACCAATGTGGCGCAGGCCGCTGTGAAATATTTTTTGAAACTCATGTCTGGCACTCCTTGATCGTGGGGCGCCATTGCCCCTTCCAGGTCGGAATGATAATTCAAAACGCCGAATTACAAAAAAGCCGGGCGATGCCCGGCTTCATGAATGAGCAGCAGGGCACTTCCATGTGCCCGCTGCATGTCGCTGCGCAGAAGCGTGGTTCTGCTCCGCTCCTGCACTCGCATATGCTCGTGTTTGTGCATCCCTGCACAAAAAAGCCGGGCGATGCCCGGCTTTTATGACAGATCAAATTGTGACCAGGGTTACAGCAGCGTGACGATTAACAATGCCACGATGTTGATGATCTTGATCAGCGGGTTGATGGCAGGACCAGCGGTGTCCTTGTAGGGGTCGCCGACGGTGTCACCGGTAACCGCGGCAGCATGGGCCTCGGTGCCCTTACCGCCGAAGTTGCCATCCTCGATGTACTTCTTGGCGTTATCCCATGCGCCACCACCGGTGGTCATCGAAATGGCCACGAACAGGCCGGTCACAATGGTTCCCACCAGCAAGCCGCCCAGGGCCTGCGGCCCCAGCAGCATGCCAATCACGATCGGCACACCCAGCGGCAGCAGTGAAGGAATGATCATTTCCTTAATTGCCGCCTTGGTCAGCAGGTCCACGGACTTGGCGTAGTCCGGCTTGGCCGTGCCTTCCATGATGCCCGGGATTTCCCTGAACTGGCGACGCACCTCGGTAATGATCGCGCCAGCAGCGCGGCCCACGGCTTCCATCGCCATGGCCGCAAACAGGAACGGAATCAGGCCGCCGATGAACAGGCCGATAATGACCATGTGGTTCGACAGGTCGAAGGTCAGGTTGGCCATGCCAGCCTTGGCCAGCGAGTTGGTGTAATCAGCAAACAGCACCAGGGCCGCCAGGCCTGCCGAGCCGATCGCATAGCCCTTGGTCACGGCCTTGGTAGTGTTACCCACCGCATCCAGCGCATCTGTCGTGTTACGGACCTCTTCAGGCAATTCCGCCATCTCGGCGATTCCGCCGGCGTTGTCTGTAATCGGACCGAAAGCGTCCAGCGCCACGATCATGCCGGTCATGGACAACATCGAGGTCGCGGCAATGGCGATGCCGTACAGGCCGGCAAAATAGTGCGCGCCCCAGATCGACAGGCACACGGCCAGAACCGGCAGCGCGGTGGATTTCATCGAAATACCCAGGCCGGCAATGATGTTGGTGGCATGGCCCAGCGTTGAAGCCTCGGCCACTTTCTGTACCGGGCTGAAGTTGGTGCCGGTGTAGTACTCGGTGATGATCACCATGGCAGCCGTCAGCGCCAGGCCGATCAATGCTGCGAAGTACATGTTCATGGCGTTGTCGCCCATCATCGCGTTGGTCACCGGGTAGAAGGCAATCGCTGCCAGGACACCAGAAACAATCACACCTTTGTACAGCGCACCCATGATGGAACCGCTCTTGCCGGTCTTGACGAAGAACGTGCCTACTACCGAGGCAATGATGGACAGGCCGCCCAGCACCATCGGATAGAGGACGGCGTTCGCACCAACCTGCTCAATCATCAGGCTGCCCAGCAACATGGTTGCGATCAGGGTAACAGCGTAGGTTTCAAACAAGTCAGCCGCCATACCGGCACAGTCACCCACGTTGTCTCCGACGTTATCGGCGATCACAGCCGGGTTACGGGGATCATCTTCCGGAATGCCTGCTTCAACTTTACCCACCAGGTCGGCGCCGACATCAGCGCCCTTGGTGAAGATACCGCCACCCAGTCGGGCGAAGATGGAAATCAGCGAACCGCCGAAGGCCAGGCCAACCAGTGCATGAATGGTGTCATCGGTGCTGAAGCCCATGTTGTCCAGCAGCATGTAGTAACCAGCCACGCCCAGCAGTCCGAGGCCAACCACCAGCAAACCGGTGATGGCGCCGCCACGGAAAGCGATTTTCAGCGCCGGGGCCAGCCCGGTGCGTGCCGCCTCTGCGGTGCGGACATTGGCGCGAACGGAAACGAACATACCGATGTAGCCCGCCAGCGCGGAAAAGATGGCTCCGATGGCAAAACCGATGGCTGTCGCCCAGTCCAGCGCGAACCCAACCACGGCAAACAAAACCACGCCGACCACGCCGATGGTGCTGTACTGGCGGTTCATGTAGGCGCTGGCGCCTTCCTGCACCGCGGCAGCAATGCCCTGCATTTTTTCGTTACCCGCCGGCTGTGATACCACCCAGCGCGCAGTCCAAATTCCATACAGCACTGCCAGTACGGCAGACCCCAGGGTCAGCCAAAGTGCCATTTCATTACTCATTAGTCTCTCCTCTGTGCCCCAGGGGCATTGCATGCGTTATATCTTGCGGCGATTTGCCCCCGCTTATTGGATCGATGCCGATTGTAGGATCAATGCTTTTGGGGCCGCCAAAAAAGCGCGCTATCTTAGCACAGATTTCATTGGTATACGGCCCGCAAGCCAGCAAATTCAACGCCCGAAGGTGTCTCCAAAGAAATCGCCCTCGAGCCAGCGGGGCCGCTCAGCCTGGTTGGCCGTCAAAGCACCGGCGCGCGCATTGATGCGGGTAAAACGCGCCGCCGCCGTGTAATTGATCGGCAGGTTCAGGTCATCGCTGACCCGGTGGTAGTGTTCCTTCAGGAACCCCTCGTAAATCGGCTTGGTATCAATATTGTTATCCAACGAGCTGGGACCGGTGACCAGGAAGACCGAAGGGATGCCCTGCTGCACGAATCGGTAGTGGTCGCTGCGCACGAAAATATTCTGCTCCGGGAACGGATCGGGCGTCAGGCTGACGCCAAACTCGCCCGCCGCCTGCTCGAACGCCCCTTTAAGCGTGGAGTGCTCGGCGCCAAAAGCGATCACGTCTCCAAATTCATACAGCAATACCGGCATATCGAGGTTGATTACCGCGGCCATAGATTGTTTCGGGATTGTTGGATAGTTGGCGAAATACTCGGAGCCGACCAGGCCCTTTTCCTCGGCGGTCAGGGCCAGGAACATCAACGAACGACGAGGGGCGCCATTGCTGGCAAACATGCGCGCCGTTTCGATCATGACCGAGATGCCGGAAGCGTTGTCCAGCGCGCCATTGTTGATCTTGTCGGCATGGCCCTCGCCCGCGAGTTCGCCGATATGATCGAGGTGGCCGATATAGACCACGTATTCGTCGCTGAGGGTAGGATCAGTACCGGGCAAAACGCCGACAACATTGGGGCTGGTCAGCTCGCGATGGACGCTTTGCTGCGCCATCGAAATCTCGCCCTCAAGTTCAAACACGGGCAGCCCTTGCCCTGATTCATCCAGCTCGATGAGCTCATCCAGGCTGAACGGTGCGCTTTCGAACAAGACCCGGGCAGGCTCGTGATGCAGCGAGGCCGACGCCGCGACGGAACCATTGTCCGGAAACGGCCTGCCGTCCGGCTGCAGCCATTTCATGGACGGTTTTCCCACCCGCAGCTGCACCCGCTCCCAGGCTGAGCGACGCTGCCGGCGAGGGGTGGAAATGACAATCGCGCCAATCGCGCCGTTGCGTGCCCATGCAGCGCGCTTCTCCCTGCCGGAGCCAAAATGCGCGCCCTCCTCGCTGGGAAAATCCAGTGGCTGGCCCGCCAGTACGACGATGATCTTGCCCGTCACATCAATGCTTGCGAAATCGTTGTAGTCCAGCTCGGGCGCCTCGATGCCGTAGCCTGCGAATACCAGCTCTCCTGAAATTTTCGACTCGCTCTGCGCAACGTCAGGCCCCATGAAGAAGTCCTTGACGAACCTGAAGTCACGCGACTTTCGGCCGCTTGAGTAATGGAGCCGGGCGCTGCTATTTTTCAGCACCGCACTCCTCAGGGGCACCTGTTGAAAATACGAGCCATTGTCCCCGGCGGCCTGCAGGCCTACCTGGCGAAACTGGCTGGCGACGTAATCGGCCGCAATGTCATACCCGGCCGTGCCCGGTTCGCGCCCGGCCAGCTTGTCAGAAGCCAGAAACTCGATGTGGGCGCGCAGGCGCGCTTCCAACAGGTGGTCGTCATTCTGCTGTCCATGCACCAGTGCCGGCGCCGCCAGCCACAGCAGCGCAAGGCATCCCGCTGAAAAATTGCTCACGGCTTGAACGGGGGCAGTTTCTTATCCACCAACTTGTTTTTGAGCGTGACGTACCTCGGCAACCCGTGCCGGTCGTAGGTGGGATAGTCTTCTCCACGAATCAGCGGCTCGAGGTAGCGCCGGGCCGGGCCGGTAATACCAAAGCCGTCCGTGGTGATGAAGCGGCGCGGCATTTTTTTCTCGCGGTTCGCAACGCGGCTGAGTTTTGCCTCGCCGACCCGCCAGCGATAGGGGTGATCCGAGGTGCGTTCGATGACCGGCATGACGCCGGTTTTCCCCTGCAGGGCAAACTTGATCGCCGCCTCGCCCATGGCGTAGGCCTGCGCCACGTCAGTTTTGGACGCCACGTGGCGCGCCGAACGCTGAAGGTAGTCCGACACCGCCCAATGGTACTTGTAACCCAGTTTGTCCCTGACCAGCCCGGCCACTACCGGCGCCACGCCGCCCAGTTGGGCATGCCCGAAAGCATCCCGCGTGCCGGCATCGGCCAGGAAGTTACCCTTCTTGTCCTTGACCCCCTCCGAGACCACGATCGAACAATAACCATGCGTCTTGACGGCGTGATCGACCTTTTTCAGAAATGCTTTTTCATCAAGCGGAATTTCAGGAAACAGGATAATGTGCGGCGGGTCATTCTTGTCCCGCTGTGCGAGCCCACCCGCGGCGGCAATCCAGCCGGCATGGCGCCCCATGACTTCGAGTATGAACACCTTGGTCGAGCTGGATGCCATCGAGGCGACGTCCAGGCTCGCTTCCATGATCGATACTGCAACATACTTGGCCACCGAGCCGAAGCCGGGACTGCAGTCCGTGATCGGCAAGTCATTGTCGATGGTCTTGGGCACACCGATGCACTGCACCGGGAAACCGAGGGTATCGCCGATCTGCGACACCTTGTAAGCAGTGTCGGCCGAGTCACCGCCACCGTTGTAAAAGAAATAACCCACGTTGTGCGCCTTGAACACCTCGATCAGACGTTCGTACTCGGCGCGGCTTTCGTCGATGCTCTTGAGCTTGAAGCGGCACGAACCGAATGCGCCGCCGGGCGTCTGGCGCAACAGGGCGATGTCAGTTTTGCGCTCGTGACTGGTGTCAATCAGTTCCTCGTTGAGGATGCCAATAATGCCGTCTTTGCCGGCGTAGACTTTTCCGATGCGGTCACGGTTCTTGCGCGCGGTCTGAATGACGCCGCAGGCCGTGGCATTGATGACCGGGGTTACACCACCGGATTGTGCATAGAGTACGTTTTTATTCGCCATGATTTCTCCAGTTGCTTGGCAACATGGTGTTGCTATTTCCGCCCGGCCCTGTAAATCGCAGGCCCCATGAGGCAATATGCGGGTTTGCATATTCTAGCCCGGATTCTGCACAGGAATTTAGCGCGTGTTCGCTTCAACAGCCAGGCGCAAAATCCAGGCTAAAGGACAGAAAGCTTCTCATGAGAATCGTTTTACTCGGAGCACCAGGTTCCGGAAAAGGCACCCAGGCAGCCCTGCTCGAGCAGCGCCTTGGTGTACCGCATATTTCCACGGGCGTGTTGTTCCGCAAAGCCGTCAAGGACCAGACCCCGCTGGGGCAGCGCATCAAGACCATCATGGATTCCGGCGACCTGGTGCCGGATGACCTGACCCTCGAGTTGCTCGAAGAGCGCATGAATCGCGACGATACGAAGTCCGGATTCATCCTCGACGGTTATCCGCGTAACCTGGCGCAGGCCGAGTCGCTGAATATCCTGCTGGAAAAGCTGGGCATGCCGGTGCAGGAGGCGGTCCAGATTGACGTGGACACCGAAGAGGTGGTTGCGCGAATCGCCAAGCGAGCCGCCGAGGAAGGCCGCAGCGATGACACCGAGGAAGTGGTGCGTAACCGCATGCGGGTTTACCAGGAGCAAACGGCCCCGGTGGTGGACTACTACGCCGAACAGGGCCTGCTGACACAGGTACTGGGCACCGGCACCATCGAAGAGGTACTGCAGCTGATCCTGAGTGTTCTCGACCAGGGCGAGGCGGATCGCTCTGACTGATTCCCGCGTTTTGACATGAGTTCCCCGCTGACTGACCTGGTTGATATCCTGAGGCTGCGCAAGGGGCCGCAGGATTTACCCTCGTCCTGGGCTTTTACTGTTTTCCTGCTGGCGATTTACCTGGGCTTGGGAATTTTCAGCGGTCAAACCCTCGGCGACGAGAGCCCGGCCTCGACCAGCCTTGCACTGGCGGCGCTGCAATTCATGGCCGTGGCCGTCATGTTGTACATTCGCAAGTTTTCCGAGCGCCTGCCGCAGACACTCAGCGCACTGGCCGGCGCCGGCATTATCCTCGGCATGATTTCGTTCGCCTTCCTGGTACAGGCCGACCCGGCACAACAGCAACCCATACTGGCGCTGGCGTGGTTCACGGTATTTTTCTGGAGCCTGGTCGTGGACGGGCACATTTACCGTCACGCGCTGTCTATTACATTGCAACAGGGAATCCTCGTTGCGGTCTTATTGCTGGCGGCAAGCTACCTGATGGTGGAGTTTGTAATCTCGCCACCGGCCGCCGGAAACCAGGGCCTGTGAACAGGCACCGAAGGACTTAATCAATGCACCTGCACATACTCGGCGCTTGCGGTACGTTTATGGGCGGCGTGGCGCTGCTGGCCAAGCGCGCCGGCCACACCGTGACCGGCTCCGATGAAAAAACCTACCCGCCAATGAGCACGTTGCTCGAATCGGAGGGCATTAGCCTGGTCGAGGGTTATGACCCTGCCCAGCTGCAACCGGCCCCCGACCTTGTCATCATCGGTAACGCGCTGAGCCGCGGCAACCCGGCCGTCGAACACGTGCTCAACTCGGGCCTGCAGTATGCCTCCGGTCCTCGCTGGCTGGGCGAGAACTACCTGCGCGGCAAGCGCGTGATCGCGGTCGCCGGCACCCACGGCAAGACTACCACCTCGAGCCTGGTGGCGTGGATACTGGAACATGCCGGCCTCGAACCCGGCTTCCTGATTGGCGGTGTCCCGTTGAACTTCAACATGTCGGCGCGCGACGGCGCAGACCTGTTCGTCGTCGAGGCCGATGAATACGACACGGCGTTTTTTGACAAGCGCGCCAAGTTCGTGCATTACCGTCCGCACATCGCGATCCTCAACAACCTCGAGTATGACCACGCTGATATTTACCCGGACTTGGAATCCATCCAGACCCAGTTCAATCACCTGGTGCGAACCATCCCGGGCAGTGGCACCATTGTCTGTAACGGCCAGGACAGCAATCTCTCCACCGTCATGGACATGGGCTGCTGGAGCGACCTGCAGCGATTCAGCCTCGAGGAAGGTCACGACTGGCGTGTCAAGATGCGCTCCAGCGATGGCCGTTCGCTGGCCATCTACCGCGATGACGAATTACTCGGAGAAGCCGAGTGGCCACATACCGGCCGCCACAATGCCCAGAACGCCGTGGCCGCCGTGGCCGCCTGCGTTGCAGCCGGCGTGGAACCGGGCACTGCAATCGAAGCCCTGGCACTGTTTAAGGGTGTGAAACGGCGGCTCGAACTGTTGACCCAGGCCCACGGCGTGAGCGTCTACGACGATTTTGCCCACCACCCGACGGCCATTCGCCTGACACTGGAAGGTCTTCGCCGCAGGGTTGGAAATGCGCGAATACTGGTGGCCCTGGAGCCTCGCAGCAACACCATGCGGGCGGGCGTGCACAGCAATGAACTGGGCCCGGCACTGGTGGCCGGAGACTTTGTGTGGCTGAAAACAACCGGTGGTATCGACTGGGATCCGCAACTGGTGTTGAAAACACTGGACGGCCGCGGTCGAGTCGTCACCAACAGTGACGACCTGCTCAGCCAGATGCTCGACAAGGCGAAGCCTGGCGATCACGTGGTATTCATGAGCAACGGCGGGTTCGATGCCATTCCCGCTCGCTTCAGCGAAGCGATACAGCAAAGGGACCACGAGGCGGGTTGAGAATGTCGCAAACCGTTCCGATTTTTCCCTTGCAAACGGTCCTGGTACCGGGCGGCTTTCTGCCACTGAAAATTTTTGAACAGCGCTACCTGGACATGATCCGCGATTGCGTGCGCGACGACAGCGGTTTCGGCGTGTGCCTGATTCTTGATGGCACCGAGGCCGGCAAGGCCGCCCACCACGCTTGCGTCGGAACACTGGCCCGGATTCGCGACTGGAACTCGCTCGAAGGGGGCTTGCTCGGTATCGTCGCACAGGGGCTGGACCGTTTTACGATCGATGCCACGCGCATGCGTGACAACGGCCTGATGATCGCAGATGTGACCACACTTCCGGAAGCGCCCCGGGTCGAGGTCCCGGAAGCGATGCACCTGCTGGCAGAAATAGTCGCGCGCTTCATGGACAAGCTCGACGCCAACTATCCTGATTTTGAAAAAGATAAGCTGCAGGATGCTTCGTGGGTCGGTTACCGGCTCGCCGAGTTGCTGCCAATCAGAAACCTGGAGCGCCAGGCGATGCTCGAAATGCACGACCCGGTCGAGCGCCTCGAAAGTGTGCTCAAGATCCTGCCTCGTTTTCAGTAGGCGCCTTTTCACGCAACAGGTACAAGCCTTCACCGACGGGACGCAGATCAAACGCTTCGAGCGATTCCAGTTGCTCCCCGAGCCACGCCGCGTCGACAGGCTCCGCCCTCCAGTAGCTGAAAAACGCCAGCCGTTTTTCCACCGACTCCTCGGATAACTGGGCGAGGTACAAGGGACTCAGGCCCGGCTTCAGCCGCATACCCGAGTCCCACACCCGGAACGTGAATTGCCGCGCGTCATCCTGGCTGCGTAAGCGCATGATCAAAACTTCCGCGTGGCCCAGGTAATCCTTGCCCAGCAATGGCAGATCATTAATCCGGGGCTCGGGATTCAGGGCCTTCATCAGCCACTGCCAGTCTGCCGGCGGCGCCTGTTTCCAGCCCACGGCGGCCAGTGCCGACTGCAGCTCTTCCAGTGGCACAGCGAGTTGCGCGTTGAAGCGCCGCGCCGACACCGAACTGAAATGGGTTCGTTCGCGCGGCAGCCCGGCCCAGCCACTGTGCCACCAATCAGCCTGCTGCTGGGTGCTGTAGGGCAACTCCGGCGTCAGCGCCTGCAGGTCATCGGCGAGGTTCTGCTTGATTTGCCAGGCCAGCGAAATACCCAGCGTTACGAAGAATATGGCCGCCACGGCCGCCCCCGAAAACGACCCCTCCGCGCGCAAGCGGTAGGCAATACCGACAATGCCTGTCCATGCCACACCCAGCAGCAAACCTACCAGCGCGCCGCTCAGCCAGTCGAGCCCAAGGTACAGGCGCGCCAGGGCCAGCAGGGTCAGCAGCAGGGCCGCGGCGAGGTAAGGCCACTTCTGGTGCGCTTCCTTGATTTCACGCGCCAGCATGACGGTGAAAAAACCCAGCACCACGGTGCACAGGGTCAGCGCGGAACTCGGTACGTAAAACTGGTCGAGCCCGGCGCCCTGCAGTTGTGGCGTGGCGCGCAGCGTCCAACCGATGCCAAGCTGAATCAGCACTCCGCCGACAATGGCGACCAGCCAGTGAATCGCTGCGCGCCCATGGCCGGCACCGGCCAGGAACAGCAGCACGGCAGCGGGCGCCGGCAGCAGTACCCACCAGCGGGACAACTGCATGATGGAAACCATGAACGGGTCCGCCATGTGATTACGCAGGGCGGCAGACTGCATCAGGACCGCCCTGTCGATGGCTTCGGGCTGGGAAGAAAACGGCGAGAAAAATACCAACAGGGCAAGTGTCCAAAGGCCGATCAGCAATAACAGGCCCAGCGCCGCCACCGAGAAGGCCTCGGGTTGCTCGGGATCGAGCAGCTGGCGCGACACTTTTCCAACCACCGGGTGGCGGTGTGACCACTTGATGGCCCTCGCCAGCCAGTTGGCCGAGTGACGCAGCAGGAAATCGTAAATCGCCCACACCAGCCAGAACGCCAGCCACAGCGCGGCGGCAATGATGAGCAATACCAGTGACAGTCGCCCGGCGTACTCAGTGGCCACTTCAAGGGATGCGCCAAAAAGCATGCCCGGCAGCAGGTAGGCCGGTGACCACATGATGCAGGCCGGTATATCAATCCCCAGGAAGCGCCCGGGCGTCATGCCGAGCATGCCGGCCGTTGCCGGGATCACTGGCCGCAGCGGCCCGATAAAGCGCCCGGCCAGGATGCTCTTGTTGCCATGGCGCCTGAAAAACGATTTACCGCGGTCTAGCAGCACCGGGTAGCGCGAGAATGGCCACACCTCGACCAGGTTTTCACGGTAACGCCTGCCGACGGCGTAACTCAGGGAGTCGCCGACAAACGCGCCCACCGAGCCCCACAGCCAAATCGGCCACATATCCACGGCCCCCATTCCGATCATTGCACCGACACCGAACAACAGCACGATGCCGGGAATCAGGATGCCGATCAGCACCAGCGACTCGATGCAGGCCACGGCAAATACCAGCACCGCGGTCCAGCCCGGATTCTGGGCGACCCATGCAAGTAAATCCTGAGTCCAGGCTGTATCCATGTTGCTCCTGGTGCGGGCAGTGTCGAGCGCCGGTGCGGCTCTACGGTATGATACGCGAGAGACCGGTTTCGGTCGTCAACCGCATCGTCAGAAAGGGCTCCGGGCCGCCATGAAAAACCTCGAAAACAAAACCATCTTCATCACCGGCGGGTCGCGCGGCATTGGCAAAGCCATCGCGCTGCGCGCCGCCCGCGACGGCGCCAATATCGTGGTCGCCGCCAAGACAGACAAGCCCCACCCGAAATTGCCGGGCACGATCCACAGCGCGGCGGAAGAAATCGAAAACGCCGGTGGCAAGGCGCTGGCCCTGAAGCTTGATGTGCGCGACGAGCACCAGGTCGAAGAAGCACTGAAAGATGCCGCGGCCCATTTCGGGGGCATCGATATCATCGTCAACAACGCCAGCGCGATCACCCTGCTCGGTACCGAACAATTGAGCATGAAGCGCTATGACCTGATGATGTCGGTCAATGTGCGCGGTACTTTCGCCTGCTCAAAGGCAGCACTTCCTTTCCTCAAAAAGGCTGAAAATCCGCATATCCTCAATCTCGCTCCGCCGCTGAACCTGAACCAGGAGTGGTTCCGGGACCATTGCGCCTACACCATTTCAAAATACGGCATGAGCATGTGCGTGCTGGGCATGGCCGCCGAGTTTCGCGAGCATGGTATTGCCGTCAACGCCTTGTGGCCGCGCACCGTCATTGCCACCGCCGCCATCAATATGCTGGGTGGGCGGGTCAAGCCGGAGAACTGCCGCAACGAGCAAATCATGGCCGATGCCGCACACGCCGTGCTGGTTTCGGACAGCAAGACGGTCAGCGGCCAGTTCTTTATCGACGAGAGCGTTTTGCGCAAGAGAGGCGTCACGGACTTCGACCAGTATGCCATTCAGCCCGGCGCACCCTTGTTGAAAGACCTGTTCCTGGATGAGTGAGGCGCCGGTAGACCGGCGCTACATTGCCTCGCTGACAGGCCTGCGCGGCATTGCCGCATTTTCAGTGTTCCTGTTTCACTACGCCGCGCTGCATCCCGGAATCCGCCTCGACCTGAGTATCCCGGTGCTGGGCTACTTCCTTCAGCTGCCGCTGGGCCTGGGCTTCGCCGGGGTGGACCTGTTTTTCGTGCTCAGCGGGTTCCTGCTGAGCCTGCCATTTGCCCGCGCCAGTCTCGGTGATACAGCACGGCCCGCTGTGCGCCGCTACATGTCGCGGCGGCTGTTACGCGTGTTCCCGGCCTATTACGCGCAATGGGCCATCATCATGCTCGCCGGCGCCTGGTTTGTGACCTGGAAGCCGCTGGACGGGTACGCGCTCGCGGCGCACTTTTTCATGTTTTTCAACATCGGCCCCGAGCCGGTCAAACCGATTGTCGGGCTGTGGTGGACACTGCCTGTCGAGCTGTCGTTTTACCTGCTGTTGCCTTTGCTGGCGCCGTTGATGAAACCCCGCCGCTGGGGGTGGCTGCTGGCGGCCGGCATCGTCACCAGCCTGGTATACCGCAGTTGGGCCGCAGCGCATTTTGCCGACCACCCGGGAGACGCGGCATTCCTGGCGGCCTCGCAATTGCCGGGTTCGTTGCCCGAGTTCCTGATTGGCGCCAGCGCCGCCCTGCTCGCGCAACAACGCGCCCTGGCCGGAAAGGCCAAGCCCACGGCGAAACAGGTCGAATGGATGTTCGTGGCCGGCGCGGTTGCGGTATTCCTGTGGCTGAGCCAGGTCGTGGTTCGCTTTGGCCCGGTGTACTGGGATGGCCACTGGAGCATGGTCATTGCCCCGACCGTGCTCGGCGCCTCGTTGTCCGTGATCGTTCTGAGTCTTTACTGGGGCAGTCGCATCGGCAAAGCACTGTTCGCCAACCCGGTGGTTTATTTTATCGGGCTGGTCAGCTACAGCCTTTACCTGTGGCACTTTCCGGCCATGCAGCAATTGCAGAAAGTCGGCGGCGAGGCGTACCTGTCACTGCCCGGCCCGGGCAAGTTCCTGCTGTGCACGGCGTTGGTCACTGCGGTTGCTGCAGCCAGTTACTTGGTTTTCGAGCGGCCATTCTTCCGCCTGCGCGGTCAGCGCAAAACGGGCTGACGGCGCAAGCCCATCAGGAGGCCATGCGCGCCAGCGTCGTGCGGGCCGCGTTGACGGTGTCGATGATGTCCTGCTCGCTGTGCGCGGTAGACACGAAACCGGCCTCGAACGCGGAAGGCGCCAGGTACACGCCACCCTCCAGCATGCCATGGAAGAAGCGCTTGAACGCCTCGATATCGCAATTCATGACCTCGGCAAAGGTGGTGACCTCGACCTGGTCGGTAAAGAACAGGCCAAACATGCCACCCACGTGGCTGAAGGCCATCGGCACGCCCGCCTCTTTCGCGGCTTCGGCCAGGCCGGTAACCAGGGCCCCGGTTCTCTCGTTCAGGCGCTCGTAAAAACCAGGCGCGGTAATCAGGTCCAGGTTGGCCAGCCCGGCCGCCATGGCCACCGGGTTTCCGGACAGCGTGCCCGCCTGGTAAACCGGGCCACTGGGCGCGACCAATTCCATGAACTGCTTCTTGCCACCGAAAGCACCGACCGGCATACCGCCGCCAATGACCTTGCCAAAGCACGACAGGTCCGGTGTCACGCCATAAAGTGATTGCGCGCCGCCCAGCGCCACGCGGAAGCCGGTCATGACCTCGTCGAATATCAGCACCACGCCGTGCTCGTCACACAGGCGGCGTAAAGCTTCCAGGTAGCCACTGCGCGGTGGAATGCAGTTCATGTTGCCGGCCACCGGCTCGACGATAATGGCCGCCACCTGTTTGCCATGGACTTCGAGGCACTGGCGAACGGCTTCGGCGTCGTTGAACGGCAGCGTCAGGGTCAGGTCGGCGGTCGCCGAAGGCACGCCGGGTGAATTCGGCACGCCCAGCGTCAGCGCTCCGCTGCCGGCCTTGACCAGGAACGGATCCGCGTGGCCGTGGTAACACCCTTCGAACTTGATGATCATGTCGCGACTGGTGGCGGCACGCGCGACGCGAATCGCGCTCATCGTCGCCTCGGTGCCGGAGTTGACCATGCGCACCAGGTCCATGCCTTCGACCAGCTCGCACAGGCGCTCGGCCATCGTCACCTCTGAAGGCGCCGGCGCGCCGAAACTCAAGCCGCGCTGCGCGGCATTCTGAACCGCGCGAACGATGTCGGGGTGGGCGTGGCCGGCAATCATCGGGCCCCAGGAACCGATATAGTCAATGTAGGCCCGCCCTTTCATGTCGTACAGGCGTGAACCTTCGGCCCGTTCAAAAAACAACGGTTCACCCCCGACACCGTTGAAGGCACGGACCGGGGAGTTGACGCCACCGGGGATGCGGGCGCGGGCGCGGGCAAGCAGTTCAGAGTTGGTAGGCATGGTTGAATGTTCCCGTATCAATGGTCGGCCGGGTAAATAACGAATAGCCCGACACTGGCTAAGGCAGCACGTCATTTTCAGCCGCCGGGCCTTGAATCTCAAGGAAGCGCCCTGAAGTTTATGGGCCACTTGATACAGATTTGGTTGGTCACTGAAAAAACCAAGTCAAACATGGCAAACTACGCGTCCGTGAGCGGGCCACACAAAACAGCGAGGACAGGGTGAGTTCAGAAGCGTCACAAGAAACCGAATACAAGGTGTGGATGTGCATCATCTGCGGATGGATGTACGAAGAAGAAAAAGGCGCGCCCGAAGAGGGCCTGGCGCCCGGCACGCGCTGGGAAGATGTGCCCGATGACTGGTTTTGTCCCGACTGCGGCGCAGGCAAAGAAGATTTTGAAATGGTCGAGGTCTGAGGCGAATCATGGCGAAAGGCAGCGGTATCAAACGTTCACGCAGCAACCGCATGATCGGGGGTGTCTGTGCAGGCATCGCCGCGCATTTCGGCTGGTCGGTCACCGGAACCCGGGTTGCCTATGTGCTGCTGTCGATCCTGTCGGCGGCGTTCCCCGGCATTCTCGTCTATATCATCCTGTGGCTGGTGCTCCCCGAAGACTAAGCCCGCAAGACTCCACTCTCCAGTTCACCGTCGGCATGCGCCACGAACCAGCGGCACGCGGGTCCGGCCTGGTCGGGCGTAAACTTTTCTTTCCCGGGAAGACTGTTGATCGCACTGGAAGGGGCTGACAACAGCTTCACGCAACCCCGCCCTGCCTCGAACCCCTGGTGTACGTGCCCCCACGCCACCACTTTGACCTGTTCATGACGGTCAAGCACCGACCAGAAACGCCCGGCACTTTGCAGCGCATAACGGTCTATCCATGAGCTGCCGACGGGCACCGGTTGATGGTGCAAAAATACCATTGCCGGACCAGGGTGTGCAGCCAGTGCGGCCTCCACCGAATCAAGCTGGGCCGGGTCCAGTTTGCCGGCAATCATCTTTGGCCGGGACGAATTCAGCAAAAGCAGCATCCAGGCACCGGCGCTGATCTGCAACGCCTCGTCCACGGCCGTGCTGGCAAACACCGCGGATTGAAGCTGATGGTTGTCATGGTTGCCGGGCAAGGTGTGCACCGGCACATCCAGCCCTGCGAGGCGGTCTTCAAGATACTCGTACGCCTCGCGGCTGCCATCCTCGGCCAGGTCTCCGGTGAGCAGTAACAAATCGGGCTGCCAGTCCGACATCACCGCCAGGAGTTTCTCGAGCTCTGACCTGGGGTTAATGCCACGGTAAACCGCATCCGCCGTGGCAGATACGTGGCAGTCGGAGAGCTGGATGATGCGTGTGGAATCCATAGCGAGAATCTACCACTTTAATGCGGCAGCAGTGCCTGTCCGGGCCCGGCTGGACACCGTGAATACATCCGCAGCCAGCCGCAGTGCCTGTCTTTGGCCCGATCAGGGTGGTCACAAAGGGGCTTTTCAGGGCCGATACAAAAAAAACGGGCCGAAGCCCGTTTTCTCTGTGTTGCCTGTCAGGGCTTAACCTTCGGTGACTGCTGCGCCCGGTGCGTTGGTTGCAACAGACTTCATGCCGTTGCGGCAGCCGCTGTCTGACTTGTACATCTGGCTGCGGCCGACTTCCTGGCCATTAGCAGCTTTCAATACGAAATAGGTGCGACCGTCTTTGGCGGTGCGGCATTCGAAGCGACCCTCTTCCTGGGAGTTCTTGCGCACGGACTCGATGCCGTTGGCACAAGACTTCGGTGACTTGTAGCGTTCACTCTGAAGAACCGCCTGACCATTCGAAGCTTTCAGCACGAAGTAGTGCTGACCGTCTTTACTTCTTGAAACTACAAACTTGCCTGCCATGTTTAATTACCTCTCTGCGTCAATATCAGCGCCTCCCCTGCGGCATTGCAGACTGGCACCCTCTAATAGTGCCCATATCTTAATTGTAAATGGCTGTAGTAAAAAGCAACATAATGTTAAATTTGCTGCAAAATCATACCCTAGAGTCCATTTGCTGATCGAAATCAGCATTGCGGCGCCGATTGTGAGAAACGAGATAATGGCATTTTCACCCATCAAGTGGTTGCTGGCTTTTGCTTCGCGCCTGCGCTTCCCACAGCTTTTTCTGCTGACTGCTGCGGTGTTTGTTGCAGACGTGCTGATTCCCGATGTACTGCCGTTTGTGGACGAGGTACTGCTGGGCTTATTGACCGCCCTGTTTGCTTCGTTTCGGAAGCGCAAAGATAAAGAACCGGAAGAGCCGGAAAACAGGAACATTTGAGGTCAGAATAAAAACACCGAATCTGCTGCAGGAGCGGCTGCTAACCGCGATATTCGGGCCGCAGCGCCCGGACTTCGGCATATTCCTGACCCAAGGGTGTCATGGCCGCAACCGACAATGTACGCATGAAGCATCACCACCACAAACGCGTTTTTGTACCGATAGGCGACGAGATCATGGATTGCCCCGAACTATTGGCTCAATTGGTTCCATATCAGCCTGGGTACTTGCTGGCGCCTGGTGAAGCAGCCCTACCTCAGTTGTTATCGAGCATCAGCACCATGCGGTCACCTGGCTCCAGCCCCAACTCGGAAGCCTTGCCCGCATTCAGTTCCAGCACGTACATCGCCGGTCCTTCACTGGGATAGCCGGGACAGGCTTCGGTCCTGCAGGGCTGGGCCGTCACCAGGCTGACCAGCTCCAGTTCACTGTCGAAATACATGATATCCAGCGGGATGTAGGTGTTCTTCATCCAAAACGCGCGGGGCGCTTCGCCCGGGAAAATAAACAACATTCCGTGATCCGGCTCCAAAGAGCGCCGGAACATCAGGCCCAGTGTCTGCTCATCCCGGTCGTCGGCGATTTCCACGCTGAAGCGCTGGCCCTTCAGTTCCACGTAGGACACGCCGGTGGCGCAGGCGGAAGTGCCCGCCAACAGGCAGGATATGAGTAAAAACCGGGTTGCGAATTTCATGCGGCGAATCATAGCAGCAGCCAGCCAATTTCTGGACTATGCTGAGCGTGTCCCAGGAGAGGAACAGAACATGCAGACTTTTGTCATCATGAGGCGCAGCGCATGGGCTAATGCCGATGAACTTGGCGCTGCCGCCGCGAAATCAACCGAAGTGGGAAACGAGATGTCCGCTGACATCCGCTGGATACGGTCTTACGTGCTGGCCGAACCCGATGGCCGGCTGGGCACGACCTGCATTTACCAGGCCACCAGTGAAGAGAAGGTCCGGGAACACGCTCAGCGCGCGAGCCTTGCTTGCGATGATGTTATTCCGGTTGGTGACGTCGTCAAGGTGCGCGAAGATCCTTGATGTATGAGCAACATGGCCCCTCCATGGGCCAGTTACATGTCGCTGCGCAGGCGCGCGGGCCAGCCACTGCGTCCCGAGATGTGGGAGCGGTCCGGGGCGAGACACCTGTGGGAGCGACCTGAGACGGGACACCTGTGGGAGCGACAGCTGGGCGCGATTGTTAAGTCCCGGGCTGGGGCTCTATCGCGATCTCTACATCCGGCGCATCCACGTCCAATGCGACCATTACGTCGCCGAATTGTTCGGGGCGAATGTCGCCCATCACGTTGATGACCACGGCTTCAGACGACCCGTCGCTGGTGATCAGCGTCAGGCCGAGAATCCGGTCACCACGCTGGCGAACGAGCATGTGGGTTTCCTCGCCGTCATCCTGCACCAGCATGACCGGCTGCCAGCGGTCCTTGCGCAAATGTGCGCTCATGCGCTGGATACGTGCGGCGACACGGGCCGGGTTGCCGTCAATCTCGTAAATCCGGATACGTACCCCGTCCAGGCTGCGCAACATAGCAGCAACCTCAGGCTCGTCGCCATCCTCTTCCAACGCCCACAGCGCGATGCGGATCGGCAGGCGGCCGATGGACAGGGCCATCGTGCGGTCGGTATCGAACACGCCCAGCGAATCCAGGTTCGCATAGCCTTCGCTGGAACGCGGCGCGGTGATGCCGCAAGCGCAGACTGACGCCGCCATCAGAACGACAAGACCGGCCCTCGCGAGGCCGGTCATGTTAATTGAGCGATGGCCTTGCATGTCAGTTGACGTCGATGTGCATGCTGTCGCCGATGTCCACGTCGAAGTTGTCCATCAACTGCGACAATTCTTCGGGGTCGAGCTGTCCGATGACGTTGATGAACACGGCTTCTTCGTCATCCACCGCCATCAGCGTCAGGCCGTTCATGACATCGCCTTCGAAGTTCATGAAGATCTGCACCTGCTCGCCGTCCTCGTTGACCTGCACCACCGGCTGCCAGTTACTGCCCGAAAGGCGGCTCTTGACGCTGGCGACCTGGTCGAGCGCGGCCGAGGCATCGCCGTCGGTGGCGTAGACATTGACCCGCACACCCTTCAACTTGCTGAATATGGCAGCCGCCTCGGGCTCTTCGTGTTGCGCCATTGCGCCGACAAACCTGAGCAGCGCACCGCCGATGGAAATATTGACCTTGGGTTCGCCATAAATGCTGTTCAGCTCTCCGAAGTCAACAAAACCCGGAAGGCCCTTCAGGGCATCTTCCTGCGCCATGGCCGGCAAGGCCAGAAAGGCGCACATGATGGTGACAAAAATACGTTTCATTACATTACTCCTGTGGTAATTCGTGTTGTGGAAATTCGTGTTGTGGAAATTCGTCATTACAGAATTTCCTGTTCATTGATGGATTCCAGAATCGGCTCGGCCACTGCGCGTGACATCTCGCTGCCGATCTCGGATTGAATGGTGAGCGTCGTGCGAACACTGACCCGGTCGATGTAGGCAAATGCCACGGCCAGGTCCTGCCTGGCCTGCTCCAGCTCCGAGGCGCTCGGCGTGGAGGGCTGCATCATGACCATGGCCAGCGCCAGCACCGGCACGGTTGCGTAGGCCATCACCCAGCGGGGTTGCTGCCAGGCCGGCCGCGACTGCGCCGGGATTTTCTTCAAGCGCCGCCTCAGGCTGGCCGGGGCGCGCTCGATGGATAGCTCGCTCATGGCGCGTTGCAGCTGGTAAGCGTCAATGATGGCCGTGGCCAGTTCATGGTCGGCCTGCGCTTCGCGCTTCAGGCGCTCGGCCTCGCCATCGTCCAGCCGCCCTTCGAGCAAATCGTTTATGCGCTCTTCGATCGCTTCCATATCCTGGTTTTCAAATTCTTTCATGGTCTAACCTCCGCCAACTGCTCACGCAGCTGCTTCCTTGCCCGGTGCAGGTACACCTTGACCTGCGACAGGCTTAAATCCATTACACCGGCCACTTCTTCGTAGCTGTGCTGTTGTATGTCCCGTAGCACGACCAGCGAACGGTAAGGTTCCTTGAGCCCGGCAATCGAGCGTTTCAGCCAGTTGCCCAGCTCGCTCTGTTCCAGCCCGTGCAGCGGTCCACGCTCATCGGCGGACTGGTAATCAACAAATTCGGTTTCCGGTTTGCGCCGGCGCAGCCGGTCCAGGCAGTGGTTGCGCGTGACCTGCATCAGCCACGGCTTGATACGTTCCGGGTCGATGTTGTCCCTGTGGTTCCAGAGTTTCACAAATGCCTCCTGGGTTGCGTCTTCGGCCTCGCTGGCGTCCTTCAATATGTAACGCGCCAGCGTCCAGGCCTGATCCTGGTACTCCGCCACCCATTTCCGGTATTCCCTGCTCATCTCAAAAGCATATACGCAGGCGGGGCCGGTTAGTTACAAAACCTGCAATTGGAGCCAGAGTTGAAAAGGGCTCAGAGCACATGGACAGAGTGGCGCTACTTTGTCCATGTGCTCTGAGCCTGTACGCGCCATACCTGCACCTCCAAGTCTGTCAAAACTGTTTTGCGCCAGCCCTTGAAATGCCTGCAGCACAGCCCCAATTTCGTGTGCAGGCTGCAGTAACACGCGAAAGCGAGGCTGCAAGTTGATGTTTCGCCGGTCCGCAACCCGCTGACCGGTGTTGGACTCAATTTTGAAATTGACTACTGGGGAGATACTCCGATGAAACTTCGTCCTTTACATGACCGTGTGATCGTCAGGCGCATGGAAGAAGAGCGTATGTCTGCCGGCGGAATCGTGATTCCGGACTCGGCCACTGAAAAACCCATCCGAGGTGAAGTGCTTGCCGTGGGTAACGGCAAGATCCTGGAAAACGGCGAAAAGCGCGACCTGGACATCAAGTCCGGCGATAAAGTGCTGTTCGGCAAGTACTCCGGCACCGAGGTCAAAGTGGATGGCGAGGAACTGCTCGTTATGCGCGAAGAAGACATCATGGCGGTCATCGAAAGCTGATTGACCCCGCTAAACGAATCTCAAGAGGAATGAAACAATGAGTGCGAAAGACGTACGTTTTGGCGAGGACGCCCGCAACAAGATGATGAAAGGCGTCAACACCCTGGCGAATGCCGTCAAGGTGACGCTCGGCCCGAAAGGCCGCAACGTGGTGCTGGACAAGAGTTTCGGCGCCCCCACCGTGACCAAGGACGGAGTGTCCGTGGCCAAGGAGATCGAGCTCGAGGACGCGGTTGAGAACATGGGCGCGCAGATGGTCAAAGAGGTCGCCACAAAGACCTCCGACGTGGCAGGTGACGGTACGACGACGGCCACCGTGCTGGCGCAGGCCATCTTCGCCGAAGGGCTCAAGAACGTGACCGCCGGAACGAACCCGATGGGGATTCGTCGCGGGATCGACAAGGGTGTCGACGTCGTGGTCGAGGCGCTCCACGGGCTCTCCACGGACACCAAGGGCAAGAAGGAGATCTCTCAGGTCGGCTCTATCTCGGCGAACAACGACATGGAGATCGGTGAGCTGATCGCCGACGCCATGGGAAAGGTCGGGAAAGACGGCGTGATCACGGTCGAAGAGGCCCGCGGCCTGGAGACCGAGCTCGACACCGTCG
>JABDJL010000021.1 GCA_013002505.1 Lysobacterales bacterium | reverse complement strand
GGCCAGCGCGTAGGATTCCGAAAGCGCCAGGTCGCCGTAATCCGACAGGCCGAGGTAGGCATCGGCCAGGCCGCTCCAGGCCGGGGCATAATCCGGGTCCACGTCGGTCGCTCGGGTGAAGTACTCCACGGCCTTCTTGAAGCCCTGCTCATTCACCTGGCGGTAGTGGTGCCGGCCCAGCAGGTACAGGTCATAGGCCTCGAAGCTGGAAGCGCTGCTGGCCGCCACGGCCTGCTCATCCTGGCCCAGCAGGGGCAGTTTCAGCGCATCGACAATGGCGCGGGCAATTTCGTCCTGCACCTGGAATATATTGTCCAGGTTACGGTCGTAGGTTTCCGACCAGAGGTGGAAGCCGTCGTCCACCTTGATCAGCTGGGCGGTGATGCGGGCCTGGTTGCCGTGCTTGCGCACCGAGCCCTCGAGGATGGTCGCCACGTTGAGTTTTTGCCCGATGTCGGCAATGTCGTCGTCGGAGTTCTTGAACTTGAACGAAGAGGTGCGCGCTGCAACTTTGAGGCCATCCACCTTGGCCAGCAGGTTGAGTAGTTCCTCGGACAGGCCATCGGAGAAATACTCGTTGTTTTCATCCGCGCTCATGTTGACAAAGGGCAGCACGGCGATGGACTTGTCTATGACCTGTTCGTCACTGGCGCTGGCAACCGGCTCTGGCGCCGAGGCGGAAAACTTGTCCCAAATGAAGTAACCCAACGCCAGTGCCATCACGGCCATGATGGCGTAGTTCAGCTTTTGCCCGGTTTGGGGGGCGATGGATTGGCTGCGGTCCACGTCTTTTTCGCGCTTGATGCCCTCGGGCGTCAGTTCAAAGGCCCATGCGAACACCAGCACCAGCGGAAAGCCCAGCGCCAGCACCAGCACGATGGCCCGGAACAGCCAATCCGGCGCGCCGATGTTGTCGATCATCACGTCGGCGACCTGCAGGATCAGCCAGGCGACCACCGCGTAGGCGATACCGACCTTGAAGACGTTGCGGCGTTTCAGTTCTTTAATGAAACTCAAAATTCTTCTCCGCGGTATTCGGCTTGAACGCGCTGCCATGCCTCCAGCAGCCCAACTTTGACCAGAAATGGTTCCCAGCGGGGGTCGGAATAAAGCGGCTCCATGGACGGGTCGCCGACGATGTAGTTAATCCCGCCATCCCGCATTTCGTAAGAGGCTTCGAGCCATTCGAAGGCCTGATCCGTTTTGCCCATGTAGGCGAAGGACTCCGCCACCTGGTAGGCCAGCCAGTCGCTGGCGTGCTCAATGACAAATGCGATAGCCCGCTGCGCCTCATCGTCACGCCCAAGCGCTTGCAGCGCAAGCGATCGCGCCAGCGCTTTGATCTCGGGGTCAATTTCCTGTTCGGCGAGCGACAGGGCTTCCTCGGGTTTGCCATTCCAGGTCTTGGCAAAGGCCAGGTTGCCTTTAGAGCCGGTACGGTCGGGGTAGAGGTCAGCCGACCGCTGGAATTCATTCACGCACTCTTCAAACTCCTTGCGCATCCAGTGCGTCAGGGCCAGCGTCCTGATAATGAACGGGTTGAGGGGGTCCACCGCAAGCGCCCTGCGGGCATACTTGAGCGCGTCATCCAGCTGGCCCTGGGTGCGGGCGACCAGGGACGCCGTTTCCAGCGCCTGTGCGTCATTGGGTCCATGCATCAACGCGGTGCGCACGGTGCCGGCTGCGAGGTCCCAGTCCCAGTCATAAACCCACTGGATGCGGGCCAGCAGTGCCCACGCTTCGGCCAGGGTTTCGTCCAACTCCAGGGCGCGAATGGCAGCCTGCCGACCCTCCTCGGTACCCTCGTGGATGTTGATTTCCCCCCAGTTGCCGCGGCTGCGCTGAACCCTGCCTAACGCTACCCAGGCTGGCGCGTACCCGGGGTCGATTTCCAGCGCGGCGCGCAGCGCATCGGTGGCTGCCTGGGTGCTGACCCGGTCGCTCTGGGTATACAGGTGCTTGCCCTGCAGGTACAAGGCATAGGCCTCGGGTTTGGTTTCCGCGATTTCGGGTATTTCTCCCAGTAACTGCACCTGGAGCACGGTTACCACTTTCTGGGCGATCTCGTCCTGGATGGCGAACACGTCGTCCAGTTCGCGGTCGTAGGTTTCCGACCACATGTGCACGTCGGAGCCGGCCTCGATCAACTGCGCGGTAATACGCACCCGGTTGCCGGCCTTGCGCACGGAGCCTTCAAGCACGTGTTTGACCTTGAGCTTCTCAGCCACCGTCGGGATGTCCACGTTCTGGCCTTTGAATGAGAAAGCCGAGGAACGCGAGGTCACGCGCAGCTCCGGAATCTTGGCCAGCAGGTTCAGCAGTTCCTCGGTAATGCCATCGGAGAAATACTCGTTGGCCGCATCGTCACTCATGTTGACGAAGGGCAGGACGGCGATGGAGTTGTCGTCCGGGCCGCTAGCGTCGATCGCAGGCTCGGTCCTGGCCTCGGTCGCCTGTTGCTGCACGGTGCTGACCAATTCGGCATCGCGCTTCGGATCGAGCACGAACTTGTCGAAGGCGAAGTAGCCCAATGCCAGGGCCAGCGCAGCAATAATCAGCCCATTGAGCTTCTGCGACGTCACATGCGTGATCGATTCGCCGCGGTCGACGTCTTTCTCTTTCTTGATGCCCTCGGGCGTCATCTCGAATGCCCAGGCAAAGAACAGCGCCAGTGGGAAACCGAGGATCAGGAAGAACGCCAGCGCCGAGTTGATCCATTCCGGCAACAACAGGGCAGGCCCAAGCGTATCGCCCACCTGCATGATCAGCCAGCCGACGATGATGTAGGCGGCAGCGACCTTGAAGACGTTTCTTCGTTTTAGCTCGTTAAAAAAGCTCATTTCTTCCTGTCATGCCTCAAAAAAGAAACCGCAGATTGCGCGGATTCCAAGGGATTTCGCAGAAAAATCTTCAAAAACCTGTTTCCACAAATTTCATGAATTTCACAAACTCCATTGACTCAGAAACTTCTGCCTTCCGGCTGGGCATCTATGCCAAGATCGCGATCTTCGGCCTGTGGCCTCAGATTGCTCCTACAGTTCTTTCCCTCACCACCTCACCACCTCACCACCTCATTCCGGCCGGATCAGTTCAATAAACCGCGCGTTATCGCGGAAAAAGTCCCAGCGTGGATCCAGGGTCGCGCTCCAACGGGTCAGGCGGCTGGCGGGGGTATCCACCAGGCGCTCGATCTCCTGCAGGGCTTTCTCTTCCTGCCCGGTCAGCGCCAATATCCGGGCCGCCAGGCTGTCAATGGCGCCGCCGGCCATCCTGTCCGAGATTGAATTGATGATCGCTTGCGACTCGGTCATGGCCTCCAGCGCTTGCTCCGGCCTGTCGGTCAAGGCGTAGGCCAGCGCAACATTGATCAGGGAAAATGCACGGCTCTTGGGCGCCAGCACGTCCCGGGCACGCTGGCGCGCAACAAACTCGTTGAGAATCCGGGTAGCCTTGTCGTGCTCACCCAGCATCAGGTGAATCTCACCGAGCACCCGGCCACGCCAGCCGCTGGGACTGCTTTGGTAGTTGGCGAATTCGATCACCTCGGGCAAATCCCAGACCCGCAAGGCTGCTTCGAAATCTCTTTCGTAAAGTGTCAGCCGAGTCGCCAGGCTGACGTATTCATAGCCGGCTGAAGGGCGCATCTGATCGAGCTGGCGCCTCGCTTCGACTATGTCTCCGTTCCCATGGATATGCATAAAGGCCAGGTGCGACCTGAGGGTGTCTTCCTTGGGAAAACGAGCGATGGACTGTTCTGCAAGGGGGGTTCCCTTTTCGTAATCGCCATTGAACATCAACGTGAGGAGATAGTCGGATGCGACCTCCGGATTGGCCGGGTCCAGGCGCATTGCCCGCTCAAAACTCTCGATGGATTCGTCGAACTGCCCAATCCTTCGCTGCGTCGCGGCAACCTGGTACCACATGCGGGCATTTCCAGGCTGTCGGGCGGACGCCTTCTTGAAGGCCGCCAATGCGGCGAAATAATCGCCTTCCACGCGGTAGTGATACTCGCCCAGGGCCGCCTGGGTTTCCGCCGAATCCGGATCAGTAGCCACCGCCTGATCAAGGGCAGCTTTCAATGCTTCCACGCGCTCCGGGGTCGCGTCGAAGCCGATCCAAACGGCCATGGCATGTATCTCGGCGAGCAGGGCCGAGGCCCAGCTGAACCCCGGGTCAAGGGATACTGCCTGTTCAGCCCATTCCTGCGCGCGAATGTACTTTTCCGCAGTGTAAGCGCCTTCGTTTACAGCGGCCTTGGCATGCATGTACGCCTCGTAAGCCTCGAGATTCTGTGTGGGCAACTGCGCCAGGGTTTCCGATTCCTCCGAAGACAGCTCGCCGCGAACCGCGGTCACGATCTGCCGGACAATCTCCGATTGGATATCGAAGATGTTTTCAACGGTCATTTCGCGGTCGAAGGTCTCGGCCCAGAGGTGTTCGTCGGTGCTGACGTCGATGAGCTGTGCATTGATCCGCACGCGATTGCCCGCGCGCTGCACGCCACCTTCGAGAATTCGGCTCACCCCCAACTCCGCGGCGATTTCGGGAATCTTCCGGGTGGTTTCGCGGTACTCCATGACCGACGTGCGTGAAATGACCTTGAGGTCGTCAATCTTGGCGAGCTGGGTCAGCAGGTCGTCATGAATGCCGTCGGTGAAAAACAGGTCGTCAGCCACGTTGCTGCGGTTGGCAAACGGCAGAACCGCGATGGATCGATCGCCAGCCCGTACCGTGCCCGAAGGTGTCCCGGCCACATTGGCGGTGGCTTGGGCTGTCTGGGCAGTGGTCGCGTTTGACGGGCCGCGCACAAACTTGTCGTACGAGAAATAGGCCACTGCAAGTACCAGCAGGCCAATGATGGCGTAGTTGAGTTTCTGGCCGGTTGTCGAGGTATCGAATTCAGACTTGTCGACCTCTTTTTCTTTCTTCAGGCCGTCCGGCGTCAACTCGTAGGCCCAGGCGAAAATCATCGCCACGGGAAAGCCCATGATCAGGATGAAGGCCACGCCCGAATGAAACCAGTCCGGCAGGCGCAGCGCCGGCACCAGCGTGTCGGACACCTGCAACAGCAGCCACGCGACGATAATGTAGGCGGCGGCGACCTTGAAGACGTTTCTTCGTTTTAGCTCGTTAAAAAAGCTCATTTATTCCTGTCATGCCTCAAAAAAGAAACCGCAGATTGCGCGGATTCAAAGGGATTTCACGGAAAATTCTCAAAATTCTGTTTCCACAAATTTCTTCTCAAAATCTTTTCCCCCAAAGCTCACGAAAGACACAAAACCTCAAAAAAGAAACCGCTATGCCAAGATCGCGATCTTCGGCCTGTGGCCTCAGATTGCTCCTACAATTCCTTCCCTCACCACCTCACCACCTCACCACCTCGCCACTTAGCCCCCATCCTTCGGCCCGCCCCAGTCGGCAGGCAGCTTGCGCCACGTCTCGGCGAGGCCGATTTTTTCGGCAAACACTTCAAATCGCGGATCATCAACCATGCCGAAAAACGACGGGTCGCCAACCATATTGCTCGTGCCGCTGTCGCGATTCGCGTAAGACCGATCCAGCCATTCAAAGGCTTTGTCAGCGTCGCCGCGCATGCCATACACCTGGGCGATCTGGTAGGCGCCGACCTCTGAACCTACCTCGATCAACTCCTGCAGTAAGCGGTCTGCTTCGGCAGTATTGCCAAGGGCGAAATGTGTCATGGATTGGCTGGTCAAGGCATAAATCTGTGTTGGTTCCTTGTTGGCCTCGATCAGGGCCGCATCCGGCTTACCCTGTTGCAGCAGGATACGAGCGATGCGCTGGTGGTTTCCGGGATAACCCGGACTCAATTCCAGGGCTTTGCGGAAAGCGGTAATGGCTTGATCAAACTCAAGCAGACTCCAATGTGCATTTCCGACGTAAGTGTGTAGCTCTGGCATGACCGGATCCAATGCGACCGCGGCTCGGGCAAACTCCAGAGATTCCTCGTAGTCGCCCATGATCGCGGAAACGAAACTTCGCGAGCTGACGATCATCGCGTTGCCCGGGTCATGCTTGTAAGCACGAAGGTAAGCCTCTGCCCCTTCCTGCGGCTTGAACTCATGCATGAATAGCGAAACACCATGGACAAAATGTGCCCAGCCATACTCGGGGTCCGCGGCCAGCGCCATTTCGATGGCCTTTTTCCATTGCGCGGCGCCCTCGGCGATGGGCATATTGCCGGCACCGGTGTACCACTGGTAGTTGTAAGCCAATTCGGCCCAGGCGGGCGCATAGCCCGGGTCAATCTCGACGGCCTGTTTGAACAGGTCTATGGCGCGGCGCAACGATTCCGGATCTCGCTGGTAACCGAAATACTGGCCTTCAAGGTACAGGCGGTACGCTTCCGGATCGGTCTGGATGGACTTGGGCGCCTCACCCAGCAAGGTCACCTTCAGTGAGTCAACGACAGCCGCCGCGATCTCGTCCTGGATCGCGAAGATATTGTCCATTTCGCGGTCGAAGGTATCCGACCACAAGTGGAAGCCGTTGTCGGCCTGGATCAACTGGGCGGTAATGCGGACCTGGTTGCCGGACTTGCGCACCGAACCTTCCAGCACGTTGCTGACGCCCAGGCGGTTTGCGATCTCGGGAATCTCCAGGTTCTGGCCCTTGAAACTGAACGACGAAGTGCGCGCTGCGACCTGCAGTTCCGGCACCTTGGCGAGCAGGTTCAGCAGTTCCTCGGACAGGCCATCGGAGAAATATTCCTGTTCCGCGTCGGAACTCATGTTGACGAAGGGCAGCACCGCGATGGACTTGTCGTTCTCAACCTGCGCCTGTTGCGGCGCAGATTGCTGCGCGGTCTGCACCGCGGCTTCGACTTCCGCTGCGTTTCGGCCGGGCGCGAGCACGAATTTGTCGAAGGCGAAGTAGCCCAATGCCAGGGCCAGCGCAGCAATAATCAGCCCATTGAGCTTCTGAGACGTCACATGGGTGATCGACTCGTCCCGGTCGACGTCTTTTTCCTTCTTGATGCCCTCGGGGGTCATCTCAAACGCCCAGGCGAAGAACAGCGCCAGCGGGAAGCCCAGGATCAGGAAGAACGCCAGCGCCGAGTTGATCCACTCCGGCAGCAAGAGCGCTGGCCCGAGCGTATCGCCCACCTGCATGATCAGCCAGCCGACAATGATGTAGGCGGCAGCGACCTTGAAGACGTTTCTTCGTTTGAGTTCGTTAAAAAAGCTCATCTCTTCCTGTCATGCCTCAAAAAAGAAACCGCAGATTGCGCGGATTAAAATTCGAAATCTTTCCACGAATTACACGAATTACACGAAACCCAAATCGATCTTGTGGTTTCATTTTTCCTAGCCTCCTAGCCTCCTAGCCACCTAGCCACCTAGCCACCTAGCC
>JABDJL010000019.1 GCA_013002505.1 Lysobacterales bacterium | reverse complement strand
ATCCTGGGACAGCTGGGGAATACCAGCCCGACGACCCTGCTGGACTTGCTTGACGAACCGGTGCTGGGCCGCCAGGACAGGCTTAATATGGTCGGCATTGCATTTACCCGGCTGAGCCGCAGCGAACCTGATTATGCTCTGACCCTGGCCAGGGAGCTCACCGACCAGACCTTACGCAGGGCCGCTTACCAGCAGATTTTTTCCGAGGCTGCCAAGAACGACCCAAGACAGGCATTGGAGTTGCTTGAGTCCCTCAATAGCCAGGAACTGGTCAACAGCCACGCGCCCGATATCCTGATGCGCCTTGCAAAGGTTGATGCCGAATACGCCCTGGCCTGGGCCCTGGAAAGGCCGTTGATTGGCCAGATGTTGTTCAACCAGATTATCGCCCAGATGGCCGGCAGCGACCTGGAAGAGGCCCTGGACGTGGTGATTGCCCTGCCTGAATCCCAGTCCCGGGTTCAGCACCTTGGAACGATCGTGGCCAGGTTTGGCAGTGAGAATCCAACAGAGGCACTCGGCTTACTCGACTTACTACCACCTGGGCAGATCCGAAACACAACAACAGGGGAGATCGTTTCAAGCTGGGCCAGAAATGACCCTGCTGCAGTCACAGCCTGGATACTGGAGCAGTCGCCCCAGCTGCAATCCAGCCTGGTCTCAAATGTCGGATACGCGATTGCCGGAACCAACATGGATTTAGCCAGGGTTTTGGTGACCGAGCTACCGCCAAGCCAAGCCAGGACGAGCCTGATCGGGCAGGTGACGCACCTGATGGTGCAGTCCGATATGAATTCGGCCCTCGTATGGGCTGAAAGCCTGCCGGCCGGGCCCGACCGCGACGAGGCCCTGGAAACGGTCATTAGCAACATGGCGATGCGTGATGTTGATCACGCATTGTTGTTGGTGCCGACCCTGGGCAATAGCCAGCGGCAAAGGGGGGCTTACCACAACATACTTTCAAGCTGGATGCAGCGCGATATCGAAGCGGCTGCGCAATGGGTGTTGTCAGAAACAGATGGTGCCCTTTTTCAGCAATCGGTGAGCCAGGTTGCCAGCGCCTGGGCCACCTGGAATCTGGACCGGGCGGTTAATTGGCTGAGTAAAATTGAGCATACAGAGGCACGTGACCACGGGTTGGCATCGTTACTGCACCATTCGTCCTTAACTGAAACCGATGCGGGAAGAATTATTTCCGCGATTGAATCGCCTCAACTCAAACTACAGGGCATCTCCACCTACGTGATGCAAGTGGCCCGATACGATATTGAAACTGCCCGAGCGATGATTTCCAGGTTCGCAACAAGCACTGAGCAACTAGAGTCCCTGAATCAACAGCTCGAAATGATAGAGTCTCGATTCTAAAAAAACAGTAAACCGCTGGCCTTGCTGAAATGGGTCACCGCTAACGAGCCATTTACCCGGTGTTCTGTATGCCCAGCGCAATGCCGTTGACCGAGGCCTTCAGCGCGTTGAGTAACTCGTCATCCTCACGACCGCCATCACGCCAGCGCCGCAACAGGTCTATCTGCACGACATGCAGCGGGTCCACGTAGGGGTTTCGCAGCCGGATATTGCGCTGCAGCGTTGGCTGGTCCTGCAGCAACTCGTCTGCCTGCTTGATTGCCAGAATATGTTCGCGCGCCAGCTCGAACTCCCGCTCAATCCGATCAAACTGGCCACTGAGGTCTGACCCTGCCAACTGCGCGTATCGGCGCCCCACCTCCAGTTCAGACTTGGCCAGCACCATTTCGACATCGTTGACCATGCCGTGGAAAAAACGCCAGCGCCGGTACATGTCACGCAGGCCTTCAATCCCGGCTTCATCGCAAGCGGCTTGCAGCGCACTCCCGATGCCAAACACGCCGGGAAAACCGATACGGGTCTGCGCCCAGGAAAATACCCACGGGATAGCGCGCAGGTTCTCGACACCCTTGCCGCTGCGCCGCGATGCCGGGCGCGAGCCGATCGCCAGGCGCTCGATGACGTCAATCGGTGTTGCTGCCCTGAAGAACTCGATGAATTCAGGTGTATCGTGTACCAGGCCCTGGTAGGTGTCGCGGGCCTTCAAGGCCAGGCGCGACATCATCGCGCACATTTCCGGTGATGGGTTTTGCCCGGTATCGCCCAGTTCGTGCTGCAAGGCTGCGCCGGTCATCAGTTCCAGGTTGCGCAAGGCCAATGGGCGCATGCCGTATTTCTGGTTGATGACCTCACCCTGCTCGGTGACGCGCACGTAACCATTCACGGTGCCGGCCGGTGCGCCGGTGATGCCGGCCACCAGGTTGCCGCCACCGCGGCTTACCGTGCCGCCGCGACCGTGGAAGAACACGGTTTCAATGCCCTGTTCGCGGCCCAGTTCCAGCAGGCGGGCCTGTGCCTGTTGCAGGCCCCAGCGCGACGCGACGATACCGGCGTCCTTGTTGCTGTCCGAATAGCCCACCATGATGACCTGCCTTTGCCCGCGCTGAGCGAGGTGTGCTTTGTAGCACTCGGTTCTAAGCAGCCGTTGCATGATTCCCGGGCCGGCCTCGAGGTCGTCCACGGTCTCCAGCAGCGGTGCAATGTCCAGCGCGCAGATGCTTTCGCCGGTTGCCAATTGGTTCAGTGCCATGACGCTCAGCACATCATCCGCGCCCTGCGTCATGCTGATCACGAACAGGCCGATGGCTGCGTCACCGAACTGCCGCTGTGCGTTGAGAATGGTGCGGAACACGTCCAGCGTTTCGGACGCTTGCGCCGATATGGATTCAGGCTCCGGCAGGGCCAGGCGTCCCGGATTCGCCAACAGGTCCGCCAGGTGCTCTGTGCGTCGTTCCTGGGCCCACCCGGGCCAGTCTTCGATACCCAGTAATTCACCCAGCACATTGCGATGCAGTTCTGCGTCCTGGCGCACATCCAGCGTCGCCAGGTGGAAGCCAAATGTGCGAATGCGCAGCAGCAGGCGGCGCACCCCGAACAGCCCGGCATGCTCACCCTTGCATTCGGCCAGGCTTTGCTCGATGACGCTGACGTCCGCCAGCAGCCCGGATGCATCTGGATACGCTTCATCGCCGTCCGCCAGGGTTTCTGCCAGGCGGTGCAGCACGAAGGCCAGCAGGCATCGATAGGGCATTTCACGGTGGCGACGCGGGATCTGACCGTCAATACCGGGATAGCGCGTGGCATATTCACCCAGGCGTGTTTCCAGGTCCTGGCTGAAGCAGGCATCACCATGGGTCTGGCTCAGGTAACGCGCGAGGCGCCGGATTTCGGGGATGTAACGGCGGATAATGGCTTCGCGCTGCGTTTCCAGCGTGGCGCTAATCGTCGCGGACGTGACATTTGGGTTACCGTCCATATCTCCGCCGACCCAGGAGCCGAAGCGCAACAGCGTATGTTCGTCGCCGAGCCGCACCTGGCCAGGATAGTGCTCGCGCAACGCCCGACTCAATGCCTCGTGATAGGCGGGCGCCATGCGGTAGATGATTTCCACCAGGTAAAACAGGATATTGTCGAGTTCATCCGCCACCGTCGGACGTTCGTGCGAAACCGTCCTCGTTTGCCAGCCCGAAGTGACGGCATCCCTGATTCTCGCCAGCGCCATTTGCTGTTCAGCCGGCGTCAGGTCCGGGTTGAAGCGTTCGACCAGCCGGTGGACGATGGAATACTCCTTCTCCAGGATGCTGCGGCGCGTGGCCTCGGTCGGGTGGGCCGTGAACACCGGTTCGATGTGCAGGCGGTTCAGTAGTTGCTGCAGGCGCCCGGCCGCTATGCCAGCCTTGCGAAACCCGGCGATAACGGCGTGCAAACTACCTCGCTGGTTAAGGTCTGATTGCTTCAGGTATGCGCGGTTGCGGCGGATGCGGTGGATGTTTTCAGCGGTGTTGACCAGCCGTAAATAGGACGAAAATGCCCGGATCATCAGGCGGTGGGTTTCCGGGCCCAGCTGCTTCAGCGTGTGCTCGAGCCGGTCGGCTTTTTGCGAATCACCCTCGCGGCGCAAAATGGACGCCTTGCGAACGTACTCGACCTGTTCCAAGAGTTCTTCACCATGCTGCTCGACGATCACTTCACCCAGCAGTCGCCCCAGCATGCTGACGTCTTCGCGCAGCGGCTGGTCTTTCTCGGGAAATTCAATTTTGCGAATGCGCGTCATCCAGGGAGCTGTCGGGGAAAATGGTGGGCCCTGCAGGACTTGAACCTGCGACCAATCGATTATGAGTCGAGTGCTCTAACCAGCTGAGCTAAGGGCCCTGTGAAGCTTCCAATATTGATCATTGCGCCTACTGCGTTACAGCATCTCTGCGCACATGCTAATGCATGCGCCGGCAAACTTCGACGCTAGTGCTCGGTATCCGGCTCCGCTTTTTGCGTGTCCAGTTCTTTTTGTATTTCTTCTTTCTTGCGCGCCTGGATAAATTCCAGGTTGTTGCGGAACAGGTTGACGACCTTGTCCACCCCGGACGGTTCAAGCACGCCCTGGTTGCCGGCTGCGGCAAACGTGGCGAATACGCCGGAAGCAGTCATCAGGGCGGCCGACACCAGCTTGGTGTCATGGCCTTCATTTTTCAGTTCATTCGCCAGTTCGACGAACTTGTGAGTACAGTGATTATGATCTTCGCGGTCACCCACGGGCTTTCTCCCTGGTCGCTGTAAGGTTGAATTATATAGGGAGATTGGTGCTCAGGGCGTACATTCAAGCCCTGGCAGGTTGGTCAGTTTGAATACGTTTTGCTGGCCGGAGCCAAAGCCTTCTTCGACACTGTCATAGGTGGCGGTCCCGCCATCGCAGGCCAGGTCCAGTTCCAGCGTACCCCAGTGCACCTCTTCGACGTCGTTGGGGTCGAAATCCGCGCCAAACACGCCGCCCACGGTGGTCAGCATGTCATTGAACACCAGCCTGCCGTCATCGGTGATTTCGCCGATACCGAAAAACCAGCGGCGGTGGCCGTCAGGGCCGAAACTGAACCAGAAGACCAACGCGGTTCCGTCATTGAGGATTTCAACGGTGAAGCCCTCACCATCATGTGTCGGGTCACCCCAGGCGCCGCTGAACAACGCTTCCTCCCTGATCGGAGGCAGCGGCTTCGGCAGTCCGCATTCCAGCCCCATAATCGTGGTCAGGCGGCTCAGCGTCTGCCGTCCGCGCCGGTTGCCGATGTGCCAGTCCATGAAGCCGCTGTCACAGGCCGTCCACGTGAACTTTGCCTTTCCGACCACGGTTTCGGTGACCAGGTTTGGATCGAAGTCTTCTCCGAACACGCCTCCGGAAACCCTGAGCACCTCGGGAAATTCCATGCGGTTGCCGTTGATGGTGCCGACCGCGATGTACCAGTCCTGGCCGCCATCATCATCGTTGGTAAACCAGAACATCACCGCCTGGTCGTCCGAAATGATCTCGATGATGAAACCCTCGCCAACCCGGTTGACATCACCCCAGGCCGCGGCGGTGCCGGGCTCAATCAGGAACGGGCCCGGGGCGAGATTCTGGTCTGTGGCCTCGAGCGTGATCGTCGTGTCGCGACCGCCAAAATCGCCGTCGGTACCAGTCGTATTCTCAAGGCCCGTCCAGTGTCCTTGCGTGAAGCCAACGACCGTGGCGGGATTCGCATCGTTGACCACGCCGACCATGTCCCAGGTCAGATTGCGCAGCGTCACGTCTGTGGTGCCCAGAATTACCTGGTCGTTAACCCCGTCGCGCGGGATGTTCACCGGCACCAAGAAGGCATCGTCGCGGTAATTCAAATAGTCGCCCGGTTGGTCCAGCCAGGTATGCGCCCCGACGGCATTATTCAGGTCGGTGCCATTCACCATCAGGCCCGTGAACTGCCCAAGGAAGCCACTGCTGACGCCCTGGAAAGGCACTATCTCGCCGTTTTTGCGCCAGCGCATGGGCTTGTTGTAAGCGATGCGCATCTGGTAGTCGCGGTCCATTTCCAGCGGCCGTAACTGCCATTGATGCAGGCTGCGGCTGGTGTCGTTGACGTGGTCCCATTCGGCTTCGAATATCACCGCCTGGCTGTCGGATTCGACTATCCGCACGGCCTGTATCGCGGCCGGGCCGGCCTGGCGGTAATAGGCTGCGGCAAAGGTCTGGGCCAGCTCTTCGCTAACCCGCCGCACTTCTGAATCAGGCAGGATAAAACCGTCATGACCGTTCTCATTGACCCCGCCATAGTCGGCGCCGCGACCAGGCCGGTTGGGGTGGAAATTACCGGAAGGCTCCACCTCGAGCGTCCACGAGGGAACCTGGTAAGTGAAATTAAAGTAATCGGCCGTCGTGCCGATGCCGCCATCGCCAAAACTGGGTACTGACAAATAGTCCTTGCCCGCCGGGAATGCCTGGTGATGGTTAGTAAACAGGCCCAGTAGTTGAGTTGCTACGCCGTTGAGCCGCGTATTGCTGCCCTGGGTCCAGAAATGCACCTGGGAAAACGAATGGACGTCAGTGTACATGCGCAATTGCTCGACCGGGCCCAGTTGAGCGGCCACGTCCAGCGCCTGGGCTTCCGGTTCGGACTGCGGCGAGGTGCCGTGGTACACCAACGACCGGTTATCGGAAGAACTGCTGCCGCTGGTGGCCCAGAACGGAGGGTTGTTGCGATTCAGATCGATGCCCAGCAGGTGGTCAAACGTGGTGTTCAACTGCTCATCCACACCGCGCATGTTCTTGCGCCGCATACGCCCGTCGCGTGGACTCGTGGCCGGGAACGAGGGGTCAGTTTGCAGATAGTTGTCCTTGGGGTAACGCTGCGTTTGCAGGAACCCGTCAATGTTCAGCGACGGAATGACCACCACGTTGACGTTGTCACGCAGGTAGTCATAGAAGTGGCCGTCGGGCGGCTGCGTGGCCAGCAGTTCCATGATGCCTGTCACGACCTCGGGTGATTGCCACTCGCGGGCGTGAATTCCGCCGTTGGTCAACATCGCCGGTTCGGGCAGGCCGAAAATATTGGTGAAGTCGCCATCGCCCAGACGGTATGCCCAGATCGTGCGGCCATTGAACGTGGTGCCGACATCCTGCGGGTGCGCCCACGGCGTGGTCGCTGCCAGGTCCAGGTGCCGGGCATGCAGGCCGGCATAGGTCCTGAAACCGTCAAAGGGCAAGGGGGTGTCGACTGGCATGGGCACCGGGTAACCCAGCGCCAGCTTGTTCGGATCGTTGGCCGGGTCATTCTCGACCCATTCGGCCAAAACCTGGGCGGCGCCACTCGCGCTTGCGAACAGGCCCAGCGTCAAGCACAGCAACCGGATCATCGTGGCGCCTCCTGGCTGGGAAGATCATCCATCAGTTGCAAGGCCAGCCGTGCCCGGCTGGCCGCCAGGCCTGCGCCTTGATCCTGGCCAATTCCGGCCAGGATACGGTTTAACGTTGGACTCGGATTGCGCGACAGGGTCAGCGCCGCGGCTGCACCCAGTTGCGGGTCGTCAAGCTGTCGGACCAGCATTTGCATCATCTTTTCATTGGTGGTGACCCCGGTGCCCAGGTGTGCGATTGCCAGCGCGGCATTGCCGGGCCGGTTGGATGCCAGGGCGGCCTCCAGCAGGCCTTCGCGCTGCGCGCCGTCAAGGCGGGCCGCACTGTGACGCAATACCTCGTTGAGGCCCGGGCCGCTGCCTTGTGCTGCCAGCGCCTGCAAAGATTCAAGGTCACCGGCCAGCAGCGCCGAATGGCCCGCCAGGGCTGTCAATTCGGGCACCTGGCTGAGCTGGCCGAGCGCCACCCGGTTCAGCTCCATTAATGTCATGGGGTCGGCGGTTGCCAGCGCATCGATGAAGCCGCGCCGTTGGGCCGGGTCGGAGGATTCGCGATAGGCCTGCACCAGCGAGGCTGCATTGCGGGTCAACATGGTCGCGCCTTCAAAGGCCGCCTGCTGCCGGGTCCAGTGGTTAATGACACCGTAGGTCGCCGTGGGAATATTGAACAGGGGTTCGTGTGCATCGGGGTGGTCGTGGTGTGCAACCATGACCGTCACCGGATATTGCTTCAGGTATTCAAGAACCACTTCATGCACCGAACCGGGTGGCTCCTGGCGCAGGTCTTCAACGAATTCAAATACCAGTCGTTCGCGCGCCGGTGCGCTTAATTCGGCTGAAGATTGCAGGTGCTGCAACAACCCCAGGGTGGCCTCGGCGTCTGCGGTACGAAGTGACGACCTTAATTGGGAACGATAGCCCGCAGCCCTGGCGTCCACCGATGCATTTACCGCGGCGTCACGTTCCCATCGAACCGGTTGGCCCTCATCTGCTGCCTGCGCGCCAGAGGTCAGCAGAAACATCAGTGGCAAAATGTACCTGGCAAGCATTTTCAATCTCAGCTCCTTTCCCCGGGAACATGATACGAAAAACTTCGTTTATATGCACCTGGCTCACGCGATCCTATCAGTACGCGTAAAGCGCTCCCAATTAATCAGACCGGAATATGCCGCCCAAGGTTTCGCGAACTCCCTGACTTTTTCAGGGTTGGGTTACTTGCAGCGCCGAGAAGCCCGAGGCATTGAAGACGCCTTCATAACCCAGTTCTTCAAGCATTTCCTGTGACAAACCGGCTCTGCGCCCGCTGCCACAGTAAAGAACGACGGACCTGCTGCGGTCCTCTCCAATCACTGCAGTGATGGCATCAATATCCGTGTGCGGAACATTGAGGGCGCCCTCGATATGCCCCCGCTCGAATTCGGCTGCGCTGCGTACATCGATCAGTAACGCGCCTTGCTCTATCAGGCTCCAGCCCTCGGCAGCGGCAGCAACATCCCCCTTGATTTCGACGGCCGCGCTTTCGACGTCGCCCGGCTCATTGGCGGCCAGTAGAGTAAAATTTGCCAATGCAAGGGCCAACAAGATGACGGTCAGTTCTCGAAGCATGGGGTTCTCCAGCAGTTTGGTTGAATGGGGGTATTTTAATGCAGATGGCCGGTCGCTTCGAAAGCCGCAGCCATGATTCGAACATGACCGTTTGAGTGCTGCGCCAATATGGTATCTTCTGGCGCTTTCCGGATCCTGACATTGAGCATGAGCCAAAACTGTATCTCAGTATTTCAATACCCCGACGCCGTGCTGGCCGTGGACAGCGGCCTGTTTCGTGACCGCATGGCCTGCTGCTACCTGGTTGAAGACCAGGATGAAGTGGCGATTATCGAAGCGGGCGGTGAAAGTGGCGCCCGGCGGCTCTTGCAAACCATCGACCGGCGCGGGCTGCGTCCAGAGCAGGTGCGCTGGGTGATCGTGACCCATGTTCACCTTGACCATGCCGGGGGGGCAGGTCAACTAATGCAGGCGCTGCCCGAGGCGACCTTGCTGGTACATGAGCGCGGCGCAAAACACATGACAGACCCGTCAAAACTCGAGGCCGGGGCGCGTGCGGTGTATGGCGATGAACAGTACGACGCCATTTACGGCAGCCTCGTACCGATTGACCCGAAACGGGTCAGGGTCATGCCCGACGGTGGCCAGGTATCGCTTGGCGCGAGGGAATTTCGATTTATCGATACCCCGGGCCACGCCAGCCATCATTTCTGCGTTCATGATTCCCGAACCAACGGCTGGTTCAGCGGTGACACCTTTGGACTGTCTTACCGCGAACTCGACACTCAAAACGGGCCCTTCATCTTCCCCACCACGACACCCATCGATTTCAACCCTGATGCGCTGCGCTCATCCATTGAAAAGCTGGGCTCAGTCGACCCCGACTGGATGTACCTGACCCACTTCGGGCGGATTGCCTATTCGCCAGACTTGGCACGGCGGTTGATCGAAGGTGTTAACCACTTCGAACAATGGGGGCTCGAATTTGAAAATGTACCGGATCGAAAACAGCGCATCAGCGCAGCAATGACCGGCTGGCTGCTCGAAGCAGTGAAAAAACACGGGGTGGATTTACCGCGGGACAGGCTGATCGAGTTGTTGCAGCCCGATGTTGACCTCAACACGGACGGTATCGACGTGTGGCTCAGGCGCCGTGCCAAAACCCTATCCGGCCCTTGAACCGTCCGGAATGCGTTTCTCGGTCACTGCCAGAACCGGCGTGACACCGTCAGCATAGCCGATATCGAACAACATGCCCTCGGAGCGCTCGCCGGCCATCTCGCGGAACGGTAAATTGAGTACGAAAAGCGCCTGCTGCCCTTCGACCTCGGACAGGTCAGCACGCTCCTGGACTAGCCCAGCCAGCACCTGGCGTTGATGATCCCCGAAATCCACCTGCAATTTGGCCAGCTTGCGCGACCCTTCAACAGGGGTAGCCGACAAAATGGTGCCGGCGCGAATGTCGATCTTTTCCAGGTCGTCGATACTGATTTCAGCTTTGATGGGGGCGGGTTTCATGGTTGTTGGCTCATCCTTGCTAAATGGAATAATCTGGATTTTAACGAGTTGAGCGGGAATAAGGGAAACTGCGGATTACGCGAAAGAAGCTATCCGTAAATTGCACGAATTACGAGAAGGTAGATATCCGCAAATTACGCCAATTACGCAAATTAAGAGCTTTGAAATCGGTCAATTGAACATCCTGTGGGAGCGATCTGAGGCTGCAGGCCGATGGTCGCGATTCCGTGGCCGCAGTACCTGTCCGGCCCCGGCAGGACGCCGTCAATACATCCATGTAGGCTCTGTCGCGACATCCCTGTCGCTCAAGCCTGCCGGTTCCCGGCCAGCCACTACGGCCTGGGAAGCTCGGTGCAAACCATATTGGTGTAGGGGAAAACCATCTGTGGGAGCGATCTGAGGCCGCAGGCCGATGGTCGCGATTCCGTGGCCGCAGTGCCTGCCCGGCCCCGGCAGGACGCCGTGAATACATCCCTGTAGTCTCTGTCGCGACATCCATGTCGCTCAAGCCTGCCGGTTCCCGGCCAGCCACTACGGCAAACAGGCAGCGTCCTCTGAATTGGTACAGGGATGCGCCATCTTTCTCATAAAAGAAACACCCCGGCTGACAGAGGGACACCAGCCGGGGTGCGGGGTGAACCGGGTCAGGATCGTCGGTCAGACGATGATCAGGGAGAAAACTTGACCCCTCACCGGTTCGTAAACTTGTCGTGTTTTAACTGTCCGATATGGCCACCGTTTGTCCTGGTTGCAGGCGTTCGCCGCCGCGCGTCACGATGCGGTCACCCTGGTTGACTTCGCCAATCACCTCGACGAACCCGCCCAGGCCAATGCCGGTCTGAACGCTGACACGTTCAACCGTGTTGTCGTCGTTGACCCGAATGACAAAAATGTTCGAACCGCGCAGCACCAGTCCGTCACGGGGAATGGCGACCAGTTCGCGGGGTTCGCTGCTGGGCAGGGCCACGCGTACCGGGCTTCCGACGATCCATGCCGGGTTATCGGCCGCGATGCGTACTTCGAACATGCGCGAACGTTCATCCCCGACCGGTATAACACTCTTGATCGGGCTCAGAGATTCGCTGCGCTGGTACTCCACGGATACTTCCATGCCCGACTTGATCCAGCCGGCCACCGACAGTGGCGCCTGGGCCCTGATTTCCCGGTGCTCTGTATCAACGACGCGGGCCACCTGGGTGCCGCGATTGACGAACTCGCCGATCTGCACCAGCCGCTCTGCGACGACACCGGGGAAAGGCGCCACGACTTCGGTCTGGCTGATTCGGCGTTTGATCTGCTGAATGGCGACATTGGCCCTGTTGATGCTTTGCCGCGTCATGTCGAGTTGTGACTGGGCTTCGTCAATTTGTGTCGCGGCGGCGTTGCTGTTCGCGGCCAGTTTCTGCAGGCGGTTCAGGTTGCTTTCCTGGTACTTGACCTGGGCCTTGAGGCTGGCCAGTTGCGCTTCACTGTCTGCCAGGTCCAGCCGCAAGTCCGTGGCGTCGATGCGCGCCATTGCCTCGCCTTCGGCAATCACCGAGCCGACGTCCGCAACCCAGGTGATTCGTCCATCTGTCTCTGCGGCAATGCGCGCATCATTCTTGCTGATCACCGTGCCCGAAACCCACAAGGTTGCTGAAAACAGGTCCTTTTGCGCCTTTTCGACCACCACCGGTGCCGGCGGAGGCTGCTGGGGTTGCTGCGCCAGCGCCACGACAGGCAGCATGCTTGCAAGCAGGATCAGTGTGTTGATTCGCTTCATCAGGTTTTCCTCAGGCCACGGATTCCAGGGCCGCATTTCCTTCGAGTCCGGTGCTGCCGGCTTCAACCGGCTTTGCCTTACCCAGACGTAACAGGGACGGTAAAAGTAACAATGTGAAAAACAGGCTACAGGCCATGCCGCCAACAATGGACGCCGCCAGTCCGCGATAGATGACGCTGCCTTCACCCGGCAGCAGCAGCAGCGGCAGCATGCCAAAAATGCTGGTCAGGGTACTCATGAATATCGGGCGCAGGCGTATACGCAGGGCATTTTCGACGGCTTCGTCACGTGCCAGCCCTTCGCGCTCACCCCGACGGGTCTGGTCCACCAGCAGGATGGCATTGTTGACCACCAGCCCAAGCAGGATGATGAAGCCGATCATGGTTAACAGGTCCATGGGCTGGAAC
>JABDJL010000017.1 GCA_013002505.1 Lysobacterales bacterium | reverse complement strand
CAGCGTACTGACGCCGCTGGATTAGTTAATCCAGGCACCCAGGGGCCGAGGCAGAGGTTCACCGTCGGGGGGTTCGTCCGCCCCGCCTCCAGGTTTTTATGACGAGTACGATTTCCAGCGTTCAGTTACCAAGGCGCTTTTCATACTCGGCCTCGTTGGCCGCGTGGGCTTTCCAGAATGCCCTCGGCTCGCGACCTTCGAGCACATCCGCCAGGATGTCCAGGTGGGTATGCCAGCCACCACTGACGCTGAGGACGGTGTCATTCGATTCAAGCCGGCGATGGGTCAGCACCAGGCGAACCTGGTCGCCGACTGCCTCGAGTTCGTAGCAGACTTCAGATGATTCTTCGTCATTGAAATCCCAGGTATGGGACACGGCATTCGGCGGGTCCCAGCGCGTCACGTTTCCAGCGAAGCGCATTTCATTGGGCATATCGCGGTACTTTTCAGGCACTTCGATGTCAGGTGCATCTGAGAGCGTTTCGTTGTGAAAGTGCATGTCCACGTGACCGCCGTCGCCGGGGCCGATATCGCCGGCACACAGCCAGCGCCTTCGCTTGTCGCTGTCCACGATGTAGCGCCAGACGCGCTCGATGGGGCCGGGCAGCATGCGTTCGAATCGCACGGTGGTGTTGTCTATCAGTTCGCCATATTGATTCATTGTTTCACTCCTTAATGTCCTCTTCTTCGGCCAGCAACCGCTCAAGGCGATCGAGGCGCTGATTCCAGTAGCCCTGGACCTTGCGCAACCATGCATCCATTTCGTCCAGCCCGTGGTCGGTGAGGCGGTAAATGCGGCGCTGCGCGTCGGCCCGCGAAGCGACAATGCCGGCTTCGCGCAGCGTTTTGAGGTGCTGCGAGACGGCCGGCCGGCTCATTTCAAACTGGTCGGCGAGTTCGCCGAAGGTGGTTTCGCCCACGGCGAGTTGTTCGATGATGCGGCGCCGCGTCGGGTCAGCCAGTGCAGTGAAAGTATCCATGCCTTTATTATAAGCAATTACTTAATTAAGTCAATACTTAAATACAGTGAGGAATGCAAGCAAAACTCCAAGCGGTGTTTTGGATGCTCCGTGAAAGCCATCCCGTGATGCCGGGTGCTATAGAATAATCACATGAAAAAAATGATTATGATGTTCGCGGTTCTGCTGTATTCCGGATACCTTGCAGCGGCCTCGCCTTCTGTGGATCATTCTGACCCGCAAGCGGCGTTTTTTGAGCGCATTTCCAGTCTTTGTGGCGCGCGTTTCACGGGGCAGGCCACATTTCCCGAAGATCCGGGCGATGCATTTCGAGACCAGGAGCTGGTTGCGCATATCGAGCAATGCGAGGCCGATGAAATTCGCATTCCGTTCCATGTCGGGGAAGACCGGTCGCGCACCTGGATACTGAGCAGGGTGGAAGGTGGCCTGCAACTCAAGCATGATCACCGCCATGCAGACGGTACACCGGACGAGGTCACGATGTACGGCGGCACCACGCAACACAGCGGCAGTGATCTGAGGCAGTCATTTCCAGCCGATGTCCATACCGCAATGTTAATTCCCGAAGCGTCCACGAACGAATGGTTCCTCGAATTGAGCGAACATGCGACCCGCCTGACTTACTACCTCGAGCGTCATGGCCAGCCACGTTTCGAAGCAGTGCTGCACAGGGAGCCCCAAATTGAAAGGGAGCAGTGAAATTCCGGGAATTGCGCTGCAGCCTTTGCCCGCAGTTTAAAGTAGATGAGCCGGGCGGCTGAACACCACAACAGCAGGGCCTGGGCTCTTGGAGCGTTGCTTTTGCTTGTGATCCTGGCTTGGTGGCAATGGCCCGAGCCGGCCGCCCCAGGACGATCCGCTGGTGTGAGTGACGACAGCGATGTTGCTTTGCAAGAGGCGCCGCCTGACACGGAAATGCTTGCCAAAACCGGCCACGGTGAAGCGCTGCAAGTGTCGAACGAACCCTCAGCACTTGACCAGTTCAGGGAGCGCACCCGCTATCCGGCCAGTACCCGGAAAATCAATGAGAATTCCTTTGACTTGCTAAACCCCGGAGCGCGGCATGAAAACCGGCAGGCACTGCCCGGGCCGGATAATCCCGACCTGGCCTGGCAGGTCCTGTTCACGGCGGATCGTTTTTTTGTCACTGGTGATGAGCCGATTTTGATCTCACTGCAGTTGTGGAATCGCGGTGAGGCTGTGCTGCCGGAGTCAGTTTCACTGCAGGCCGAAGCTGTCGGCCCCGGCGACCGCCATGCGCCGGTTATGCTGGCCGCGCGCAGCGATGGCAAAGCAAAAACCACCGTGTTTGAACCCAACAAGCACTGGCCTGAATACCTTGGGCGTGTGCGGGTGGGCGCGAAGTTTTCAGCCCGGGATCTGAAGCCTCAATCGGGGGAGCTGGATTTCTTTTTTACTGGGAAAGAGCGTGTCCCCGCCCATTTTACCGGCACATTCCGGGATTTCATGGCTGGTGGAGACCTGTTGATTGAGGTCGGTCTGGATGTTCACAGGGACGGAATATTCAGGATTGATGGCAACCTGTTTGACCGCGCCGGCAAGCCTTTTGGCTGGGCCCGGTTTGAAGGCCCGCTGGCGCAAGGGAACGCAGTGGCTGCGCTGCGGTATTACGGCCTGTTGTTTCATGATGCCGAGGCCCAGGCCCCGTTCACGCTGCGAAATTTGCATGGCTACCGCATGCGCCCGGGCGACGTACCGGACCGCGAACATATCCCGCAACTTGCCACCGACTATCAAACTGGCGGAAACTATTCCTTACAGGGGTTCCGGTCACAAGAAAACCACAGCCCCCGCCGGCAGCGCATGATCGAGATGTATGAAGATGCCGAGCGGCGAGGCGTCAAGCTGACAAGGCCGGAGAACCCGGGCGACGGCTAATATGATTTTGGGACTCGAACCAGGCTTCAGAGACAGGGAACAACAATGAACAAAAAATCAGGGCAACAACCACGGCTCGTCTTGTTGGCGGCTTGCATGCTTTTGACACTCGGCATGGCAAGTAGCGGCACAGTGCTGGCCGGCACCATCGGCGGTGGCGACCTCGGCCGCTGCGAGCGGCTCGCCAGTGAATCGACCCAGGTGTGCACCGGAAAGGGCAAGAAGCGTGTCTGCGTGACCGAGGATACATTCTGTGGCGGACTGGGCAATGACGGGTCCTGTTCCTGCGATTCGGCTTGCGAGGCCAATGGCAATTGTTGTGCCGACTATGCACCGGTGTGTGCCGGAGAATTCCAGTGTGCGCCCGATTCAGGCCAAATCGCTTTTCTGCACGTCGGTGGTATGTGCTCCTCTAAATGGGATTACGAAGACGACCCTGACCGCCTGGCGGATGTTTCCGGAATTGCCAATGCGACAGCCGTCGATGTCAAGGCGGTTCAGACCGACGACACCGGCACCCAGGTCGCCGCCAAAACACTCGGCCGCTATCTCGATGCCTGTTGCACGGATTCAAACAGCTGCGTGGTTTACAACTATTCCAACGGCGACAACGTCATGGGTTACGCCCTCGATCAACTGGCGACCGTTGACCGCGTATGCACCGGTAAGGGCCGCAAGCGGCAATGCGAAGAATCACTGGCGTGGAACATTCTCGAAGTCAGGACCTCTGCAGGCAACGGCGGCGGCAGCGAGCTGTCTGACTGGGGGGCGTTGGCAGACCTGTTTGCCTGTGAGCTCGCTTCAGAAATCGGGCCCAGCCAGGTGCGCAATCTTTATGATCACAACAACACGCGCGGTGTGCCAGTTTTTCACACCGGTGGATTTCTGGACCAGGTATCCGGCAGCGATAACATTACCCTGGATGCGGCCTGGTGGTTCCTTCCGTGGCACAACGACGGCGCCGTGGGTTACCACTCATCGGGCGCGCGCAATACTGCCGTGGAATGGTGTGGAGACGGTCAAAACCTTTCCTGGGACTGGGATTATTTTGGCTACTGGTGCACCGACGAGGACTTGTGCAGCAGTAACTACGGCACCCTGTTCCAGGGCCACAACATGGCCTACTGCGGAATGGAAATGGAAAATGTCGACCACTATGACCAGAAAATGAGCTTTATCCAGCTCAAGGGCCAGTAAACGGGCCGCTTATCTTCGATGCTCAGTCGCCATTCAGTGACTCGCACAGCGGCACGTTGCTGTTCAGTACTCGCTTGATGGTGAATTCTCCGGATTCGCGGACGCCGGGGAAGTCAAATTGCTCTGTAACCTCGGAGCAATTCTTGAACGTCACCGTCACGGTACCGTAAGCCGCTACCTGCATGGGCAGGGGTGTGTCGCTGTTAAAGCGCCCGCCGGTAGTCAACTCTGCGCTCAGGGTGGCGGTATTTCCCTCGAAGCCGCCCGCGGCGGTCACCCAGCGCTGGTCAATGGCGCCAAATGTTGCTGAGCCCGAGCCTGGAATCACCGAGTCGAATGTAAACCAGGCCAGGAAGACGAACTTCAGGTTCGGAAAAATGGTGATGAACATGCCCTGCAGCGGCGCACCATCGCTGACCCAGGCATCGTTGATCCCGGCATTGATGGTGAATGCTGCGCCCTGCACCGCCGCCAGGATATTGAGCTTGCCCCAGCCCCAGTCGTTATTGGGCACGGCGCCGGTGTTGTTGTCCGTAACGGCGGTATTGCGCAGGATCTGGCGTACCTCGTTGGTGGTCAGGTTGGGGTTAGCCTGCAACATCAGGGCGATCGTGCCCACGACGATGGGCGCCGACCCGCTGGTGCCGCCGAACCGGATGTACTGACTGTTGCTGCCTTGCGGCAGATTGCCGCGGCCGGTTGCCCAGAATGAATTCGGTCCGACGGCGGTAAAAGAATTCTGTCCCGGTGCGGATACATCGATACCGGGTGCGCGTCCGTCGCGTGTCGGGCCGCCCGATGATTTCAACCACAATTCGCCGGTCAGGCCCTCGTCATTGATGGATCTCGGGATACCGTCAATGTCGGTCCAGGCGGTGCGAATGACGTGATTGGCGACCGAAATGACCGAGTGCGTGGTCGCGTAATCATTGAGTCGGCCGGGCGTCAGTTTGTCGGTCATGGAGGTGACCGGTGTCAGGTTCGGACCAATCACGTCGCCATACAGGTCTGCAGTGCCGGTGCCGGAATTAATACCCTGGAATATGACCTTGCCGGTGGTTGCGTGACCGGTGACCCTGATCCACGCTGCGCTGTCACCGCTGGTGGACAACCACGGGTAAAACTCGGAACCAGGCTGGTAATTGATAATGAAAATGCCGTTCTCATCCAGCGATGACCCAGGCGCTACCGGACCGACCGATGTGCCATCGTCAAACGTCACCGTGATGCTGGCCGGCAGGCTGCCGGTATTCCAGGCGCTCATGACCGAGGTCGTGGCGCTCGCCCTGGAGATACTGATTTCCCCGGCTGCGCTGTCTGAATAAGTGGTTCTGGAATGGTTGGGCAGGCTGCCTTCATCGCCCGAGGGCATGACCATGATGCGTCCTGGCTGGTCGGGCGGAAAAACTTCATCGATCTTGCGGCTGACTGCGGAGGTGCCGTCCATCGGCCCCCATTGGGTGCCGCTGTTGATGATTGCCACGGCCGGTTTGCCGAGCTCGTCGAGCTTAATTTTGAGCCAGTCCAGGGCGTCGTCAATGCATCCCTGGAAAAAGGTTTCCGCGGTTTCGGAGTCGTGTGCCGGCGCGCCTTCGGAAGTCATCTTGATGATGATCAGGTCGGCCTCCGGCGCAATGCCCCGGTAACGACCATCGGGCAATGCGCGGCCATTACCTGCGGCCATGCCTGCTGTGGCAGTGCCGTGGCCCACGGCATCCCTGAAAGACAGGCTGGGCCCGCCGTCCAGCGCCTGGTTAATATCGGCTTCGGAATATTCAATGGCTTGCGGGTTGGCCGGGTCACACAGGTTGAAGCCGCTCTGGTCCAGCATCCACTTGATTCGTGTCGTGCCGTCCTCGTTGATGAAGTCGGGATGAGACCAGTCGATGCCACGGTCGAGCACCGCCACGACCACGTCCTTGCCGGTAATGCCGAGATCGGAAAACACCTGGTCGGCGCCGGTTTCGACCCGCACCAGGTCAAGCGCAGGGGCCTGAAAAGAAACCATCATCAACAATACGGCTGAGATTCTCGCAAGCGTAAGCATGCGGCAGGTTTGCGGGATCAGGTTACGGATCGAGCGTCGAAAAGAGACGCAAAAGCTGGCCATCAGAACTCCCCCTTGTTACTGGTGTTGGCTTGGATGCGCGTTTCTCAGCGCCTATTTACTTTAGCGCGCCGCGCATGAGTTGCCAACTGACAGAGCCGCCGGTGCGCGGTGCACAGTCAACAAGAACGATCCCTACGAGCTCCAGTATGGGAAAAACGTCGGGCAGGCGGTCAGCCCCTTTTGAAAATCTGCATCATTGAGGGTGGGGTAGGTATTGACCTCGCGCGAGAAATCGCAGAAGTACCGGACCAGCCCCTTGAGGTTGCTTTCGGCCTGCAGGACCATGCCCGGGTTGTCCAGCAGGTTATTCATGCGCATGCGAATGACACCACGATTGATCATCTTTTCAATCTGGCTCCTGCATGAAGAGGGCAGGCTCATGCCCAGCATATCCATTTCACGCTGCATGATGCTGAGTAATCGGGCTTGAATATGGGTCGACATGTTGGATACAGAATAATCGAAAACGACGTGGCATTCAGGAATTATCATGGCCTGCACTGGCATCAAACCCTGCATCGTCGATGCACGTGTCATTCGGTGCCATTATCCGAATCGGCATTTTCAGGATTTTCAAGGTGCAGGCCCTTCAATGTCTCGTGCGTGTCCGTGACGATGAGGTCGCCGCCGGACGGGTGGTGAATGACGATTTCAATATGCTTCGGGGAAGGGGCCAGGGGAAAGAATACGTCCAGGCGCTGAAAAAACTCAAGCAATCCGGCAATTTGAGCGCAGCGTATTCCGGGCATGCAGATATGTGCTTAACTAATAGCGATTCACAAGCAAAAGATAAGGGCCATGCAGATTCACTACCTTGAAATCGTAACCCCTGATGTTGATTCGACCTGTGCCTCGTTGGCGGCGCAACTGGGCAAGCCATTCGGTGAGCCCGTTGCCGAACTCGGAAACGCGCGCACTGCGCAGCGCAGCGATGGTGCCATGGTTGGCGTACGAGCGCCGATGCACGAATCCGAGACGCCGGTCGTGCGGCCTTACTGGCTGGTCAAGGACATCGCCATGGCCGTGTCCGAGATCGAATCGACGGGTGCCGAACTGGCCCATCCACCGATGGAAATTCCGGGTTATGGCACGTTTGCCATCTACATTCTGGGTGGGATTCAGCACGGATTGTGGCAGGTTTGAAATGCGGAAACGCCGGGCCGGGGTTGCCCCGCCCCAATGATCCCGGGCGGGACATCAGCGCGGTGTCGGCCAGTGCTGAAAACTTACCCCGGGAAATGGACTCGACGAACCGCTAATCAACTGGCTTCGCGGTTTGATTTCTGTTCTGGGTATCCGGGCAAGTTCAGTGAGGATGATTATCAGGCGCTGCGTTTTCCGCTGCCTGTTCCTGCTGGGCCTGGAATTGAAAACGTTTTTTGTCTTTGGCCTTGCTCAACGCCGCAGTGGCAGTAATTTTCCTTTTTTTGACCAGCCCGGCCAGCGAATCATCCATGCTGCACATCCCGTGATTCATTCCACCCTGGATGACCGATACCAACATGGTTGTATTGCCCTCGCGAATAATATTGGGCAGGCTGTTTGTTCGCAGCATGATCTCGTGCGCTGCACAGCGACCCTCACCATCGGCAGTTGGAAGCAACTGTTGTGACACGATGGCGCAAATGGAATCGGCCAGGGTCGTGCGAATCTGTTCCTGCCGGCTCGCCGGGAATGCGTCTATCAAGCGATCAATGGTTTTAGTCGCGCTGTTGGTGTGAAGGGTTCCGAAAACCAGGGAGCCCATCTCGGCCGCGGTGATGGCCAGTTCGATCGTTTCCATGTCACGCATTTCGCCCACGAGAATGACATCAGTGTCCTGTCGAATGGTGACCCGAAGCGCATCACTGAAACTGCGCGTGTCCTGTTCAACCTCGCGCTGTGAAATGGTGCATTGCTTGTTTTGATGCACGAACTCTACCGGGTCTTCGATCGTGACGATGTGCTTTTGATAGTGTTCGTTGATTTCATTGACGATGGCCGCCAGCGTGGTCGATTTGCCTGAACCGGTAGGCCCGGTGACCAGCACCAAGCCCCGTTCCAGGTGAGCCAGGTCGCGAACGGCCTGCGGCAAGTCAAGTTGGTCGAAGGTAAGTATGGTCTCCGGAATAATTCTGAACACGGCCGCAGCCCCGAGATGCTGGCGCAAGAAATTGACCCTGAAACGGCACTCGCCCGGGAGGGCCCAGGCAAAATCGAGGTCTCCGCTGCGTTGGTACTCGTCCCACTGTTGGGGCGTTGCAATTTCACGCAGCATGCACTCCAGTTCTTCATTCGAGAGCGGGTCCCGGCCTTCAACATCGGTCAGTTGCCCGTGAATACGCACACGGGGAACGCGCGTCGCCAGCAGATGAAGGTCAGAGCCTTGTTGCTCATTCAGGTATCGAAATAATTCGTCGATTTTGGCCAAGGTTTACTCCGGTTACTCGAATTTCCTGTCTTCTTCTGCATACCTTAGTGCTTCTTCGCGCGAGATGATGTTTTGTTTCACCAGGCGCATTAGCGAATTGTCCATCAGTTGCTGACCCTGGGATGCACCGGTCTGCAGGATGGTTTTGATCTGGCTGGTACGACTTTCCCGGATCAGGTTGGCGACGGCATCGTTATTGATCATGACTTCGAGCGCTGCAACGCAACCTTTTCCGTCTTTTCGCGGCACCAACAGCTGTGAAATCACCACCTTGAGGGACTCTGAGAGCATGCGCCTGATTTGCGAGAGCTGGTCTGGTGGAAATACGCCGAGCAGGCGGTTAATGGTGCGAATGGCGTTCGAGGTATGCAGCGTGGCCATGACAAGATGGCCTGTCTCGGCAGCGGTGATGGCCAATGAGATGGTTTCGAGGTCGCGCAGCTCACCTATCACGATTACGTCAGGATCCTCGCGCAAGGCGGCTCGCAAAGCGCGTGAAAACGATTCTGTGTGGGGTCCAATTTCCCGCTGGGTAACATTGCAGCAAGCAGAGGTATGGACAAACTCCACGGGGTCTTCAATAGTCAGAATATGATCCGAGCGACTTTGATTGATCAGGTTCACCATTGCCGCCATGGTCGAAGATTTTCCGCACCCGGCCGGACCGGTAAACAGAATCAGGCCCTGGTGGAACTCGGTAAATTTTTTAAATTCATCAGGTAAGCCCAGCCGGGCAAGCGTCGGGGGTGAAAGGCTGATGCTGCGGAATACCGCATCAATTCCGCGCTGCTGCTTGTAAGCGTTGGCACGGAATCGCCCGATACCGGGAAGTTCGAATGCAAAATCCACCTGCAGCCGGCTTTGCAGCGCATCTAACTGCACCTCATTGAGAACGCTCTTGATGAGGCGCTCACATTCATCGGGGTCAAGCACGTCTTCCGTGGCGTCCCAGAGTTTTCCGCCAAGGCGAACGCGAATCCTGGCGCCGCTGTGCAAGTGAAGATCGCTGACCTGGAGTTCGAGGGCCTGTTGCAAAAGATCCTGCAATGCCATACCGGGTTGGTACCGTAATTTTTTTGCCCGGTCCGCCGCCAGCTTAGTGCCGGATTGTCCGAATTCCCGCTTTTGAGTTCGCGCCAACCTGATATTTGGCGCGGGTGGCTGCGTGTTTTCCTGCACCTGCTCAGGGGCAGATGGTGAAGGAACAGCAGGTAAGTGCATGGCACCTGGCTTCACGTGGTTACTCCTTAACCCGTTAAGACCTGAACGCAGTCAACATCCGTGTCTTTGATCATTAATACTGATTTCGCCTTCATTTATACGCCAGCTGCGACGATATATCTGCTGCTAGATTTAACAGGTTTCGCCTACGCAGACCCACAGCGGCGATGCGCTTCGAGGCGGCAAATTCTCATTCAGCAGGAGTGCAGGGCGGGGGATCGGGCAAATGGGCGTGGCACAGTCGGCACACCCGGGGGGAGGCTTCTTGCCATGGCCCAGTTACATGCGCGTGATTGCCGGGAGGAAAGGTTTTAAAGGCTTATTGCAATAATCAGTGGTAGGGAGCCTGCAGCCGCGCCTGGAGCGCAGGTGCGGTGTTATTCCGGTTGCGCGCCCTTTGGCGGATCCCAGCGGAACCTGACTTTCTTCAGTTTGCATTTTGGACAGATCCACTGCACCTTGTGGTCGTCCTTGCTCGTTTGACGAAAGGTGGCGTCACGCTTGAATTCGTGAGTGCAAGCAAGCTGTTTGAAGAACTCAATTAAAATTTTCTGATACCTCTTAGTTCGGGCGAACTGCCAAGTTTCCAGTCCATATAACTTAAGCCGAATCCGGCTTAAATTGCTTGCCGGCGAAAAAAATCGCTCAGACCAGTTTGATTCTTATCATCTTCACCGCAAGCATACAGCGGACGATGTTGGCGCGCACATTTTTAGCACAATACCCAGAGCATGTCATGCCCGGTCATTGTAAGTGTCCTGCTTATAAATGTAGATCGGTAATATTTTCTCGAGAGTCTGGCAGATTTAACAGTTGCCGGGATCGAGGCAGAAGTTCAAATTCAAATACAGGAAACTTTCGGCGGAATTTGCTGCGAGCGATAACCCGAAAGACCAACCAGGCCGGTGCGTGAAACCGGCGCGAATATCTCCCAAGGACTGGGCGAAAAACAAAAGGAATTGTATTCAAAATGAACTTCAAACAACGCGGCGTTACATTTGTTGAACTGGTCACCTCCGTTGCCGTGGTTGCCATCATGATGGGCCTCTCAGCTCCATCCTATTCAGGATTCATCAGCAAACGAAAAGTGGCTGGTGCGTCAAACATGGTCAGCGTGTTTTTCGAAAACATCAAGATGGAATCCATCAAGCGCAGTGAATTCGTGACCATATCCTTCAAATCGGAAGACGATGGCAATAGCTGGTGCATTGGCGCCGCGTCGGGAAAGGACGCACCCTGCGACTGCATGGATGCGCCGGCGCAGTGCACAATCGACTCTCAACCTGCACTGTTGTCCAGCCAGACATTCCAGGACTTCAGTGAGATTCAGGCCAGCTTTGTGGACGGATCCGTGACGTTTGATCCGGTGAGGGGGATATTGGCAGATCCGTCGGACTCCGTCTCCATAGACGTCAAGCACGTGAATCACGATTACAGCGTCAATGTCACCGTCAACGCCACGGGCAGCGTGAGGAAGTGCACGCCCTCTGACCACAAGCTGGTGGGCTACGTCACATGCAGCTAAAGCAATTTGGATACATATCGCGGCACACACCGCGCGGTTTTACGCTGATCGAGCTGATGATTTCCATGCTCATCATGATAATTGTTTCGTTTATTACCATTTACCTGGCAGCAGGTGTTTTCCAGGCCAACAGCTGGTCCATTCACATGATACAGCTGACCCAGGAACTGCGTTCATCAATGCAACTGATATCCAGGGATATTCGCCGCTCCGGGTACAACGATGATGCGCTGGCAGGATTCCTGACGACCCAGTCCATCACCAGTGGGATCACCATGGGCACGCTCGATGCCAATGAGCGGGCCGACTGCCTGGCCGTGCGTTACCAGGACCTGGATGGCAATGAAAAGAACGCTGTTTACCGGCTTCGCGTGATTGCGGGCGTGGGGAGGGTTTCAGCCCACTTCGGTATGACCGCCTCTTGCGCCACTGCGGCTGATGACAGTGGCTGGGTAGACGTTTCCGATCCTCAACTGACCAACATATCGGCCCTGCAGTTTGAACACCAGGATCAACTGACTGACATCGCGGAAAATCTCGCTTCCGGCAACACGGTCCAGGTCGGACTGGAGCAGGTCAGCATCATCATCAGCGGCAACCTGCGATCCGACACCGGCACGACCCGGACAGTGAGCAACGCCGTGCAACTCAGGAACCAATATTTGAGGATTTGAATCAGCAGGAATCACCAGTGACCAACAGCACAAAATGCACCATCCCGGCTGCAGCACCCGGAGCTCGGAAATCCAGGGGAGCTGCATTGCTGCTGGTGATGATGATCCTGATCATGATGACGCTCATGCTGTTCTTCAATGCACGTATGACTGCAGTGGAGCAGGCCATCTCAGCCAATGACCGCAGGGCAAAGCTGGCGCAACACGCTGCCGAAGCAGGTCTGAGCCACGCCATGCGCTTTTTCTCCCGAAATTTGCGCAATATCAGCTCTGCTGACACGGGCGGCTGGTTGCAGGGCGCGGGGTCGGACAGGCACTGGCTGCCCTGTACTGCCGATGACGTCACACTGCCATGCTCCGCGGCTTCCCTGGCTGCAGACGGAAGAGCGGACGGCTTCAGTCGTGAGAACGTGTTCTATTACGTTGAGGATCCGGACGCCGAAACCCTCAACACCTTCCTGCCCATATCCTCATTGGTCAGAAAGTACGATAACTCAGACCCTCCTGTTCAAATAGACAGTACCGATTACCGGGTCCAGGCCCTGCTGTGCGTCATGGACTACGACCAGGACTTTTTCGAGGCTGGAAACCCGAATACCTATGCCAAGTGTGACGCCTCGGGCACACCTTCCGGAATTCATTTCGCAATCAGGTTGGTTTCGACGGGCATCTCGGACGATGGCAGTGCACAGACCATCATTACCCAGACACTTGCAAACGTTGAGCCAGGTGGCGGTCCGCCGAGCGTGCCGATCATGACGTATAACCAGGTCGCCCCGAATGGAAGCGTCAACGTGGTCGTGAATCCGAATGCCGGCGGGGTCGGGGTACCGACTTCCATCTGGTCCAGGAACTACGTATTCATCGAGGAATCGGGCAGCGGCAGTGTCGCCACCTGCGAAATCGAGGAGTTTCTGGACACCAAGAATCCATCGGCCTGGCGAGCCTGGACAGACAGCCAGGGTGTTCAATACAACACCTGCGACAGCTGTGTATGCCCCGACAAGGAAGACCAGGGTGCCCTGACGCACACCCAGAGCACGGAACCTGCGCGCAAGTTCTTCGACGTTGTGGATGAAGACCCTTTGTACCCGGAAGACATATTTGAATATTACTTCGGCGTGGCCAGGACCGAATACCAACTGGTACGTGATGCCGCCGACCTGGTAGTTACGGACTGCGGCGATGCGGATACGAGTTGGACGGGGCTGGTCTGGGCAGATAACTACTGCGACCTGTCGGGCAAGGAAGTCGGTTCGGCGACGGGCCCGGTGGCCCTGGTCACTGCCAAGGGTGTCAAGCTCAATTCAAACTCGATTTTCTATGGTGTGCTGGTTATTACCGACCCCACCGTCCCGGCCAGCGAACAGGGGATTGACAGTATTCCGGCTTCTCTAAATGGTGGTCCCGTCGTTTACGGGGCCGTGATGACCGACCCGGGCGCCGCCATCTTTAATGGTGGCTTCACGGTGGTCTACATTGAAGACATCGTCAGCAAGATACACCCGCTGATCATCCTCGGAAACCTGGCCGGCAGTTGGTCTGACCAGTCCACGTTCAACTGAATCGGCCGCCATGAAGAGCCTACAGATTGATCATCCTCAAGGTTCAGCACCAGGCTTCACCTTGCTCGAAGTCATGATCAGTGTACTGATCATCTCAATTGGCCTGGCTGCGTTGGCTAATCTGCAAGGAAAACTCACCAACTACAGCACCGTGGCCAAGCAAAGAACGATCGCCATGAATGTCGCGGAACAGCAAATCGAAACCATGCACTCCTTTTTCACCATGGGCGACACGGGCGCCGCGGCGTGCTCGGTGTTGCAGGTAGGGTTCGATGACCTGGAATCCTGCGAATCGGCCAACACGGTGACAGTGGGCAATTTGCAACTCGATGTTACGTGGACGATTACGGGTTACACGCAGAACGCCGACGGCAGCACCGAGCCATATTCGAGCAACAGCGGCCGCGTAAGACCAGATTTGAAAATGGTCACGGTACATGTCGGCTGGACCGATGGCGAGGGCGCGTCGCACAATTTCGAACTGCAGGACGTTATTGACGCAACTTCAATATTCAACACCGGGCGAATCATGGCCAGGGTCGATTCCAATCTGCCACCCCGGACGACTTTCAACCCACAGAATTTTCCCGGCGTGGTGGAGTTGGCCATAGGCAATGACAAACTCAAGGGTGCCACCACGCCGGAACCCAAAATTGTCAACCAGGGTGTCAATGTCATCACATCATTTGATGTCATCACCTACCTGCAGTCTCAAGACGACGCTTATTTGCAGCGCCGTGAAGAGTTCAAGGTAGTCAACTGCATCTGCACGCTGAATTCGGGCCTCGGCACAGGGCGGGAGCCGACCGTCTGGGACGGAAAAGAGTACGTTCTGGGTGAATTGGTCAGTAAACGAACCGGGAGCGTTTCTGCAGACGAGGCGGGCCAGCCCGCTGCCTGCGAGATGTGCTGCAGGGATCACCACGACAGCAGTTCTGCCGAGGATTCATATGACCCGTTCAGGCCGGCATTCAGCGGCGACGCAGGCAGCTTCAATTTCTATGGCGATCATGCGCATTACGGCCTCGTCAACGGCATCAAGGAGCTGGCGGTTGAAGGCGATGAATACCTGGAAGCCTGTCGATACATCAGGAAAGACGGGTTTTTCAGGTTAACGACGGACATGGCATTGGAAAACCTGGACGTGGTTTCTGCAAGTTTTCCGAGCAACTTCAATTCCAGCTACAGCAGCTCGGTGGTCAACTTCGTAGGAAGTTTCATGAATGGAGTTGATGCCGAAACCTACCCGGGCGTTGTACCGGACGGCAGTTACAGTTCCAGTGCACCAGGCATGTTCTTCGGCAACGCCGGGGTGACCAAGCAAGCCATGTCACGCGGTATTTACGTGGATTACCTGACAGATGAACTGCTGGCGAAAATCAAGTGTCTGCAGGCCGGGGGCTCGGGTCCGTTCGAAGACCATTGCAATACCCTGAAAGATCCGCCATGGCTCGAGATTCTGCCATTTTTCGACATTGACACCACGTCTCTTGCGAACTGGAGCAAAGGGTCGAGCGCAATTACCGTGACCAATTCACCGATCAGCGACATCACCTCGAACAGCTTCAGCCGGGGCGCGGTCTCGTTGTCCCAGGATCATTTTAGCGTGGCGACGGACGTGACCGCTGATATCGAAACTTCCAATACCGGCCTGACCGATACCAACCCGATTGACCCGGACGACGAGACGGAAGAATCGGAGGATTATCCCGTTTTGGTGGATATTGGCGGAACGCCGCCTGCCGCCGGCATTCTGGTGCTCGGAGACATCAATGCCGGTGCGAACCAGATCAACGTGGAAACAGTTCGTGTCAGCCAGGATCCGCCGGCCGTCAACTGTGAAATTGTTTCCATAGTGGACGGAAATTCCACCCAGAAGGCATATGTTTGTGACCTGGCGCTTTCCGGCGGGGCGGCCAGTGGCACCGTGACCGTCAAGGACTACAACGCCCTTAAAGTGACCGGCAACAGTGTGACGGTGTTGAACCGGAAAGTGTGTACCGATAATGCTGCCTATGTCAGCTTGCAGGTATTTGACGATGGCGTCATGGCGGACCCCGACCTGGGCATCCCGGGTGAAGTCACGGTCATGACCTTCAGTGGATTGTCTGAAGATACCACCATCAACCTGACCATCGTAAAACAATCGAGTAGCTGCCCGTGAACGATTCCATAAGCCCTGCACGGCCCGTTGGCCGTCAACATAACAGGTGAGCGCATGAAAAAATCTGACCGCGGATATTCACTGATGGAAATGCTGATCGTGGTGTCATTGATGGCTACGCTGCTTGGCCTTGGCGTGCCCTCGTATAAAAGCTTTATCCGAAAGTCCAACCGGGCAGAGGCCGTATCCAAGCTGCTTGAGTGGGCAAACCGGCAAGCCATGTGGCGCGCGGACAACCCGTCTTACAACCTGGGTGTCACGCCGCTGGCAGACACCTATTACGTTTACTCCATGACTGCGACCGCCTCCACGTATACGCTCACAGCCACGGCTCAAGGTAGCCAGGCGAGTGACAAGGAGGACGGGATTAGCTGCTCAGTGATCACCCTCAACCAGGTTGGCGCTACCGGCCCGTCCGGGCACGAAGTTTGCTGGAGCCACTGATCTTGCGGAATTTAGTTCACACAAGCGGAAACCGTACAGGATGAATCAGAAAACAGACCTCTCTGAACTCAAGCGAATCCCCAGGGAAGATGACTTTGACTGGTCTGACCAATACCGGGGGCCGCCTGGTGGTGTGTGGATTGTGCCCAGGAAGAAGCGGCGTATCAGGGCGTTCCTGGTCAACGAGAGAAAGGAAAGATTGCTCCGCTGCCGATGGATATTGACCTGGGTGGTTGCGATCCCCCTTGCAGTCTACTCATCGTGGTGGCTGCTGGTGTTTGTCAAGGAACTGTTCCTGTTTACGGCCTGACGGCAGCCGAAACTGCATTGACCGCGTCCCGTGTCCAATCGGGGAACTGTCAATTTTACCAGTCAGAACTGTCATTAATAACCTAGTTTGTCGCACACCCAACATTCAAAATGACAATTCAACGAACATGGAAAGCATGGATCGGCGCTGCCATCAGGAATGATTGATGCCGTCAATGCGGTTCTAGGGGTGTAATTGAGCAATACCTTAAGGTTGCTCAGTTCATGTTTGCCAGGGAGGGGAACATGTTTTTGGAGAAGTTTGCAAACCTGAGTTCTGCCTATAAGGGTCAATTTGATCTGCAAATCATCCTGCTATCACTGATTGTCGCTACCCTGACAATCTACCTGGCGCTGAGAATTTCACATCACATGTACCGGGTCAGAAAACTTCTTCCTTGGCTTGCGCATGCCTGGTGGATGGCCGGCGCGCTGGTCATGGGCGCAGGTATCTGGTTGCTGTACTTTATTGGCTTGTTGGCCCTCTCGTTGCCGGTCGAAACGAACCTGTATCCGGAGTACGCATTGCTGTACCTGGTTCCGGCGGTCGTGGGCGCCGGCCTGCTGTTGCGCGTCACATCAGGGTCTGAGCTCAGCTTGACCAGGCGCTGGGCCATTTATGGAATCCTGGGTCTTGCCATGAGCGTGATGCAGTACGCGGGTATTTTTGCATTGCATCCTAATGCCGAAATAAAACTCGCGCTGTCCTGGTGCGTGCTTACCCTGATTGCGGCGGTTGTACTGTCAGGTCTGGTACTGCAGGTCTGGTGGCATTGTCAGTCAAGCATGGGTAAACGTCTGCCCTCGATGGCGGGTCTGCTGTTTTGTTCGCTGATTTTCAGCAGTGCGGCACTGGCTGTTCAACAAATTGCCATGTCGTCAGTTCACTTTTTTCCGTCAGACAGTGACTGGACGCCGGTTTACGGATTTACACAGGATCCGGGCTTGGCCAGCTGGGTCGTGGCCATCTCGGTGCTGGCGTTTTCGCTGTTGTTGTACCTCGCAGTCAGGCTGGGTCACCAATTTGCCATAACAGAAATGGTCGAATCAGGTATGACTGAAACCCTGACAGCCCTCGAGGATTCCTCGCTGGGCGTCATCACAACTGACAGCTTTGGTACCATCAAAAGCCTGAACCAAGCGGCCATAGACATGTTCGGCTACCCCGCGGTCAGGATTGTCGGTGAGAATTGTCTTAACCTGCTGCCATTGCGTATTTTGAAAACCTACAAGTCGCAGATCAGCTCATCAGGCCCGGGGTTGGGCAGTCTAATCAATCGGCCGCATGACCTGGTATTTAGCAAGGCAGACGGAACAGAATTCTCCGCGGAGCTGGCCATATCACCCCTTAGCCGCCGAAGTGGCCTGGAGTTTGTCGCGGTGATTCGCCCGAACAGCGCACTCAAGCAAGCAGAATCGAAATTGAAAGGTTTGGAAAAGAAACTCGAGTTACTGCTTTCTGTCAGTCCAGGCACGGTCTACACGCGTAAAGTAAGCCACGGTCTGCCGTTCGTATATGTCAGCCCCAATTCAAAGAAATTATTGGGCTACTCTGCCGAGTCAATCTCGTCCACTGCCGAATTCTGGGCGGGCCTGGTCCATCCGCATGATGTCGATCGCTTTGGCGCGGATTGCTGGCTGTTGCGCGACAAGCTCAAGGAGACGATTGAATACAGGATCAAGTCGCCCGACGGAAGTTATCGCTGGATTTCCGACTCGCGCCATGTCATTTGCGATGAAAGCGGCAGGCCCGGCCTGCTGGTAGGTTGCTGGGTGGATATCCATGAGCAAAAAGTAGCCTCGATAAACCGGGAGTTAAACAACCAACGCATGGTGGCGAGCCTGAATTATGCCAACATGGCGACATGGGACTGGATCATAGATACCGGCGAAATAAAGTGGTCGGGGAACGTGCAGGTAAACCTCGGGCTGCCGCATAGTGAGGCTGCCGAATTCGAGAGTTTTATCAGGCTGATTCACCCCGATGACAGGCCTACGATTAAAGCCGCCTTCAGGAATAGCCTCCTGGCCGGCGTGCCTTTTGACATGGAGTTTCGGGTATGTTGGCCGGACGCCACCACGCGCTTGCTGCATTCTGCTGGAGGCTTGATGTTTGACGAAGCAGGGAACCCAACGCACATGGTCGGCGTGTTGCGGGAAGTCATTCCGGAGAGGTCCCTGCGCGCGGTTCCCAGCACCACCAACGTTGAAGAATGGAAGGCCACCGCAGGTTGAATGAGGCAAAATTGATACCGAAAAAATGGGCTGCAAGGTCCATTTTTTTGGTCATGACAAAAGCGCGGGTTACGGTGTCGGAAGCGCCCGGATAAAGCAAAACCGGCATCATGGCCCAACTCCCTTTGTTCCAGATACCGGTTTCACGCTACGCGCGTATTCACTCAAGTGGCCGCTCGGTTTCAACATCCTTGTTGACCTGCTTCGTCCCAGTGTATTTTCAGTTGCGCCCAACCAGAAATACACCATTATTATGCGACAAATAAGGGGGCCTGGACACTGTCAATAATGACAGCATTTGAACCGCATAACTTCTTGACAATCAAATGGAAATTAGCCCCTGCTTGATGGCGTAATGGATCAGCTCTGAGTTGGTCTTGATGCCCAGGTCCTCCATGATCCGGTACTTGTGAAATGCTACCGTCCTGGAGGTCACACACAGGATGTTGGCCGCCTCCTTCATGGTTTTTCCTTCAGCCAGCAGTTGCAGGATCTCTCGCTGGCGGGTCGTCAGCACATGTTGCTGACTGCGTTCGGTCGGGTCGCGCAGCAACGAACCGATCATGGCGCCGGTAATCAGGGGAGTGACATACTTGCCCCCGCCAATCACCACTTCGATGGCTTTGAACAATTCCGACGCGGCAGAGCTCTTGAGCAAGTAACCGTTGCCGCCGATTCGAAACGACTCGGCGACCAGGTCCGGATCCTCGTTGACCGTAACAAAGACCAACTTGATATCCGGTTGCAGCTTTTTGATCTTCGCCGCGGCGTCGAGCCCATTCAATAGCGGCATCGAGATATCCGTAACGATGACATCAGGTTTCAATTTTGAAGCGAGCTTCACCAGTTCCCGCCCATCTTTTGCGGTACCCACGACCTCAAAATGCGGTTCCAGCAGTTTGCGGAACGCATCCAGCAGCATCGCATGATCGTCCGCCAGCAATACTCGATTTAGGCTATTTTTCATCATGACCAGTCGTTTCCGTTTGAGGGTTTTCGGGGGTTTCAGAAGCGGGTGACGCGGGCAAGGGGATGACGACCTTGATGGTGGTGCCCTGGTCCGGATGACTGGTGACTGACCAGGTTCCGCCTACCATGTACGCTCGTTCTGCCATTCCCATCAAACCGAGATTATGGGTGTGCGCGTTGCGGGTGGTGTCAAACCCCTCTCCTGAATCGGAAATGATCAGCTCCAGGTTTCCATCCACCCCGGTCAGCTGGACTGTCGCATCATCCGAATTACTGTGTTTGCGTACATTATTTAATGCTTCCTGGACGATTCGGTAAAGCGCAATTGCCTTGGTTTCTGACAACAGTTTGGGCAGGTTACTGAAAACGAAATCCACGGGCAGCGAGTGGTGCTTGTAATACTTGTCGCAAAGATTGGAGATCGCGCCTTGCAGCCCCATCTGCCTCAGTGATGTAGGCGCCAGTTCATAAGCCAGGTTATGTAAATCCGTCGACAATAGCTTGGTGTCAGACCAAAGCTCTTCCAGCGTTTGTTGTTGGTGGCTAAAGCTCTCGGGTAACTCACGTCCGAGTGTTTGCAAACGCAGGGCCACAAGAGCCATTCGCTGGCTGTAATCATCATGTAGTTCCTGTGCAATTCGTCGTCGCTCATTTTCCACCAGGGCACCCTCTCTTTGGCTCAGGTTTCGTAGTGCCTCCATGAGTGTCTTGCGCTCAGTGATATCAACCATGATGCCGCGCAACACGACGGGTTCCCCGTCCTGGTAAATCACGCTGACCTGGTCATCCAGCCAGACGATAGAGTCGTCGGCCGCAATCATGCGATACTCAATTCTGTGTGAACTGTCCTGCTGTCCTTCCTTGCCATATTCACGAACCACCATGCTCCGGTCATAGGGGTGTATATGGTCACGCCAGAAGTTTGGTTCGTTGAGCCAGCGCTCAACAGGGTAACCGAGCAGTCTTTCAGCCTGCTTGCTGATATATGAAAAGCGCATCGATCCAGGCTTGCTTTCCCAGACAATACCCTCGGTACCGTCAATCAGTTCCTCGATGTGCATCTGCGCACGGCGCAACTCCTCTTCCACGATCTTGCTCTCTGTGATATCGAGCAATATTGACTGTGTACCAAATAACTCACCCTTTTTGAACACAGGTGTTGTACGGGCCTGCAAATGTAAGCGGCTGCCGTCCTTACGCACCCCTTCGAACTCCTGAATTTCAGCTGCACTTTCCGAAGTGACGCGCCGGGCATGGCTTTGGCGCATTCGTTCAAGGTGCTCAGGTGCGATGTAATCGTCCATGGTCAAATTTTCGACATCTTTACGTTCAAGGCCGAAGTACTCCAGGAAACGATCATTGCAATACACCACCCTCCCTTCGAGGTCATCCACCAGCAATGCGTCGTGCATGTGCTCTACTACCCGCTCGTACTTTTCGAGAGATTTTGCAGCCTTTTCTTCGATTGCAAGCCGGTCGGTCAGATCGCTGACGCATACCAAAAGGAACGGTTTTCCCGAGATGGTGGTTTGGGAGATTTCGATATCTACCGGAAACTCGGTGCCGTCCTTGCGCAGCCCGAGAAGGCCTTCGCGCGACCCCATGTGAATGGGCTTCAGATCCTTGACGTACTCATTGCGAAGGGCTACATGTTCCTTGCGTGATTTCATCGGCACCAGCGTTTCGATGGGCTTGCCAACCAATTCGCCCTGGTCAAATCCGAACATTTCGTGAATATAACGGTTGGCCAGGGTAATGCCACCTTCAATATCGACCAGCAGTAGGCCAGAAATGACATTCTCGAGTAATAACTGGTGAAACTCCTCCTGGTCTCTGCGTTCGCTGATATCCAGGGCCACGGCGAGGAACGAATCTTTTGATTGGTGTTTCGTGTGGTGTAAATGCACCTCGCAGGGATACGTGCTGCCGTCAGCGCGAAGGTGCTTGGTCGTAAAGACCAGTTTGGGCACTTCGCCTTTCTTCAGGGGCTCCAGCAACTTACGGAAAGAGTTTTCCTCGTAATCTGGTTTGATATCAATCGGTGTCATTCTTAGCATTTGTCTGGAACTGAACCCCAGGTTGCTCAATGCACCATTGTTTATGTACTTGAATTTTAGAGAATCACTGTCAAATATATAGATCTCACTAAAGCTCAGGTCAAGCGTGGTGCTGATCTGCGAAAGGGTTTCTTGCTGAGCAACCTCGGCAGAAACATCCACCATGACGCCTCGCAATGATTCGGGTTTTCCATCCCTGGAGATCACGGTGACGACGTCTTCCATCCACACAACCTGGCCATCCGCTGCGATCATGCGGTACCTGAAGCGGTGGTTCTCACCGCGCGCAGTGTGTTCCATGCAGTACCGGACTGCTGATTGGCGGTCATCCTCATGAATGTGACTGGCCCAGAATTCCACGTCATCTGTCCACATGGAGACCGGGTAGCCCAGAATGCGCTCAGCCGCCTCGCTGACATAGGTAAACCTGAATGTCTTGGGGTCTGCTTCCCAGAGAATACCGCCTGTAGAATTAACCACTTCTTGCAGGTGCAACTGGGCCGTCCTGAGGGCTTCTCGTTCCTGGTGCTGCCGGGTGGTCTCGTAACACAAAAGCACGGCCCCCTCTCGCTTGCCCGGAATTAGCGGCGTTACCGCCATGTCGTACCAGCGCTGTTCGCCGGCCAGGAAGTAGTTACCGCGATAATCGAACCTGGGCTGCTGAAGACTCAGAATCCCCCTGATCCCTTCTGACAAGAGCCTGGCATTCTCATCCCCCGGTCCAATGGCCAGATCGCACAGTTCCAGTATGTTATCGCCAATCTTGAAATCCAGGAGAATGGCTTGCCCCTGCTGACTTGACAATTCCTGCCAGGAATCGCTCATCGAAACTATGCTTCCGGTTTTGTCCAACAGCAGGACGTTGGCCGGCAATGACCGGAATATTGCGTTCAGGGTATCTGCGGCTTTCTGGGCGCGGGCGGATTCCTTGGTGTGCTCAAGTTGGGCGTTTCTGGCATCGGTTTCATCCCACATCAAAGACTCGACGACGGACAACTCTCCATCTCGATATTGTGGGACAGAGTGAACCTGCAGCCAAACGTCACTGCCGTCCGGACGCAGGCAATGAATTTCATAATCAAGACTTTCCTCGTGTCCCAGCAAATAGAGCGCATTGCGTTTTTTCGCGTCAGCCATGCACTCAGGAGCAAGAAAATCCCACAAGCTCAATGTGCCAAGTGAATCCCTGTTCTGCCCCAGGAAGTCGAGAAATAAGTCATTACATTCAAGAATACGAGCGTCAGCGTCGGAAACCACGTAGCCAGTCTGGGAGCTTGCGAACAGCCGCGCATACTCCTGCTCCTTGTTGTGCAGGGCAGCTTCTGCCAGTTTCTGGTCGGTGATGTCCGTGAGTATGACCATCATGCCCCCGGTTTTCTCCTGCCCTTCCAGCAGCGAGGTGCGCACGCGGACCCACAGCTCAGTGCCGCTGGCAAGCTTCAGTCGGCATTCGTGATTATTGGGAACCTGTTCGCCTCGAATTCGCCGTTTTCTGCGTTCCCTGACCCGGTCGAGGAATTCAGGGGCAATAAAATCATCAATGCTTGATTTCTTGAGTACGTCAAGGGATTCGCCCAAGAGTTTCAGGCAGAAATCGTTGCAATCCAGAATATTTCCCTGCGGGGTGATGGCCATCCAAGCCATTCCGAACTGGCTAAACAGGTCGTTGTCATTGGGGGGCAATATTGCGGCTGGATCATTCCGGTCGTGCCGATCGCGATGCAATTCGCTGATTTCGGCGTCCTTGTCCAGCTTGGCAAATTTAGCCCGAGATTCCAATTCTTTACCCCTCAATTTGCAATGGTTCAGATCAGTGTTGGCAATTGCTTCTTCGCATCTGATTGATGAGCAATCACTTTATCCACACACGATATCTATTACATCATCACAGTTTTTTGCTGTTGATGCAGAAAATTTAACCTGAAATATCGGGCAGCAAACAATAATCTGGACGTGGAAACACCGGCACAAAGGTCAGATTTCTTGACCTTGAATGCCGGTTGGGGTCGCCATCCCAGGATTAAATTGGATGCATTGGGGGGACGGTTTGCTTCCCTGCTTGGTTTCCATTCTCCTGTTTCATCCTCAACACAATCATCCATCACGCGATGGGTTGATACATCTGTCAAAAATGACAGACATGGAATGAACATAATACGGAAACCAGATCCCCTGCTACTGTGGGGTACAGGCCTGTTTGAGCTCAGGGGGTAGCGCCAACGCCTTCCAGAACCAGTTCACGATACTCCCAGGGCGCCATGGCATCGTGTTGACGCCACAAGCCAAATCTGTGGTCACGGGCCTGTTTCTCGATGCTAATCCAGCTTCTGTTTCCGGATGACCCCCGCCGGGCCCAGGCGAATCCATCCTTTAACAAGAGTTTATTGATAGAGACTCCGTCGAGAAATATTTCACCGCGCAAAATTCCGTCACGATCGTCCGCTTTCATGGCAATAGTGACTTTTTTGGAGTTGATCAGCTCTGAAAGGTAGTGACGGGCGTGTTTGCCGAATTTCTGGCCCAGCTCCGGCGCGTCAATACCTCTCAATTCAATAGTAAGATCTCCATGACTGGCCTGGAATCTGATGGAGTCGCCGTCCAGCACTGACAATACGTTTCCGGTGATGTAATCGTATTTTTCTTTGCCGGCCTCCGCGCGCAAGTTAAATTGCGTATACAGCACGAAGGCAATCGCAATCAAAACGCCACTTACCAGCGATGTCTTGAGTTTCCGCCCTGGGATAAAAGCGCGAGCCTTGGGGATTGGCTGAGCCAGTTTCACAGTAATCCTTGGTCAGCAACGGGTATAGTGAATTATAAGAAGGCTGCGCGCTATTCCTACTGTAGGATTTGACAGGTTTCCTTTAAAAAACAGGCAGTACCGAAGCGCGTTTCCTGAATGGCAAAGGTTTAATGGTGCATGGAATAGCTATGTCTTTCGCTAGTTCGATGGGTGGTTTGCTGCGCAAGACTTTTGATAGTCAATGTCCTGCATGGCCAGCAGCACTGATTCGACGACACCTGCGGAATCGAGTAGCGGCGTTGCGGTGCAGGCCACCCAACGGCTCTCGCCCTCGAGACAGGCAACCTCGCACTCCAACAGGTCTTCGCCGCCGGCGAGCACATTTCCCCACAATGTATTGAAGCGAGAACGGTGGTTCTTCTTTATATTTTTTTCCAATGGTTGTCCGATAAATTGATTTGCCCGGCGAGCCCTGAACAGGCGAACTCCCGCCGGGTTGATCTCGATGAACTTCCCGTCGGTGCCAATTACTGCCATTCCGATCGGAATAGCATTAAGCAGGGATTTAAGATGCCTCTCGCTGTCGGTCAGCTCCTGGTTGGCCTGGGTTAGCTCAAGAATTTTGCTTTCCAGCTTCCCCACCAGTTGCTTGTGAGATTCCTTGCCCCGGTACTCTGACTCAAAATCAGGGTCTTGGGTCACCGGGGATGTCGCAGACGTGGATTTGGCCGGGAGCTTTTTTATCAAGGCGAGCAATTGTGTCGGCTTGGCCGGCTTGTTTATAAAGGCATCCGCGCCTACGCTCCTTGCGATATCTTCATCACTGGGGTTGGTGAAAAAGTCAGAACAGACAACGAAAGGAATGGCAGCGAATTTACGGTTCGTTTTCAGGCGCCTGAGCAGCGCGTGTCCACTCACTTTTGGAAGTTTCAGTTCAGAAATAATCAGGTCGGGCGATTGTTGGTTTGCCTTGTTCAGCGCTTCTTGGCCATTTTTTGCTTCGAGTACCTCAAAACCATTCTTCTCCAGAATTTTATGCAGGCGCTGACGGAACTTGGGGTCGTTGTCGACAATCATGACCTGCTTTTTCATAAGTTTTCCTCGTGTTTTCAAAAACACAAAATTTGATCGGCAGCAGGTCTCAGCCTGCCGGAAATATCCATTCAGCCAAATAAATCATCCATGGTGGGAAATGGCTGACTTTGGGTTGCCGCATTTATGTGTTTGGGGTGCCAGTGATGAGAAGGCAGTCGGACAGGCTTTAAGCGCCCTGGGGCCGATTGCAGAGGAACAACCGTGCGTAATTGAAACGGGCGGGAATGGCACTGTGAGGGCAGAACACTGAAGAAACAGGCTGCCGCCTCGGAGTTTCCAAACGAGGATTGTATGTGTAGCGCTTGCTCGGTGGCTACTGGTCCTGATCCCTGGGTTTGTAACCGCCTGCGGCGCGGTATTAATCCCATCAAGATAGCGATTCACATAACTTTAGATTTGTCCGCGTAGCATACACCTAACCGTTGCGAAAATGAATGACAAATTTCTTGTTTCAACAATTGTTTGATTTAACGAGAATTTATACCCTGTCGCCAATTATCAATGCGCTTGCCCAACAGGGTGACTGAAGAGTTCTTCATGGTTTTCAATGCAATTCAAGATGCTGTTGAAAGACTCACTGGATGGTGAAATCAGGCACCAGAGCGTGATGGTGTGGTCCATGGTCGTAAACTCATTTTCAATGACCAGGTGCATCTGGTCAGGCGGTTGCTTTGCCGTCAGAAACCGTCGAATTGTTTCCTGGCTCTCATCAGTGCAGACCAGCGGTATGGAATGATGCGTATTCAGTGAATAGATATTGTAAATGGCCTTGGTGTACAGTCCGATGAGGACGTTGCCCATCTCGGTCAGCACATCGAGCATCTGGGCTCGAAACTCCGTATCGCTATCGGTACCAGGATTTGTGGCCTGGGTCCTGCCCGCACGATGATTGTCCGGTGATTCCTGTTGTGGTTCTTCACCGGACATAAACAACAGGCTCAGTACCGGGCGCATCAAATCGCCCAGGCTTTGGAAGTCTTCGGAGCGCATCAGAAGCAACATGCTGCCCTGCAATTCGCCCACCATGGCGCTGGAAACCGTGTACAAGGTCTGGTCACCCAGGTTGTTGACGTAGTCGGGGCTCAGCGCAGGCGTGATTTCAATACTGGCATCTGCACTGTCGATGTCCAGGCCAAACAGGTTCTGCAATGCGTGCAATGCGGCATCTGAACCTTCCATCAGGAACCGGGCAAAGGAACTGACCTGTTCCTCGTTCAATGATAGTTGGTTGGTAATCAAGTCACGAATCCCCTGTAATCTTTCGCTGTCGTTTGGATGGTTGCATCTCAGGCGACCATCACCTGGTCGATCACTTTCAATATGTCCCTGAACACGAGGGGCTTTTCCAGGAAGAACTTCGCGCCGCCCTCGAGCGCCCTTGCTCCTATTGCATGATCACCAGATCCGGAGATCATAATGACTTTTGCGCTTGAGTCGTGTTGCATGATTTCATCAAGCACATCGTCGCCATTTTGTCCTTCCATCAGGTAATCGAGAGTGACCAGTTCGGGGTTGCGGCTCTTGAAAAGCGCCATTGCTTCCGAGCCGTTTTCCGCACGTCCAACGACCTCGTGGCCGCCATGCTCGACAATCCTGCTCAGTGTGTTTCTGGCAAAAGCAGAATCATCCACGATTAGAATCTTTGCCACATCTGCACCCCTTTGATTGTGCTTCCATGTCCCCTCGTTCCAGAGCCTGCCTGGCCCGGTCGGAAGATGCCGACCCCGGCCCTTTGTGTACTGGCTGGAAAACGAGCCTGAATAGCAATATAGATGTTCAGTTAATGAATACACACTGTTAAATCTGACAGCTCTTGCAGGTCTGAATCACCTGAAAATAATTCGGCAAAAAAATATCGGGCAGGGCCTGGCATCGCGGGACTCAAGCCCCGCGTGGGGGCTTGCCCGCAGCGTGACGGCCTGTACTCAAAGTCACCTGATTCGCCACACCTGCCATTTACGCCAGCCTGTCCAGGCGGCATAGCTGGCTGCGACGACAAGGGTCAGTATCGATGCCGGCATGACGCTGACGCCCAGAAAAGTGACGCAAAGCGCCAGCACGATTGCACCAACCGTTACCAGTGTCATCGGCAGTTGTCGCTGAACGGTGGAGTGTTTCAGAGTCATCAGGATAATGCCTGCCCACACTGCAGCCGCAGCCAGCAAGCTAATCCACGTCCCGGCGAAACTGGCTTTTTGGTGAACGTAGCGCAGACGGAAATAGGCATCTTCCCTGGCCTGGTTGGCATACAGCTTGGCAAACCGGAACAAAACGCCCTGGGTCGGCAGTTCGATGTGCAGCGGCTCGCCACTGATGACATTGGCCATCACGTCACGCAGGATGCCCGCGGTGGCGACCTTGACCGGGTTGACGCCCGTGCCCTCAATCAATTGCATGTTGGTTTTGGGCGTCGCGTAGCGCGGCGTGGCCGGAACATATACATCCCAGTTGGTGTGCGTGACAATCATGTCGGGGCGCGGCAGTGATCCTTCGATCTGGCCAAAAGTGTCCATGGCCCGGTTACGCGTGGCATATACAAGCTCCACCGGAAAGGCCGTGGTCGAGTTGACCATCTTGATCAGCACGTCGCGTGATCCTTCCTGTGCGCTGTCGGTCATGGCGGGCTTTTGTGCCTGGGAATTGACGAACACCGACCAGATTTCGGCGTCCTCGGGCAGCGACAGGCGCAGGAACTGGCGCCGGCTGTTGCGCACGTTAAACTGCACGCGGGTCACCGCGAGGCCATCGGTCGTGAACAGCGTTTGGTATGCCGCCGAATCAATGGCCGCCACCTGCACCTCGATTTCCTCGTGGCGGGTGATGCTCAGTTTCAGCTCAAAAGGCTTCTCGGTTTTGACGTAGCGGTAGGCCAGCAAGATAGGGTTGGTGGTTTTCAGCACCAGTTGGCGAGGCAATTCATTGATCTCCAGCGTCGATAACTGATCAACCAGGCTGGGCTGCACCTCGAGCGCCGACAGGGCCTCGATGGCGATGCGGCCGTGCTCGACATCCGCGCCGGCCACCTCGACACGTGGTACGGAAGTTTCCGCGGTGCCGTCCAGCATGATGCGCTCGTAGTTCAATTCAATGCGGAACTGGCCCTCCATTTCCTGGGTGAACTCGATATCAATGTGTTGCTTGCCGTTCTGTGGGCTGACCTGGTGCGTGCGGATGGAGGGGCCGGTGACACCCAGGATGTTGATGTCGCCGGGAAGCTGCAGTTGCAGGTCGCGCAACACGCCTGATTTAACGTCAATGCCAATGCCGACCTGGCCCATCAGCACGACTTCGCCAATCGAGACCAGGCTGTCGACCTGGGCATTGAACTTGCCCTGTTGGTGTTCCGGGGTCACCGTGTTGACCAGCAGTTGCGCCGAATCGGCGTGGTACTTGTAGGTGTGCGAAACCGCTTGCGTCAATTGGTTTCTGAAAAACGCGGGTAACTGGTTCTCTCCAACTTCCGACATGTCGGCGTGTTGTGCGGGCGCCAGCGCCAGTTCAGAGCCGGACAACAGTGCGATCATGCCCTTTTGCCTGACCACGCCACCTGCGCGCAGGATGGGCGCCAGGATATCGCTCGACTGCTCCTCGAGCAGTTGTTCAAAAGTCACATCCAGAACGAATTCGCCGGTCACGGCGCGATTCAGAAACACCTGGATCGTGGTGTTGGCGGCATCGCCGTCGTTTTCGAGCAAAATCCAGTCCGCGATGGCGTCAGAGGCGTTGCTGATGCGGTTGACCTGTGCGCTGCGGGGGATACTGAACAGCAGGCTGTTGGCGTCGCCCCTGGTGATCTCGTACTGGATTGCGGCCTGGCCGTACAGCACCCCTTCGGCGGCATGCAAGGCGTGGTAAACGACCGCGTTGGCACGTGTTTCAAGTTCCACGTCCTGCGGGATGGCTTCCATCCAGGTCAGCGACACCTGCGAACTTAGCGGAATGAAAAAGCTGACCTGCGTCGTTTGCTTGTCACTCCGCGACTCGACATTGGTGGCCGGCGTGACGCGCACCAGTTTCTCACCGGGCAGGGACAGCTCAAATTTTGAAATCGGTACGTCGGGGATATCGAAACCCGTGGTCGGAACACCCTTTGGGTGGCTGATCCGCGACAGGAAACTGAGCCTGATGTCGTGTTTTCCGGCGCCGGACAGGCGTACCGCAAAGCGGCCCTCCTTGCTGAAAACCGTGGCCGCTTTACCATCGACTTCAACGCCGACCAGCGTTGACCGGGTCGATATCAGCGGCACGGTCACTTCGCCGTCGACCAGCATTTCGGCGGCGATCTCCGCCACCCAGGCGATCGCTTCGCCCCTGATTGAGCCTGAATATTCGGCCTGGCTCAAGACAAATTCACGCTCCTGGGCCACGCGCCAGGCCACCATGACATTGCGGCCGCCAGCCACGGTACCCGTGGCCATCGTGCCATTTTCGTTGTCCGTTTTGACCAGGTTGGTGGAGGGCGCAACCGAAAGATCAATATGCCGGTGCGGAATGCGCAGCGTGAAGCGGGTTGCTGCGGCGTCCGGAACGGGCAGGCTGGTGACATAGGACAGGTCAGAAAAATGCGCATCAACGTGGTAACTGAGCTGCACCGTGGCTTTCTGGCGGTTTTCGGACAGCCAGAACAGGCCATCCGCACGCTGGATCAACTGCACAGCCTTGCCATTAATGGTGGCGGATTCCAGCGCGGCGCCGGGCCCCAGCAACGGAACGAGGGTCCATTCATCGTCAAACGTTTCGACCTGCACCTGTGCGTTAACAGTCGCCGTGACACGGCCAGTATGCTGCCTGAAGACCACGTTGAGCTCGGACTGCCCAACCGCATAGCTGGATGGCGCAGACGGGCCTTTGGAAGTCGCCTGCTGAACCAGCAGTTGGTATTGCGTCAGCGGCAATGTCACTTGCCCGGAGGGTGAAATGACTTCTTCCGCCCAAGATGAAATGCTGCTGAGCACCAGGCCCAGTACGATGAGTATCTTCATTATTTCCACTCCGATGGCGGCCGGTGGGTTTTCGCCCAGGCTGCGTAGCGCAGCGAATCGGCCAGTTGCGATGTGTGTGCCCTGTCTTTGCCCAGGACCCGGATGTAACGCTCGAGAATCTGTTGGTCGCGCAGCAGGTCAGGGTCATTGCTGAATGCCTGATCACCTGCGCGAAGCTGTGCGATTTCGTCTCGCATTGCGGCGAGGATTGCCGCGGCTTCAGCCGTTTGTCGCCGGCCCAGGGCATCGGCGGCGCGAGCTGTTGCGGCCCTGAATTGAAAGGCCAGCAGGCTTTTAGTGACGGAATTTTGCTGCGCTCCACGCTGCGCGGTTCCGGACGGCAGGCTCAGTTGTCCACTGAGCTTGCCGTTGCGAAGATAGACGAGATCCTTGTAGCGCAGCGAAACATCAGCGATTTCCCCAGCCTGGCTGGCCACAACATCGAGAAGTATGGTGACGTCATCGCCCGAGAAAATACTTGGGATGACCACCTGGATTCCGCCCTCGTCATCGCCCCGATCCGCTTCGATGCCCAGGTTTTTGCTGAGGCGCGTGTCCATGCTGTTTTCAATGTCCCTGACGCGCTGTGAACGCTGTTCATCGAGTCGTGTTGAGCCAATTACGTCTACCAGGCGCACGCCCGGCGCCAGGCGGATTGACAGGCGCGCGGCGCGCGCCACCGCCCGGCTTGATGCGTGCAGTTCGGATTCAACCAGTTGCCGGGCCTGGTCCGGCGCGTCGAGTATGCGGCGATGTCCAAGGCCGGCCAGTACCAGTTGCTCGACCCGCTCGTTGTCCGGGCGGTCACCGAGCGGTACCACGCTGAAAGTGATGCCTTCCACTGCCTGGCCATGGACCAGGCTCGCGAGTTGCTCGCTGTTGTCCAGGCCACCGGCACTGATCAGTAGAATGGAACTGCTGCCCAGCGGCAGGCTCGGGTCGTCAGACTGGCGCACCATCGACGCGGCCTGGCTGATGGCCTGCGCCAGGTTGCTGTCATTGTCGGGAAGTTGCCGGCCACTTCCCGCGATGGCCTGGCGCGCCATCTGCAGCGGGCCAAATCGAAAGTCTTCGGGCGTTACGACCAGGGATTCGGGACCATTGATGACCAGCGAGAACCGGTCACCGGATTGTTTGCTGGTCAGGGCCGCGTCGAGCAGGGCCCGGGCCGCGATGCGGCTGTCGTCATCGGCGCCTGGCGGCAGGTCGATGACCAGAGCCATGTTCATCGCGGGCCGCTGGCCGCGGCGGTGTTCGATACCGCGCACGCCAACCTGGATGCGCATGCGGGTAGCGCCGTCGACGGCACTGGTATCGCTCATCAGGCTCAGGGCCAGTGCATTGTCAGCCGGTGCATCGAAGGGCTGGCGAAGAGGGCGCACATCCTGTTCAAGACCTGATAGCAGTTTGGAGCCCTCGCGGTCCCATTGAGCCAGCCGCGATCTCAACAACCGGATTGCAGGATCACCCGGCACATGCGTGTTCGCCCAGTATCCCTCGGCCGGCTGAAACTGAAGCTGCTCGAGGGTATTGTCGAAGTCAAAATGGGCACTCCCAAGGCGCTCGTTAATCACTGGCGCCTCGATCGCCTTGCCATGATAGTTGCCGGCTGAGGCTTTCTTGTCTTCGCGCATTTGGCGGTACGCGTGCTGCTGTTCAGCGTTGTCCTTGAGCTGGCGCTCCCGCGACTCACCTTCACGAATATCGCGCTTGGCGCCCGCTTCCAGGTCCGACTCTGTTTTCGGTTTTTTTGCCATGTGCCGCAAGGCGTCGACCGTTCCGGAGGCAATACCAGGGGTGTCGACTGACGAACGGCGCGGCGCTGGCTCCATGGCGTCGTCTGTGAAAATTTCACTGTGACCAGACCGGTCCTGGCCTTCGCCCGTTGCGCCGGGGTAGCTTCTCGTTGCAGCAGCTTGCCTGTCGGCGGGCGGTTCACTTTCAACGGCCAAATTACCGGCCAACTGGCCACGACGTAGTCCGTTTGAATCGAGTTGTTCTTCCGCGACCGATTCAGATCGCTCATGCCCACCAAAGATGCGTCCGTCCTCGTCAATCACTTGCGCCGGGTTATCGCTGGCGCCGGGCCGGAAATAATCCACTTCAGTTGTGGAGCGGGGCGGCTCCGGCAAGGGTCCGGACAGCGATTCATATTCTTCCTTGAATGCCGGCAAAGGTGACCGGGGATATTCGCTGTCTATCAGGTGACGCGAAATACCGACCGCGGCGAACAGCACTGCAGCGGTCGCCAGCGACGCGGCCATGCGCGGTGAGCGGCGCATAGGGGGGCGTGCAGAGCTGTCGTCCTGAGTGATCGCTTTCAGCGTGCGCCGTTGCAGAATGTCGCCGGGTTCACGGTCTGGCAGGCCGTCGAGCAAGCCAGGAACCCGGTGCCAGGCTTCAAGCAGGCCCCGGCAATGCTCGCATTCGGCCAGGTGCGGGCCAAGTCGTTCGTGTTGCCTGGTGGCTTGCTCGCCATATTTGCGCAAGTGGTGTTTAAGTAATTCGCAGCTGTTCATATCAGTTCTCCACGGCCTCGCGGCGGCTGATTGCCTCGGCGAGGGCCAGGCGCGCCCGGCGCAGGCGGGTTTTGACGGTGTTTTCAGGGATCGCGACGACCCGGGCGATGTCTTTCATGCTGAGCCCGTTCATCGTCGACAGCACCAGCACTTCGCGTTGCCGGTCCGGCAGTTTGGCGATCTGGTCTTCGAGCCAGGTCGCCGTCGAATCATGTTCCAGCACCTGGTCGGCGCCGGGATTCTGCTTGTCCAGGTACTCGTGTTTTGTTTTGCTGAACAGCAGCGCGTAAACGCGAGAACGGCGATATTGCTTACGGCGGTGATTACGCAGCGTGTTAAGCGTAATCGTCGCCAGCCAGGGCCGCAGTGCCTGGCTGGGCTGGTAAGAGGCCGCAGACTGGTGAATTTTCATGAACACGTCCTGGAACAGGTCGTCGCGACTGGCGGGATCAACGCCATAGCGCCACAACAATGTCATGACAAAACCACGGTAGGCGTTCATCAGTCGTCCGAACGCCTGGGCGTCACCACGCACGTGCAGCGGTAACCAGCTGCGCGCCTCGCTATCGCCTGGGTCGTTAGTGATCGGTCTGGCATTTGGGCTGTTCATATTCCGTTCTGTGCGGTCCTACTGGATGCTTACACCGCTGGACGCCGATAGTTTCAGCCAAGTGACAACGGTTCTCCCTTACAAACGGCAGAAAACGAAAAACGGGGTTAATTCCAAGGCCAATGAGGTGGGCAGGGAAAGACGGGCGTGCGAAAGGAAATACCACCCAGGGCGGGCAGACGTGGGGCGGTCAGGGCTGCTGGTAAAGGTTTCCGGGGTTGATTACCGGGGCAAATGCTCACGCCGCGGCTTCAAGATGGCTGTTGGGGTGGGTTTACGTGGAGCCCGATGCCCGCGCTATGGCGGCCGTGATCATCGACCTGGCCTCGCTGGCTCCGTGCCAGTCGCCGATGCGCACCCACTTACCGGGTTCGAGATCCTTGTAATGCTCAAAAAAATGTTCAACCTGCTTCAGGGTAATGGACGGCAGGTCCGAGAATTCATGGATATTGTCATAGCGCTGGGTGGTAGAACTGCCCGGTACAGCGATGATTTTTTCGTCCTGGCCGGCATTGTCTTCCATGACCAGGACACCGACAGGCCGCACGTTGATGACGCAGCCCGGCACCAGTTGCCGGGTGTTGCAGATCAGAACATCGATGGGATCACCATCTTCCGACAGCGTATGGGGTACGAAACCATAGTTGCCGGGATAGGACATCGGTGTGTACAAAAAACGGTCCACCACCAGCGTGCCGGCTTCCTTGTCCATTTCGTACTTGATCGGGTGGCCGCCGACCGGCACCTCGATGATGACATTAACGTCTTCAGGCGGGTTGTTGCCTATGGCGATGGCGTCGATGCGCATGGAGATATCCTTTTAGTCTGGTCCGGGTGATTCTACCCGTCCTGCCATTGTACGATTGGCGAACCTGTTTGCGCAGCCATTGCCTGGTATGTTGTGGGCCTGAATGGGTGCATTCGATGCAAATTACTGGAGACGAACATGGCAAGCCCCGTTGTTTTTTTTGACATTGCCGGAGAGGACGATGATGCCCTGAAAGCATTCTACTCCCGCATTTTTGACTGGCGGCCCAACGAGTCCGGTCAGTACTCAATTCCGGTCAACTCACCATTGGATGTCGCCATTCGCAAGGATCCGGCTGAAAAACGGATCTACATGGGGGTTACCGACGTCACCGCGACCCTCGCACAAATTGAAGAAGCCGGTGGTTCCGTGGATGTCCCTCGTTTTGAAGTGCCGGGTGTCGTGGTACTGGGCTTGTTTCGCGATCCGGCCGGCAACCCCATGGGACTGGTTGAGATGGACGGGGATTCATTGCTTATCCCCTGAAGCGCTGTGGTCGGCTAATTCGAGTAAAGCGCCAGTACATGATCCCAGCCAGTTTCGTAGCCAGCACGAATCTCGCGGGCCTTCTCGCCCAGTTTTTCCCATCCGCTGTGGGTCAGTTCTATCCTGCAGGAATCACCGTTGTCGATAAAACGGACCTCGAGCGCGCCACCGCTTTCCGCGGCGCGCCCCGGGTGCCAGTTAAGAACGAACCTGGCATCCGGTTCCCAAATCAGAACCTCGGCCCAGGTCGCCCTGTGCTCTCCTTTTTGCTCGTAGACTAGCCCGCCCACGCGGGGCTCGAAAACAACATCCAGGTCCCCGGATTCAGCCACGGAGTGTGACCGGGTGGGCCACCAAAGCGTCATGCCTTCGGTAAATCGCTTGAATGCTTCAGCTTGAGTCCAGGGGACGGTGATGGTCTTGATGACCGGTGGCATGGGCTTGCTTTGTAGTGCTGTATTCATGCTTGTTCCTCGCTTGGATCTTCGCCCTGGCCCCCGGAGGCTCCGGGATGGCCCGCGAAGGCATCCAGTACGTCATCCCAGTAGGATTCAATATACCGGCGGAGCTCGTCGAGGCCGTCGGGCCTGACGGAATAGATATGGCGCGTACCCTGGTGGCGGCATTGCACCAGGCCGGCCTCCATCAACACCCTGAGGTGCTGCGAGACGGCCGGCTGGCTGATCGGCATTGCCCCGGCCAGCTCATTCACCGAGCGCGGTCCTTGCCGCAATCCCTCGACGATGGCCCGCCGGGAATCGTTCGAAAGCGCCTTGATACAATTAATATAAGTCATAGTTAATATAAGTATACACTAATACTAAATTTTATCAACGCCTGCTCAGTGAGGGGCAAACAGGAATCGGACAGCACAACGTGGCGAGAACAAGGGCGGGGCTTGCAAGGTGGAAGCGGAGCAAAATAACAGCCAGGACGAGTGGTGCCGAAGGTGGTTTGAAAAACGTTCAGTCGCAAGCCGATATAATTTGTCTTCATGGGCCGGATTGCTGTTTATGGACTGACGATCGTAATGCTGCTCGCCAATGGCGGGGTTTACGCGTGGGGCCGGGAAGCGCACCGCTCGATCGGGGCGCTGGCGATCGAGGCCATGGACAGTCGCGCAAAACAAAAGCTGTACGCACTGCTTGGTACCAGCAATAGCGATACGATCGTGGACTGGTGCATATGGCCGGACGCATTCCGCGCCACCAACGAGGGCGCGTGGACTGCGCCACTGCATTTCGTCAATATACCCGAGGGCGCCGGAACATACCTGGCGTCGCGTGACTGTGCGAACGACATGTGTGTGACCGAAGCGATTCCAAGGTACGCCCTTGAACTGGCCGACAGCAGCCTGTCGCAGCAGCAACGTGTCGAAGCCTTTGCATTCGTGTGTCATTTTGTCGGTGATTTGAGCCAGCCCCTGCACGCCGGCTTCGGCTCGGACCGTGGTGGCAACAACGTCCAGGTTTTTTTACATGGTGAGCAGATGAGCCTTCATGGTTTCTGGGATTGGGGCCTGATCAACACGAAGTTCGCGGACTGGCAACCGCTGTACCGGCTTCTGCGAAACAAGTTTCAATTTTCGCCACGAAAAACCTTCATCGAGGAAATGGCCGTGCGCTGGACCAATCAGTCGCACCGGCTCGCGGCAACGCGCGCATACCCGGGCGGAAGTATCATAAACCAGCCCTTCGAAGACCAGGCATGGTCGTTGATGCAGCAACAAATGGTGCTCGGTGCGCGCAACCTGGCCACGGTACTCAATGCGGCTTTGCGGGTGCCTGTCGGCAGTCAGGAAGTGCAGCAATAACAATGACCTGCCTTGAGCAGCACATCGCCGACTTGACGAGAGAGAACCTATGAGCAGCATCACTTTGCACGGCAGTTGCCTGTGCGGCGCCATAAGCTATAAAGCAACAGGCGAAGAAAAACGTTTTTACCACTGTCATTGCAGCCGCTGCCGTAAAGTGACCGGCACCGGTCATGCCAGCAACCTGTTTGTCAAAGGCGCCTTGTCGTGGCAGTCGGGTGAAGATTTGCTGACCAGCTATGTGCCACCCGGCGCGACACGGTTTCGCAACCGTTTCTGCAGTATCTGCGGCAGCCGCATGCCGCGCTACGATGAAGGGTACGGAACGGTGTTTATTCCGGCAGGTTCACTGGAAACCGTGCCCTCGATGCAGCCCGAAGCGCGGATATTTTTCGGCTCCAGGACGCCATGGTCGTGTTGCGGAACCGGGTTCCCCGAATACGACGAATACCGCACCCGGGAATAAAGGAATCCTGGCGGCGTGGCGTGCCATCCGGGCTACGGATATTTTCGTATTTGCCCTGATATACTGCTGCTTCAACATTGTGGGCTCGTCGTTGCGGCGCGCCGGGCCGCTCCAAAAATGGTAAACCGATGAACAATAAAAACCTGATCGTAATTGCTGGCCTCGTCCTGCTTTCGGCGGTCGTAGCCTGCTCCGGCACGATTAATGTCTACAAATACCAGTACGACACTACCCTGGACGAGGTTTACCTTAAAGACGGTGTCGATTTCGGCCGCTACCAATCGGTCATGATAGATGGCATCAGCGTGTGGCGGCCCAGTGCACACGTGCTGTCGCCGGAAGATGCGGTTACTGCGCGCGCCAATCTTGCGAAGGCCCAGGATCTGTTCTTCAGTTCAGTCGGCAACGCGCTTTCTGATCGATATGCAGTGGTCAAAGCCGCGGGAAAAAATGTGCTTCGTGTACAGGTCGAATTCATTGATTTGCGCGCGCTTGCGCCAGGTGAGGATCTGCCTGCGGACCTCGACCGCTTGCGCGTGCGGACCAAGCCCGGCCATATCACGATGATTGCGCGGCTGCTGGATTCGCGATCCGGTGAAGTTCTGGCCCGTGCCGCCGACCTGGGCAAGCGAGAAGCTTTTGGCACCTATACGCTGATTGACTGGGAAGCGATCGCCTCCGATTTCGACTATTGGGCGCTGGTGTTCCGTGGCTGGCTCGACCAGATGCACAGCGGTTAGCGACGGGCCTGGAGCAGTGCTACTAAAAAGGGCCTCTTGCGAGGCCCTTTTGTCTTTCCAACCCGGTATGTGGACAGATCAGCCGCCCGACTTGTTAATCTGAATGTCACCATTGAGGGTCTTAAGCCTGACCACCTGGCCACCGCCATTGACGTCAGCGACAATGACGCTGTCGACCCTGACTTCAACGCCGCCGCGATTGTTCTCGCGCGTAATCACGGGCTTCGAGGGTTTTACCGTAACCTCGAAGTCCGAGTAAATTTCACCTTCGGCGCTGTCAATATGCAGTTCTGCACCGGCATTGGCCGGCCAGCCGATCGTCAGGTCGCCGTTGATGGAGCTGAATGACATGGCTTCGCTGCCGTCCACCGAGTCGAATTCGACATTGATGTCCTGGTTGACCGAGTCGGCAATGACCGAACCGCTGATATGTGTTGCGGTGATGGGTCCGTTGGTATTTTCGAGCCACAGCTGACCCTCGATATTATTCACCAGGATGACGCCGTTATTGGTTGTTTTCAGCGTCAGGTCGGCCCTGCGCGGCACCCTGGCCACGATATGGACTTTCTCGGCGCGCCAGTCGGAATCAACGTCAATCGTATTGTCCTCTTCCTCGATATCCAGCGAGTAAGCACCGGTCCCGAGTGACTGGGTTCCGGACGGTGTGATGATCTTGCGCTCGCCCTTGACCACCGAAACTTCGAACGCGGCGTCCTGGCGGTCTTCACCGATGACCTCGATATGCGCCGACAGGATTTCAATTTCCAGCTTGACCGGTTCACCAGGGCGCGACAACGGTATCGTGATCAGTTGGGGTTCAGCCTGCGCAGCAAGCGGCGCGCAGAGCAGGGCGCTCGCGGTGAGCAGTGCGAAAATGAATCGGTAAAACATGCGTTTCTCCTTCAAAATATTCACTGGGACCTCCTGATGCGGATGTCGCCATTCATGGATGAGATGGTAAATCTGGGCCCGCCGCCTGCAATGCGCACTCCGGCGGGCTGTTCAATCTGGTATTGGTGCCGTCCATTGGCTTGCGTGTGTCGCACACTGGCCGGCAGTGCCAGCGGGTCGATGGGAAGATCGGATTTCATCTTTCCGTTGAACAGGTCCATGGCGACATCCAGTCCGGCGCCGTCGGGCATATCCAGAATGACATCGCCATTGATGGTTTCTATTTCACAATCCTGTGCCGGGGCACGGGCAAAGCTCAATTTGACTTCACCGTTGACATTGTTCAGCGCGGTGCAGTCGTAGAGCCCGCTGATCGAGATCGGCCCGTTGACATTGCCCGCGGTGACAATGCCCGTGACGCCCTGGATGTCTATTCGCCCGTCATTGACGGTGCTGACGTCGAGGCGCGTGGCGACCGGAACCGTAATGTCAAACTGGTAATGGACCCGGCAGCCCCTGCAGCGGTTCGAGTGCTGCCAGTTGTGACGGTCAGGCCCGCCGACATACATTGAGATGATTTCCGGGCCGGCATCGGTCCGAAGTTTCAGCGCCTCCAGCGAGCGGTCATATCGGGCCTGGTCAGGAGCAGAACGGTGTTCGGTGATCTTGACGGTGATGTTACCGTCCGGGCCTGGACGTACCCGCACATCACCCCAAACATTGCTCAATTCAAAAAATGGATCGTGGCCGCTGACGGCAAATGTTTCGGTCCAGTTGTCCCGGGTTTCGATCTTTTCGGCGCCTTGAGCGGTAACGGCGCCCAGCAGTGCTGCAAGCGCTGCAGCAGTGGCCATTGCTTGGGAAAGTTTAATTGATTCGAGGCGGTTCATATCGTTTCGCTCCTCAGGGAGTTGTTGACGTGGTTGACCAGGTCGGGGTGCAGCCGCTGCTGTTCGGCAAGTTTCTGCAGCTGCGATATCTGCTGCCCGTTGCCGTGCCGTAACACCAGGTCCACCAGCGCCAGTTGTACGATCGGTGACTCGGAGGCTTCGAGAAGCTTCATCAATTCGTTGTCGACGCCGGATTCACCAAGTTGCGAACCCAGGGCATCAATGGCAGCCGAGCGCACTGACAGGGCCTGGTCGCCGGTGGCGAGCTGCAGCAGGGCCTGGACGATTTCCTGGTCCTGTTCGGCCATCATGCTGGCCTTGTAAACACCGGATAAACGCGTGGCCGGGGCACTGGCTTGCAGCCGGTCGAGTACCAGTTCGCGGTTCAACAGGGCGATGTTCTGCTCCAGCGCTGCGAGGCGATCCGAGCCGGGCATTGCCGGGGCTGACTCATTGCCGGCGATGTGCGCAATGCCGAATCCGAGCAACACGCAGGCCGCGACGGTCAGCCAACCGGAGTTAGAGCCCAGCCCCAGCCAGTTTCTCAGTCTTTCCGCCAGGCGAGGCTCGGAGGCTGCTTCCAGTTCGCGGTAAAAATTGCGGCGCAGTTCGTCCGATGGTTCACCACGGGGCAGTTCGCCCAGTGCGGACCAGAGTTTCTGCTCGGCCGGGTCACTGCTTTCAAAAGGCAGTGTCGCCCGTCGCGTATCATGGCTTGGTTTGTCAGGCATCGAAAGGTGCTCCATTGAGTTCTGTGTAGGCGAGGTTCAGTTGCTGCATGGCGCGGTGCATGCGCACCCGTGCCGTACCGGTTTTACAGCCAAGCGCTGCGCCGAGCTCGACAAAGGTCGGGAATTCGAAACGTGCCAGCCAGATGATTTCCTGGTACTGCGCTGGCAGCGTGGCCAGTGCGCGTTGCAGGGTACCGATATCCTGCATTCCGCTGGCGGCATGTTCTGCCGTGCGGTGGTCAACCATCAGGGAATCGGCGAAATCGTCCTGCGGGAGTGAGTCGGGCTGCGACTTGTTCTTGCGGAGGTAATCAAAAGTCGCGTTGCGTGCGATATTGAACATCCATGCCTTGAACGTGCCCTCGTGGCGGTACGTGTGCGCTTTTCTGAGCACTTTCATAAATACCTCCTGGGCGACGTCTTCGGCGTTGGCCCGGTTACGCGTCATCTGCAGGCAGAACTGGTAAACACTGCGGTGGTGCCGCTCGAACAGGGTACCGAGGCAGGACGAATCGCCCTTGGCCACCCATTCGATTAATTGTTCATCCGAGACTGCTTGCATGCTGTTTTCCGTTTGGCTATTGGTAACGACCCACCGGCCAGCAAAACGTTACACGAAAGAGGGCACACGCGATGTACAATTCCGGGAGCGACTCGCTGGTCCGGCAAGGCCTGCGAGCTTGAAATGCAACGACGCGGTAGTGAAATGACAAACCAGGAACTCGAACACCTGATCCAGATGGCCAACCAGATTGCGGCAAATTTCAGCTTTCACGCTGACCAGGCCGATCGCACGGCCGACCACATCCAGCGCTTTTGGGCGCCGTCCATGCGTAAGCTCCTGGCGGCGCATATACGGGACGGCGGCGAAGGACTCGACAACTCCGTGTTGGAAGCCATGAAGGCAGTAGAAACCGCTTGACCGGCAGCCAACAAAACGCCGTGGCCGGGGCCGTATTGTGCGGCGGAAAGTCAAGCCGCCTGGGCGGAGACAAGGCCCGCGCCGAGCTTGGCGGCAAGCCCCTGCTGGATCACGTGATCGAACGTTTGCAACCGCAGGTGGAAGATGTTGTGCTCAGCGTGGAGCAGGATCACGCCGGCAATCCGGACAGTGCTTACCGGCAGGTTCGGGATCTCGCGCCCAGCCACAGGGGGCCGCTGATCGGGCTTTATTCCGTATTGAAATCACTCGAGGACAGTCCCTGGCAATGGCTGGCATTATGTCCCTGCGATGCGCCATTTCTGCCTCGTGACCTGGTCGATCGTTTGCTCCGGGCTGCCCACGACGCACACAATGCTGTCGCCGTGGCGCGTTATGACGGGATCGTGCAACCGACTTTTTCTGTGTGGCGCGCAGACACAGCCGATGCCATTGGTGCGCTGGTTCTGGAGCAAGGTAGGGGCGGCCTGATGGCGATGCTCGATCGGCTTGATTACGCCGTGGAAGACTGGGAACAAGGCGAACCTCCGCCATTTTTCAACATCAACACGCCACAGGACCTTGAGCGTGCAAGGCAGCTGCTTGACGATGGGGCAGGCGACAAAAGAGTATAAAACTCCAATCCGAACGGACAACGACATGGCTCACCAGGACCTGGAATTCATTCCCCTCAACATCGTAATCCTGACGGTGTCGGACACGCGCACCAGCGATAACGACACATCCGGCGATACGCTTGAGAAACTGGCGGTTGATGCCGGTCACGAGGTCGTTATGCGACACATCTGCAAGGACGATATTTACCAAATGCGCGCCATTGTTTCGGCCTGGATTGCCGCTCCTGACATCCATTGCATTATTACTACCGGCGGAACCGGGATGACGCGCCGTGATTCCACGCCCGAAGCGCTGCGGCCCCTGGTGGACCGCGAGGTAGACGGATTTGGAGAATTATTCCGCGCCTTGTCCTTCGAAGAAATCGGCTCCTCGACGGTCCAGTCGCGGGCCTTTGCCGGCTTGGCAAACGAGACATTGCTGTTCTGCCTGCCGGGCTCGACCGGCGCCTGCCGCACCGGTTGGGAAGGGATACTCAGGGAGCAGCTCGACTCGCGCCACAAGCCCTGTAACTTTGTTGGACAGACAGGCGCAGGCCAGGGCTGAATGCATTCAGTAGACCAGGCAATCGCGCGGCTGCTGGCCACGGTTCAACCCATTGCCGATGTTGAGCAGCTTGGCATAGATCAATGCTGTGGCGCGGTGCTGGCAAAGCGGTTGGTTTCCGGGGTAAATGTACCGCCGGCTGACAATTCGGCCATGGATGGTTATGCACTGCGACACGACAGCTGGCACCATGCCGATACACCCATTCCGGTCAGCCAGCGGGTCCCGGCCGGCGCCGTAGCTGAAAAGCTGGCACCGGGGACCGCGGCGCGCATTTTTACAGGAGCGGAAATTCCGCCTGACGCGGACACCGTCGTGATACAGGAAAACTGCTCTGAAATTGACGGTTCAGTGCTTATTAAGAAAATGCCGGAAAAGGGCGCCAATATCCGGCCCCGGGCGCAGGACGTGGCAAAGGGCCAGGTGGTGCTTGAAGCTGGCCGGCGGCTCAGGCCACAGGAAACCGGCCTGCTCGCGTCGCTGGGAATGGCCACGGTGCCGGCCTGTCGCCGCCTGAGGGTGGCCGTGCTGTCGAATGGCAGCGAACTGGTAGAACCGGGCGAGCCTGTTGCCGGTGGACAGATCTACAACTCCAATCGCTACCTGCTTAATGCCCTGCTGCGCGGCTGGGGCTTCGAGGTTATGGACCTGGGTATTGTCCGCGATGATCCGGCCGAGATTCAGCAACTGCTCGGCGAAACCGCGGGCAAGGCGGATGTGATCGTTTCATCCGGAGGCGTGTCGGTTGGCGAGGAAGATCACATCAGGAATGTCGTTGCCGGGCTGGGTGCCCTGGAATTGTGGAAAGTGTCGATCAAGCCGGGTAAACCATTCGCATTCGGCCACGTCTGTGGCACGCCATTTCTTGGCCTGCCAGGAAACCCGGCCTCGGTGCTGGTCACGGCGCTGATCGTGGCCCGGCCTTACCTGTGGTCGCTGCAGGGCATGAGCAATACCGAAGTTCAGCCCATGCAGGTCCGCGCTACATTTTCGCGCAAGGCGCCTTCGCGCACCGAGTACCTGAGGGTTCGCCACAGTCCAAAAGGGCTGGAAATTTACCCGTCGCAATCCAGCGGTATCCTGTTTTCTTCGGTTTGGGGAAATGGCCTGGCCGTCCAGCCCGAAGGCCACGAAATTCACAAGGGCGACACTATCGATTTCCTGCCCTATGCCCTGTTGCTTTAGCCCCCGGCAGCCTTGCACTAGAATAAGACCTTAAATATAAGACCAATCCAGGGAATCATCACATGCTGTCCGATCATGCCATTGCCCAGCAGGCCAAGCCTCGCCCCGTAGCCGATATTGCCGCTGAGCTCGGCATTGACCGGAAACACCTGATTTCCTTTGGTGACGATATCTGCAAGGTGCACCTCGATGCGCTGAAGGAAGCGCGCAAACGCGACGGCAAGGGCAAGCTGGTGCTGGTTTCAGCTACCACGCCAACCGCGGCGGGTGAGGGCAAGACCACCACCTCAATCGGGCTGGTGCAGGGTTTTAAAGACATTGGCGAATCAGTGGCCGTGGCCCTGCGCGAACCGTCTTTGGGTCCGTGCATGGGCATCAAGGGCGGCGCCACGGGAGGTGGCTACGCGCAGGTTATGCCGGCCGACCGGATCAACCTGCACTTCACCGGTGATTTTCACGCCATCACGACCACCAATAACCTGATTTCGGCCATGGTGGACAATCATATTTTTCATGGTAATGACCTGCAGATTGACCCGCGCACCATCGTCTGGCGGCGCGTGATGGACATGAACGATCGCAGCCTGCGCAAGATCGTGCTGGGCCTGGGCGGCAAAATGCAGGGCATACCGCGCGAGGGCGGTTTTGATATCACGGCTGCTTCCGAGGTCATGGCCATTTTGTGCCTGGCCAACGATGTCGAAGACTTACGCCGAAGGCTGGACAGCATACTGCTTGGGTTTACCTACTCCGGCGAGCCGGTTTACGCGCACCAGCTCGAAGTGACCGGCGCATTACTCGCGATGCTGCGTGATGCCGTGCACCCGAACCTGGTGCAGACGCTGGAAGGGGTGCCCGCATTTATCCACGGAGGTCCATTCGCCAATATCGCCCACGGCTGCAACAGCGTGGCCGCGACGCGCATGGCCATGCACCATGCCGACTGGACCGTCACCGAGGCTGGTTTCGGTTTTGATCTTGGCGCCGAGAAGTTTTTTGATATCAAGTGCCAGTCCGCCGGGCTCGATCCCGATGCGGTTGTGCTGGTGACCACGGTCAGGGCGCTCAAGTTGCACGGCGGCAAGGCTAAGGACCAGCTCGAACAACCCGATATTGAGGCGGTCATGGCGGGGTTGGAAAATCTCGACAAGCACATCGAGAGCGTCAGCCAGTTCAATAAGAAGCCGGTCGTGGCCCTGAACCGCTTTGCCAACGATACCGACGAGGAAATCGCCATCATCGCCGAACGCGCTACGGCTCACGGCGTGCGCTTCGCCGAGTCTCGTCATTTCGCCGAAGGCGGCAAAGGCTCCGCCGAACTGGCGCGCCAGGTCATGGCTTCAATCGAAGATAACGGGCCGTTCAAGCCGCTTTACGAGCTTGAAGATTCGGTTTATCACAAGGTGCTCAAGGTGTGCAAAAAAATGTATGGCGCCAACGACATCGCTTTCAGCAAGGATGCTGAAAAAGACCTCAAGGGCATCGAGAGCCTGGGCCTGGACAAGCTTCCGATCTGCATCGCCAAGGCGCCCAGTTCCTTGTCTGATGACCCATTGCTGCATGGCCGCCCGCGTGATTTCCAGGTCACGGTACGCAATATCCAGATCAGTGCCGGCGCCGGATTCCTGGTGGTGCTGACCGGCAACATCCTGCGCATGCCGGGTCTTCCAAAATTCCCGCAAGCTATGAATGTGCGTCTCAATGATGACGGCACGGTGGATGGCATCGCCTGAACGGGATACTCCTCATTGCGCCAGCAGGCGCATGATTCATTGGGGCCTTGGGTCAGACGATGCCCTGTCAAGACAAAACACGCCCAGCGCAGATGGTTTTTCGTCCGCTCTTAAGGTGGGTGAGTCCAGTGAACCACCAATCTTTTCAAGTACCCTTTGTTCTTCAGCGTTCAGTTTCCGAATTTTATTTAGCCGTTGATATAGCCATTGCAGTACCTGCAGATCCGCGCTGTTAATGACCGGCCAAGGTGTCGCGATAAACACCATCAACGCGCGGCTGGCCGCATCATGATTATCAGCGTCCAGAAACGCAGTGGCTGAAGCCAACAGGTCTTGTGGCCGTTGCGTGATAACGCCAGCAAACATTGAAGCCGCCAGTTCATAGTGGCCAGCCTGCATTAACTGGAAACCGGCAAAGCGGCGCATGTCGTCATTCCAGACATCCCGTGCGAAGCTTTGATCAAGAAAGGCCAGCTTGTCCTCAGCCTGGTCAAACCCAAGCACAAAATTGGCAAATGGATACAGGCCTGAATTCCAGGGCAACACGGAATCCATTTTCCGGCGCTCAATCTGCAGTTGCTCCGAAAGGCTTTCATGCCAGCAGGCGGGTTGCCAGGACAAGCTGCCCAGCAAGGCAAAATTGGCCGGCCCCCGGACGTACAGCGCATGATTGGAATCGACAAAGTCCAGCGAAAAATCACCCAGGCTCATTACCGTGTCGTGCCGCGTGCTGTCGTAAATCCAGGCCACCATGTCCACGTCGTATTTATCCAGTTCTTTGCGCAGAACCTCCGGCAGAGCCACCGTCTCCATGAATCGTTTTAGATGATCTACCGGGTACAGGATGTGTGTCCGGCCATCGATATAAAATCGGTTTTGTGAAGCAAGCTGATAAATCAGAAAACCGCCGGTAGAAAATTCATTGTGGACGCGGCCGGACAACTGGCTGTCCCGCATATAATCTGTCAGGGCTTGGGGGAAGCGATTGATCGTCTGCCTGTTTTCAGCCATCAACGCTTGCGCACGCATTACGTTGGAAGCAAGCGCTGGAATGACCAGCACGATGCTTAATACTCCGGCCAGGGGAAGAAAGCGGAATCGCGGACTCTTCCAATGTGCGGGGAAGCCACTGGAAATGAGCAATTTCGCGAATATCAACGTGACCACCATGCCGGCAAAACTGAACAGCCGTGCGGACTCGAAAGCAGCGTAAGTCAAGGTCAGGCAGCAAAGCAGATATCCCGGTTTTCGCTGCTGAATGGCCATGAAAGGTGTGAGGATTGCCAGCATCAGAAAAACGAAGGTCGCCGGGTACTCAAACAGCCACGGACCGTATTGATACTCGGCGATATAAAGGTTCCATTCAGATGAAAAACTGATGGCCTCCAGTAATGGGTGGGATAAACCGGGATTCAGGAATCCGACCGCCAGTGTCAGGGCACCCAGTGCGAACCACCGTGTCCACTCCGCCGCGCTGGCGCGGGTTTGTACCTGGGTGATTGCGCAATCAAGAAAGAAGCCCGCAAAAATGACAAAAGCAATAATCGAAGAACGATGATAAATGGTCCACAGCAAAGCCAATAAAACCATTGGCAGCACGTTGCGAAGATTTACTTTTTCCCCCGCACGAAAGTACATCATCAGTGCAAGAATCGTGAACAGGTATGCCAGTAATTCCGGCCGCACCGTGGAACGTAACTGGAGCGAAAATGCAATCAGGGGAAGAACAAAAGCGTAGATCAGCGGATGCGCTTTAAGTTGTCGCAAGGCCGCAAAAGCGGCGCCAATGGTCAGCAGGAAACATGAGAGCTTAAAAAGCAGGAACCCATTTCTGACGCCGAATTCGGAGGTAAATCCATACAGTAGCGCCTGGAAAATCACTGGCGGGTTGGATATTTCCTGTTGGTAAAACGTGTAGCTGTACTGGTCCAGCCACGGGCTCAGACCATTGACAAGCCAGTCTCGACCCGTCTGCAGATGCCAGAATGCGTCGAAAGATACAGGGTTTCTCAGGGCGGTTACGACAAGGCTGCCGGCGACGATGAGCAAAATGCCACCGACGATCAGAAAGCGTCGATTTTCGACCGCCCTGACCCAGTTCATGCAAGTGGTGATGCGAGAAGTTTACTCTCGGCGTCGCGGAAGCCGTTCATGCGCGCAATCTCTTCATCAAACCCTTCGTTTACGATTCTTCAACACCGCACGAGAGCATACCAAAAGCAGGCCTGTATCATGGGAACTGGACACAATGAACCTGAAACTGATGATCCAACAGGAAAGCAACCGGTAGCGGGGTTTCCGGCATGACTATATTGCTTGATGGCAGCATGGGCCAGGAACTGATCAGGCGCGGTGTTTCCGGCCATGACCTGTTGTGGTCGGCAGGCGCATTGCTTGAATCACCCGAAACGGTGCGCGAAATTCATGCCGACTATATCGAAGCCGGCGCCGACATCATTACCACCAATACCTATGCGGCGACGCGCCCGGTGCTGGGCAAAGCCGGTCTTGAAGGCCGCTTCGTCGAGCTGAATCACCTGGCCTGTCAACTGGCGCTCGAGGCGCGTGACCGTTGCGGCCTGCCCGTGATGATCGCGGGATCACTGCCACCCTACCAGGAGAGCTACCGCCCGGACCTGGTGGGCCGTTTTGATGAAATCGAACCGCTTTACCGCGAGCAGGCAGAATTGCAGTCTCCCTATGTGGATTTGTTCCTGTGCGAAACAATGTCCACGGCATCAGAAGCGCGTGCCGCAGCCTCCGGGGCGGCCTCCAGCGGCAAGCCGGTGTGGGTGTCATGGACCTTGCAAGACCAGCCTCAAGAAGATGGCAGCGTTCGGCTACGCAGTGGTGAAACCCTTGCCGAAGGGCTTGCTGCCCTGGCCGGACTGGACGTGGCCGCGGTGCTGGTCAATTGTTCACCACCCGAGGTCATTGATCTCGCCATGCCGGCGCTCAAGGGTCTGACTGATCTGCCCTTTGGTGCCTATGGCAATGCGTTTATGCCGATTCCGCCGCTGTGGGAGCACCATGTTGATGCCGACCTGCCACCACCGCGTACAGACCTCGACCCGGAGACTTATGCCATGCATGCCCGGTGCTGGCTGGAGGCCGGGGCGGCCATCGTCGGCGGCTGTTGTGAAGTCGGCCCGGCCCATATTCGTGAGTTGAAACGGCTAATTGAGGCTTGTCAATGACGACAATTCGGTTATATTTAGGCCCAAGTTAAAAAATCGTAAAAAAAATCAGATTATTCCAATAAGAGTGCATGATTTTATTCCGGAGAAAACCATGAGAAATCACAATCGTAAATCCTTGCTGGCAGCCACCATCACTTCGTTGATGCTGGCCAGCGCCAGTGTCTGTGCGCAGGACAATGACAACGAGGAGGTGGGTTCCCTGGAAGAGATCCTGGTGACCGCCACCAAGCGTGCGTCCACGATCCAGGACGTGCCATTTTCGATCAATGCCATGTCGCAGCAGGACATCGAGCGTTCGGGCGCAACCAATCTCGAAGAACTGTCACGAAACGTTGCCGGCCTGACCATCCAGAACCTGGGGCCGGGCCAGAGCCAGGTGGCGGTCCGCGGTGTATCCGCCGGCCAGATCATCCGCGATCAGCCGGGCGTCAAAGAGCAGGTAGGGGTGTACCTGGATGAGTCGGTGATTTCATTGTCGCTGTTTACGCCAGACCTGGACCTGTACGACCTGAATCGTGTCGAAACCCTGCGTGGCCCGCAGGGCACGCTCTTCGGCTCCGGTTCGGTCGGCGGCACGATCCGCTACATCACCAACGCACCGGACCCGGAGGCCTTTGACGCCACCGTGGAAGTGGGTATCAATTCGATCTCGAGCGGTGGTTCAGGCAATGATCTGAAAGGCATGATCAACATCCCCCTGGGCGATGGCTCGGCGGCACTGCGGGCAGTGGCCTACAACACCAACTACGGCGGCTTTATCGATGCGCTGGGTGAGGGTGGTGCCTTCTGGGAGGACGTTAACAGCGGCCAACGCAGTGGTGGGCGCCTTGCCATCCGCTTTGAACCAACCGACACACTAACCATCACGCCGCGCTTTATTTATCAGGAAATAGACATGGAAGGTTTCAACCGCCAGGAAGTCTATAACCTGTATGCGAATCCGTACACCACGACCCGCCCGGCGATCCAACTGGGTGAGCGTCAGCAATACCTGAGGCTGCGGGAAGGTTTCGATGACGAGATCAGTATTTTTGACGTCACGGTCGAAAACTCCGGCAAGAGCTTCGACACGACCTTTATCGCCAGCTACACGGATCGTGACATCCTGGTCAGCCGCGATGCCAGCGCCCTGACTGGCAGCGTGTCGGCCGATGTCAGTATGCCTGACATCGATATCCTGATTCCGTCCAATCTGCTGGACGGCACCAAGGTCGAGCAAACGACCCTGGAACTGCGCTTCAGTTCCAATAACGATGGCCCCTTGCAGTGGCTGGCTGGATTGTTCTATTCAGATACGGCGCGCGATTACTCGCAGTTCCTGCCAACGCCGGGTTATTCAAATGCAACAGATGCCGCTTTGGGTGCAGGAACCTACGAAGCAACCATCAACGGCTTTGGACCAGATTCTCCCTACAACGCGGTACTGCCCTACGACCTGGAGCAAACCGCGATCTTTGGTGAGTTTACCTATGACATCAGCGATGTACTGCAATTGACCGTTGGTGGCCGCTGGTACGATTACGACGAAGTGCGCACCATCACGCAGGGTGGCTGGTTCTCATCCGGATTTGACAACATCATGGATCAGACCTCCGCCGACGGCTTTATTCCACGTGTCATGATCAGTTTCGACCACAGCGACAATGTGACCTTTAATGCCCAGGCGTCACAAGGCTTCCGTCTGGGCGGCGTCAACGACCCGCTGAATGAAAGCCTGTGCACCGGCGACGACGTGCAGATTTTCGGCGGCTTCCAGAACTACGGCGATGAAACGCTTTGGAATTACGAGGCTGGCGTCAAGATGCGCACCGACAGCGGCGTGACAGTCAATGCCGCCATTTTTCATACCGATATTGAAGACCTGCAGGTCACGCTGGATGCCGGCACGTGTTCATCACGAATCTCCTTTAACGTGCCGGAAGCGCATACCACGGGTATCGAGTTCGAAATCGCGGGCAGCCCGTCGGACGGCGTCGAACTGACCTTGGCCGGCAGCTTCCTGGAGGCTGAATTCGACACCACTGTCATTGACGCCAACGGCAATGTGCTGGGTGGTGTGGCCAACGGCAACCGCCTGGCGTCCGTGCCGGAAGTGCAGTTGGCCGCAACGGCAGCCTATTACTTCCCAACCAATATCGCGGGCGGTTCAGAGGCTTATGTTTCGGCTTCGTACCAACACGTGGGTGATCGCATAACGCAGCCCAGCGACCAGGTCGCCGGCGCCGGCATGTTCAGCCCAGGCTTTACCTTCGGTGGCGCAACGGGCAACGAGGTCAATACGGTTGACCTGGAACTGGATGCTTACCAGACGCTCAACCTCAGGGCCGGGCTGGTCAAGGAAAACTGGGAAGTGGTGTTTTACGTCAACAACGCAACGGACGAAAATGCCGACCTGTCGTTCAACAGGGAGCGCGGCGGCCGTGCACGCCTCGCTTATTTCACCAATCCGCCGCGCACTTATGGCGTGACCTATCGTCATCGTTTCGAAAGGTAATTCGCCAGGTTTACAGAACCTGGAAGGACCGAAAACGCCCGGGCAACCGGGCGTTTTCATTCAAGGGCACCGCAAACCGCTCATCCTTTCCGGTATGGTGTTGGTATCCTCTGCCTGAACAAAACAAGCCACTGAAATGCTGCTGCTGATTACATATGTCCTGATTGCACTGGTTTTTTCTTTCCTGTGTTCCATCGCCGAGGCAGTATTGCTGAGCATCAGTTCGTCCTACGTCATGCTGCTGGAACGTGAGGGCAAACGATCGGGCGTTATATTGGCAGAACTCAAAGAAGACATCGGCAAACCGCTGGCGGCCATCCTGACCCTGAACACCATTGCCCACACGGTCGGGGCAGTCGGTGCCGGCGCGCAGGCAGCGGTGGTGTTTGGCAGCGCCTACCTGGGCATCGCATCGGCCATCCTGACGCTGCTGATCCTGGTATTTTCCGAAATTATTCCCAAGACGCTGGGCGCATTGCATTGGCGCCGGCTGGCTCCGATGACCGCTTATGGATTGCGTGTTTTGATCTGGTTGCTCTACCCGTTCATCTGGCTGTCCGAGAAAATCACCGGCGGTATGAGTGAAGGCGTGGTCATGAGTGGCTACAGCCGCCAGGAGATTGCGGCGATGGCCGAACTTAGCGCGGATGAAGGCCAGATCGCGCGCCGCGAGTCGGAGATCGTAAAGAACCTGCTGCGGCTGCGCCGAATTCGTGTCATCGATATCCTGACTCCCCGGACGGTGCTTTTTACCCTGCCTGAGCAGCTTACCGTCAGATCCTTTTTCGAAGACCATGGCAACGTGCGTTTCTCACGCATCCCTGTTTATGGTGATGAGCAGGACCACGTCAATGGTTTCGTGCTGAGGGCGGACATCGTGACGGCTTACGCGCACGGCGAGCACGACAAGGCGCTGGCCGATTACCGCCGTGACTTGCCGGCGCTGCTGGAAACCATATCGCTGAACCGGGCATTCAACCTGTTGATGAACCTCGAAGCGCACATCGCCATGGTGGTGGACGAATACGGCGATCTGCAGGGCATTGTCACGCTTGAAGACATACTCGAAACGCTGTTGGGGCTCGAGATCGTCGATGAGGGTGACGACACCGTTGACATGCGCGAGCTGGCGCGCCGGCGCTGGGAGCGCCGCTCCCGTGAATTGGGACTCGATTTACCCGGGCCGGACGATGACTGACTGTTCACTGTCTGAATGTGCGCCGTTGTACATTGTGGCAGCGGTATGGCCGGGTCACGCTGACACCTGGTAAACAGGAAATCAGATGCCGCTCGTTGCACACAACCAACTGCCGACCTTTCAGCGCCTGCGCCGCTACGGAATCGAGGTTTTGGATCTCGACGAAGCCTTGCACCAGGATATACGTGAGCTGAACATCGGGCTGCTTAACATGATGCCGGATGCGGCCCTGACGGCGACCGAGTACCAGTTCATCAACCTGGTCGGAAACTGCAACAAGATCGCCCAGTTTTTCGTTTATCCATTTTCGCTACCGGAGTTGAATCGCGGTGCAGAGGCCGAGCAACATATCGCTCACCATTACTTCGATTTCGATGAACTCCGGGAAAAGGGGCTGGACGCACTGATCATAACGGGCGCCAACGTTGCCAACCCCAGGCTAGAAGAGGAAGCGTTCTGGTCGCCGCTGATTGAAGTTGTCGAATGGGCCGACGAACACGTGGCATCGGTACTGTGTTCGTGCCTGGCCACGCACGCACTGTTGCAACATCACCATGGAATCCGGCGCCGGCTGATGCCGGAGAAAAAGTGGGGCGTATACCGCCATCGTGTCAGGGCCCCCGACCATCCGCTGGTGCGCGACATCAACACCCGATTCGATGCGCCGCATTCGCGCTGGAACGACGTCAGCCGGCAACAGATCGAGGCACAGGGCCTGCGCGTATTGGCGGAGAGCGAAGAAGCGGGTGTGCACCTGGCGGTCAGCCGGGACGGATTTCGCAAGGTCTATTTCCAGGGCCATCCGGAGTACGAGGCGCACAGCTTGCTGAAAGAGTACAAGCGCGAGGTGAACCGTTTTCTGGATGGCGAACTGGACGCACCCCCGCCTTATCCGCAACACTACTTTGAGCCGCGGGCAATCTCCACGGCGCAAAACTTTATCGAGGAAAGCAGGCAGGCGCGCCGGTCAGCCGAGCCGGTTTCAGAGTTTCCCGAGCAGGCACTGCATTCGCTGGTGGACAATACCTGGGGCGACACCGGCAAGGCGATCGTCAACAATTGGCTGGGCCTGGTTTACCGGCTCAGCAACAACGACCCACACGGACAGTTCCGGCCCGGCGTTGATCCGGATGACCCTCTGGCCAGCGGAGGTAAGGGCAGTGAAACGCGGGGTGGATGATTCCGGTCACCTCAAAGGTTACCCCGAAGCGGGCTTTGTGTATCATGGGCCGCTTGTTTTTGAAGCATGAACCAACATTGAATTCCGGCTGTGGGCCGGAGCAATTCAGAGGAATGATTGATGGGTTTTAGTACCAGGCAAATACACGCGGGCGTCACCCCTGATCCGGTTACCGGCTCGATCCTGACACCGATTTACCAGTCCACCACGTTCGCCCAGGATTCAGTCGATGAATACCTGTCCAAGGGCTTTTCCTATTCAAGATCGGGCAACCCCACGGTGCAGGCCCTGGAACTGAAACTGGCAGACCTGGAGGGAGGTGAGGCGTGCGCGGCTTTCAGCACCGGCATGGCAGCTGTGCATGGTGTCATGCTGGCGATGCTCAGTGCGGGTGACCACGCCATCATCTCGGACGTCGCTTACGGAGGAACATACCGCCTCACCACGCAGGTGCTGAACCGGTTTGGGCTTGAATTCAGCTTCGTGGATACATCAGACGCTTCTGCAGTCGCCGAGGCGGTCCGTGACAATACCAAAATGGTGTTCACCGAAACCCCGGCCAACCCGACCATGAAAACCTCGGACCTGGCGGCGATCTCGGAAATCACGCAGGCCAGGGGGTTGGTGCATGCCGTGGATAATACCTTCCTGACGCCCTACTACCAGCGCCCCCTGGAGCTGGGATGCGACATTTCATTGCATTCAACAACCAAGTACATCGATGGTCACAACGCAACGGTCGGCGGTGCGGTGGTCAGCAAGACCGCGGAATTGCATGAAAAAATTGCGTTTATCCAGAACAGCACCGGCAGCATCATGTCGCCACAAGTGGCCTGGCTGACCCTGCAGGGGTGCAAAACCCTGTCGGTACGCATGGACCAGCAGTCGGCCAATGCCATGGCAATCGCCAGCTTCCTCGAGGCGCACCCCAAGGTCGCGCAAGTGTGCTATCCGGGCCTTGAGTCATTTGCAAAGCACGAGCTTGCCAGCACGCAGGCCAGTGGCTACGGGGCGATGATGTGGTTTGAAGTCAAGGGCGGGCTCGCAGCCGGCAAGCGCCTGATGGACAACATCGACGTCTGGACGCTGGCCGAGAACCTCGGTTCGGTTGAATCCCTGATCACGCACCCGGTGACGATGACGCACGCGGCGGTTGAACCGGAAGAGCGGGCACGGGTCGGTATCCTGGATGGCCTGATCCGGCTGTCCGTGGGCCTGGAAGATGCCGAAGACCTGATCGGCGCACTGGAAACCGCGCTGGAACAGGTCTGACCACGGCCTGGCGGCACAATCACCGGTTTTTGGTTATGCTTGGCCGGCGGGAGGGCGATCGATGAAATTTTTCAAGGACTGGCACCATCTGAGGCTGTTTCTGAAGCTGACGGTTTACTACGTCATCGTCGCGGGGTTCGTGTGGTTCGCCTACACCCAGTTGGGCGACATGAACCTGCCGCTGGGCGTGGTAGAGAACCTGCTCAACGAGGATGACGCCACGGGGCTGTCCGGAATCGAAATTTATGCCTCCAGCGTCAACGACGAGTACGGTGGCGTGGTGTGGCTGACCGTGGCAATTATTGGCGCGGTCCTGCTGATGATCCCCGTTTCCTGGGTTTACATGGCCATTCGCGAGGTCTCGAAGGTAGACCAGTCGCTGGTCGAAACGATGATCATCCTGCCGGTCGCCGTCACGGGAATTGTCCTGATCGTTCAAAACAGCCTGGCGCTGGCGTTTGCCCTGACCGGCGTGGTGGCGGGCGTGCGATTCAGGACCACCCTGAAGAGCAGTGCCGATTCGGTGTTCATTTTCATGTCCGTCGGTGTCGGACTGGCCTCCGGAATCGGCATGTTGATGATTGCGCTAATCATGACCGTGATTTTCAACTACGTGTTCGCGGCGCTATGGGCAATGAACTATGGCTACGTTGAAGATGCCAAAACCTACATGCGCCTCAGCAAAGAAGATGAAGATGTCGATCGAGGGGTGTTCGATTAGCCCATGAATGTCGTGTCGTGGAGATCGCGTGTCCTGGCCATCGCCGGCGCCGCCTTTGCCTGTGCCTGCGCACACGGCGAACCCACGCAGCACGATGAATTTCACTGGACCGGCGTGGAAAACGTGGTCGCGATCGGAGACCTGCACGGGGACTACGACCAGTACATCAAGGTGATGCGCGACGCCGGCCTGGTCAATTCGCGCGGACGCTGGAAAGGCGGAAGAACCCATCTCGTGCAAACCGGCGATATTCCTGACCGGGGGCCGTCCAGCCGCAAAATCATCGATCACCTCAGGGAGCTGAAAAAACAGGCCGAGCGTAAAGGGGGGTATGTCCACACGCTGATCGGCAATCACGAGGCCATGAATACCTACGGTGACCTGCGCTATGTGCACCCCGGCGAATACGAGGCCTTCACCTCGCGAAACTCGCAGCAGCTGCGAGAACAGCAGTGGCAATTCACCCTCAACCAGCTGCAACAATCCAAACCCGAAGAATTTGAACTGCTTGACCTGGAAGCATACCGCGCACGTTGGGAGGAGCAAGTTCCCCTGGGATGGGTCGAGCTGCGCCTGAACTGGGCCCCGCAGGGCGAGTATGGGCAGTGGGTGCTGTCCAATCCTGTCGCCGTGATGGTCAATGACACGATTTTTCTGCACGGCGGGATCAGCCCGGAATACTGCAAGCTGAGCCTGCAGGAACTGACCGAACAGGCCCACCAGGAAATCCTTCATTTTGATCCTCAGCGGGAAAACATCATAAGTGATGAGAAAGGGCCCCTGTGGTATCGCGGCCTGGCACTGGAAAACGAAGCTTCGTTCAGCGAAACGCTGGACAAGATTCTCGAACGCTACGGCGCATCTCGCATTGTTGTTGGCCACACGCCGACTGGCGGCGTGGTGTGGCCGCGTTTCGGCCAGCGAGTGGTGGTCAACGACACTGGACTGGCGGCATATTACGGTTCAAACGATGGGTTCCTTGTGCTGGAAAACGGCACGGCCGTGGCTGCATACGGTGATGCAAGGCTCGAATTGCCAAACACCGACGCAGACCGCATTGATTACCTGGAAAAAGTGGTCGCCCTGAAGCCGGATAACGAGGCCCTGGCGGACCGGCTAGCGCTGCTTATTAACCCGCCACCGCCTGTTCCCGGCCCGGAATTGGACGCGGATGCGCTCAATCCGGAAGCAGAGCCAGAGGCCCTGGCAGGCGTCGAAACGCCCCTCAGCCCCGACATTTGTCAACCAGCCACTCATTGATGCCGCCCGGCGCCTCGAGTTTGTCATAAAAACCGTTAAGGAAATTGGTCGTGTCCTGGCGGCCCTTGCTGGTCAGCAGGTCGTTTTGCTCAAACAGGTCGAATATGGCCTGTTTGTGCTCGATGAAACGGTCCAGGGCGGCCGGCAATTCGTCATTATGGAAGCAGAATCCGCGATACAGGCGATGGCGGATGCTGCGTACTTTCAGTGCTTCAGGAGGCGCCGCGTAATGCGCGTTAACCAGGCCCGAAGAGTCCAGGTCGTATGGAATTGAGTAAATCGGAGATTCATCCGGTGCCGTGCCAATCAGTTTCGAATTATGGCAGCATTCCACGGGGTCGGGGCCGCCGGTCGCGGACCAGTCAAGATTGCTGATCAGGTACTGGAACAGGGCATAGTTGCTGGTTTCAACGGGATCCAGCCGGGTATAGCGGATTTCCGGAATCTCCAGTTCCACCAGCCCATTGCGTTCCGCAACATCATCCACGTCTTCGATCAGGAACCCGAAATACACTTGCGGCTTGGAATCGCGTTCACTGTCGATGTAGGTCACCATCATCTCGCGCACGCGGAAACTGTATGGCGTGATCAGGTTATAAATCCGGTAAGCCAGAAATTCTCGCACGTAATACTGTGTGTAGGCCTTGCTGGTCTTGCAGTGCGTGACCATTTTCAGCGAGCTCTGACCGCGGAACTCGGTACCCTTGGTCAGGTCCTTGTTGAACCACAGCTTCAGTGGTGGAAAATCACACACCCGGTCTCGGCGTGTCAGTCCGCGCGTGGTGACGCCAATGGTGAACCGTTGTTTTTGCCCGTTGGCGTCAATGTAGGCGAGTTCCCCGCCAAACTGCTGCTCGGTGCTTGAACGTCGCCTGATGGTGCGCCACGGGCCTGTCAGCGTGACTTCTAGGCGTGAATCATCCTCGAACAACCTGGGTGGCTTGGGTGCTTCCTCGGCATGCGTTGTACACGCAAACAGCAAACCGATACACATCAGCAGGGCAGTGGGGGTGTACAAGCCAGCTCTTGGATTCATCGCGACACTCCTGTTCTTTGCAGGTCGATTATAAGACAAGCCTAACGCTTGAACGGCCAGCCGTCAGCGAAACCTCATCGAGAAATCCACCGCCCGCACATGCTTGGTCAATTCGCCGGTGGAGATAAAATCAACACCGGTTTGGGCAATGTCACGTACGCTCTCGAGGTTCACGCCGCCGGACGCCTCCAGCTCTATTCGGCCGCCGTGGCGCTGAACCGCTTCGCGGAGTTTTTCAAGGCTGAAATTATCCAGCAATGCCCGCCTTGCTCCGCTGGCCACGGCTTCGTCGAGTTGTTCAAGTGTTTCGACTTCCACCTCCAGCATCAGGTCGGGGCGCAAATTGGCCGCCTTGTGTACCGCCTCGCTGATGCTGCCGGCGGCGGCAATATGGTTCTCCTTGATCAGGAAGGCATCAAAAAGCCCGACACGGTGATTGGAGGCGCCACCGCAACGCACGGCGTATTTTTGGGCCCGCCGCAGGCCTGGGATTGTTTTGCGCGTGTCCAGGATGGTGGCCTTGGTTCCGGCCACGGCCTGGCAGTAAGCCCGGGACTTGCTCGCGCAGGCAGACAGGGCCTGCAAAAAATTGAGAGCGGTGCGTTCGCCTGTGAGTATCGGGCGCGCTGGGCCAACAAGCGAGCAAACTATTTGTCCCGGGGACATCTCATCACCATCAGCGAGTGACCAATCGATCACGATGCGCTCGTCAAGTTGCGCAAAGGTCTCATCGAACCACGGCCGGCCACACAGGATGGCCTGTTCGCGGCAGATGACACGGGTCTGCAATTGCCTGGCTGAATCAATCAGGCGTGCGGTAACATCGCCGCTGCCAATATCTTCTTCCAGTGCGGTGGTCACGTCATGGCGAACCTGCTCTGGAGATGGCCGCCTGATCTCGCGCTGCATCAGAAGTCGTTGAGCTGGGTTGTGCCTATGCCACGTTCATGCAGCAGTATCGGAATCGAGTCTTCTACCGGGTAAATGACTTTCATGTCTTCGGTCACCAGCGCCTCTTCCAGTTCATCGCTGACATCGCTGCCTTCGACAGTGCGCACGCCGCCTTCCCGGATCGTCGCATTGAGCTTGGCGAGCTTTGATTCCGGGAGCATGATCAGCGGGGTTTTGCTGGTCGGGCAGCAAAGAATTTCGAGCAGTTTTCCGTCAACGGGCATGGTCGCGGCCTTTGGATGGTCCAGCCGTCATTTTACGCCCTGCGGGGCCGTAGCCCAAGACATTCAAGGGCCTGTCTGCCCACCGGTAGCACTGCTACAATATGCCGCTTTCCCGCACAGCCAATATCGGAGTAATTTGTGGACAAAGCAGCAATGGTCGGCGTGATCATGGGTTCCCATTCGGATTGGGAGGTCATGCGCCATGGAGCCGACACACTTGATGGATTCGGAATTCCCAATGAAACGCGCGTCATTTCGGCTCACCGCACACCGGATGTTGCATTTGAATACGCCAGCACGGCCGAGGCGCGTGGCATCGAAGTGATCATTGCCGGCGCCGGTATGGCGGCTGCACTGCCCGGCGTGCTCGCGGCAAAGACCACTGTGCCGGTGCTCGGCGTGCCGATACTCTCGAGCGCCTTTACCGGACTGGACGCATTGTTGTCGATCGTGCAAATGCCGCCCGGTATCCCGGTAGGCACGCTGGCGGTGGGCAAGGCCGGCGCCATTAACGCCGCGTTTCTCGCGTGTTCGATACTTGGCCTGAAGCATCCGGAATTCAAAGCAGCGCTGGAAAAAGCCCGCCAGTCCCGGCGCGAGGCAGTATTGGCACAGCCTGATCCACGAAAGGCATAATCGCCTGGCAGGCATCCATGTCCGGGCCTGAAAAATTCACCCCATCAGGCATTGAACTGGGCCTGTATTCGAATCGCGTCGATGCCCTGTGCGAGGAGATGGGAAGCCTGCTGGGAAGGGTGGCGCTTTCACCCAATATCCGGGATCGCCTGGACTATTCCTGCGCGCTGTTCGATGTATATGGACGCTTGCTCGGACAGGCCACGCACATACCGGTCCACCTCGGTTCAATGGCCTTTGCGATGGCGGATGTGGTGCAAAAATTCGATTGGCAGCCCGGCGATTCGGTGGTGTTTAACGACCCATTCAAGGGCGGTACACATCTACCCGATGTGACATTCGTATCTCCGGTATTTTATGCCGGTAAATTGTCGGGATTTGTAGCGAACCGCGCCCATCATGCTGACATTGGTTCTGAAACGCCGGGTTCCATGCCGGTTACCCGAAGCCTCTCCGAAGAGGGCATCATCATAGCGCCGACCCGCCTTGTACGCAGTGGCGTGCTTGATGAATCCTGGTTGTCGGCCTTGTGCGGCAAACTGAACGATGTACAAGCTTCGCGCGGTGATTTCGCCGCCCAACTCGCTGCCAACCGGCTCGGTTGTCGGCGGCTGGAGGCATTGCTGGAAGAATACGGTTTTGAGCGCTGCCAGGAACTGGCGGTGGCATTGCAGGACTATGGCCGGCGCATGGCCTTGATCAGCCTCGGGGAAATTCCACGAGGCCGGTATCGCTTTGGCGATGTACTCGATGACGATGGCTTCGGGCATCGTGATATTTCGCTGGAAGTCTGCGTCAATGCCGATGAAAACGGCGTCACTGTCGATTTTGACGGGACCGCCGGGCAGGTGGAAGGCAACCTCAATTGCCCATTGCCGGTCACCGCAGCAGCTGTCGCATACGTGTTTCGCTGTTTGATGCCGCCGCAGACCCCTTCCTGCCACGGCGCGCTGGCAGCGGTTGGCATTAATGCGCCCGCAGGCACGCTGGTCAATGCAAACGCACCTGCTGCGGTGGCGGCCGGCAATGTTGAGACCAGCATGCGCATCGTCGATGCAGTTTGCGGCGCACTGGCGCAGGCACTGCCCGGAAAAATACCCGCCGCCAGCCAGGGCACGATGAACAACCTTGCGATGGGCTGTCGTGGCAAACACAGCTGGGATTACTACGAGACACTGGCCGGTGGTCACGGTGCCGGGATCGATTTTGATGGGCGCTCGGCACGCCACAGCCACATGACCAACACCCTCAATACGCCGGTGGAGGTGCTGGAGAGACACTACCCGATGCGTATCGAGCAATATTCGATTCGGCGTGGATCCGGCGGCCAGGGCCGTCACCATGGCGGCGACGGCATCGTGCGTGAATACCGATTCCTGGAAAACGCCGAACTTTCAATTCTCAGTGAACGCCGCTGGCATGCACCGTGGGGCCTGGAAGGGGGTCGAGCCGGCAAGCCGGGACTGAACCTGCTGGATGGCGATGATTTGGGTTCAAAATGTCAGCTACAAGTTAAGGCAGGCCAGTTGTTGCGAATCGAAACACCCGGTGGCGGGGGCTACGGCTGAGCCGGTAAATGGCCAATCAGCTGACCTGGGCCGCATCTCGTGAATTCTGGCGGGATTGATGTTTTTGGTTATCTTCCGGTCAGGATTTTCCAGCGATTGACCACTGAGCAGAACAGTTCGGCGCATTTTTCGGCGTCGTAGGAGGCGTTGTGGGCCTTCGATTCGTCCCAGTCCAGCGCCGCCGCCT
>JABDJL010000010.1 GCA_013002505.1 Lysobacterales bacterium | reverse complement strand
GTCGCTACGCAGAGACGTGACTCTGCTCCACTCCTGCGCTCGCTGCCGCTTCGCGTTGGCACATCCCTGTGCCAGGGAGCATTGAAGCCATGAGCCTGTTTGAAGAACTAAAAAGACGAAATGTGTTCCGCGTCGGGGTGGCCTATATCGTCGCCTCGTGGGTGCTGCTGCAGGTTGCGGACCTGGTGCTTGATGCGATCAAGGCGCCGGACTGGGTCATCCAGGCCATGTTGTTGGTCGTCGTGCTGGGCTTTATCGCTGCGATGATCATTGCCTGGGCTTACGAGATGACGCCGGAGGGCCTCAAGCGCGAATCCGAGGTAGAACGCAATGAGTCCATCACCAATGAAACGGCGGCACGGCTGGACAAGATCACCATCGCCTTGCTGGTAGCCGTGGTTGGCGTCATCCTGGTTGAGCGATTTGTCCTGAAACCCCCAGCCGTGTCCTCGCCTCAAACTGTACAGGTCGTCGAATCTACTGAGGATTCCTTAACCGAAGTGCCTGCCCAGGCCGGTGCGGAGAATTCCGTTGCCGTATTGCCCTTTGTTGCATTGAGCAGCGGCGAGGACGATGAGTATTTCGCCGACGGCCTGACCGAGGAAATTCTGAACTCACTGGCCCAGCTTCCAGAGTTGCTGGTCACAGCCCGAACCTCCGCTTTTTCATTTAAGGGACAGGATATCCCGGTCACGGAAATTGCCGCGACGCTGGGTGTTCAGCATATTGTCGAAGGCTCTGTGCGCCGGTCGGGCGAACGCTTGCGCGTGACGGCGCAGCTGGTCAGGGCCGCGGACGGATTTCACTTGTGGTCGGAGAACTACGACAGCACCTCGGAAGACACCATCCAGGTCCAGGAAGACATCGCGGAGAAGATCGCCGTGGCCATGGACGTGGTCATGAACGAGGAAAAGCGCCTGGCGATGCGCGAGGCCGGGTTGCGCGATGTCGAGGCCTTCATCGCGATGCAGAAAGCCCTGAAGCGCTACCAGGAAGCGCACGGAGATGATGACCAGATCCCGGCGCTGCAGGATGCCAATAATCTATTCGACCAGGTACTGGAGCGCGTGCCTGGCTACCCACCGGCATTGATCGACAAGTCGGACCTTTACGTGCACCTGCTTAACGATGATGCGCTTGGCATCCCTATGAATAATGTTACCGGGCTGGAGAACGACGAGGCACGGGATTTGATGCTGTCCACGGTTTCCGCCGCGCTGGACAATGCACGAAATTTCAACGAACAGAACCGGATTGAAATCGACCTGTCTTTCCTCAGTGGCGACTGGCGCGGCATCAACAACCGCATCGAACGCTACATCGAAAGCAGTGACTGCCAAAAGCCGGTGTGGTCACCCCAGTTTGCACTTCCATTTGGCGATGCACAGGCTTATGCGGAGCGGCTCGATAAGATTGTCGAGTGCGATCCCCTGACGACCAGCAACTGGTTTGACCTTTCACGGGCGTGGCTGTGGGCCGGCGATCCCGAACGCGCCCTGGCCACGGCACGCCAGGGCATGGAAACCGCTCCCGGTGGCTGGCTGCCTTTTGCACTCAGCTGGGCTCTGATGGCCACCGGCCACTTTGAAGAGCACAGTGCAGCCATTGAATCCCATTTTCGCTATAAAACCGACCGCCTGGTCGCCCATATTTCCCGGCTTGCTGCGATGGGCGAGGCGGACGGCATTCCCGCGCTGATGGAGCAGTTCAAGAACACCGAATATTTCAATGACTACCAGTTTCAGATTGTCAGCGCCCGAATCGGCGACCGTGAAACATCCAACCGGATTGCCGCGAGCGTGGACCAGCATATCCAGGGAGCACAAGCCCTGATGCTGGCGGTGTACTGGTGTAGCTGCGGTGCGCCCTTCGATATCGAATTGACACCGGAATTCGCCGAAAAATTCAGGGCAACGGGGTATGACTGGCCACCACCGTCACCGATCAAGTGGCCGTTGAAGGACTGGTGATGAGTTTTTTCGACGAGCTGAAACGCCGAAACGTCTTTCGTGTGGGCATTGCCTACGCAGTGGCATCCTGGGTGCTGTTACAGGTCCTCGACCTGGTGCTCGAGCATACCGAGGCGCCGGCCTGGATCATGGATGTGTTTTTCGCCGTGGTGGTGCTGGGATTTATCGTCGCGCTGGTCATCGCCTGGGCATATGAAGTTACGCCCGAGGGCATCAAGAAAGAATCCGAGGTCACGCGGGATTCCTCGATCACCCAGCACACCGCCAAAAAGCTGGATGTCATCACACTGATTGCCATCGGGGCGCTTGCCGTGTTGATCATAGCCGACCGCTTCATTGGCCCGACGGAGCCGATCGTTGAAGCCTTGCCTGACCGTACACCCGAGGAAGTTTCGGCGCCCATTGAGTTGAATCTGGACCCGTCGCCGCAGGTCAACCGCAAGTCCATTGCGGTGCTTCCGCTGGCGAACCGCAGCGTGAATGAAGAAGACGCCTTCTTCGCAGAAGGCATTCACGATGAAATTCTCACCCGCCTGAGCCGCGTCGCCGATTTGAAAGTCATTTCACGCACCTCAGTCATGAGTTATGCAAATACCACCAAGAAGATGGCGCAGATCGGTGAAGAGCTGGGCGTGGCGCACCTGCTCGAAGGTGGCGTACAGCGCGCCGGCAACCGTGTGCGTATCAACGTGCAGCTGATCGAGGCCCAGACCGACAAGCACCTGTGGGCCGAAATTTTCGACCGCGAACTGACCGCCGACAACCTGTTCGATATCCAGTCCGAGATCACGCGCTCCATTTCAGACGAGTTGCAAGCCGTGTTGACCGGCGAGGAACGCCAGGCGCTGGGCGACAAGCCCACCGAAAACCTCGAAGCCTATGCCTATTACCTGCGCGCCAAGGCGCTGGCAGCAGGATACGGTCGTGCCAAGGACCAGATCAACGAGAGCATCGGTATTTACCAATCGGCGCTGGAACTGGACCCGGGATTCGCCGCGGCCTGGGCTGCGCTGGCCACTGACTGGACGGAGCTCCATTGGACGACTGCAGGCTTCGAAGGCGAGCGAGTCAGGGCCGAAGAAGCGCTGGCCAGGGCCCGTGAATTGGCCCCCGACTCGGCCGAAACACTGATCGCCGAGGGATACCTGCACTACTGGGGCTATCTGGACTATGACTCTGCGCTCGCCGCATTTCGGTCTGCATTGCAAAAAAAGCCGGGCAGCGTGCTGGCGCTGCGCGGCATGGCATACACGTTGCGCCGCATGGGAGAGCTCGACCAGGCCATCACTACATTCCGCCAGGCGATTGAGCTCGACCCCAATGATCCCGGAATGCCTGCTGACTTCGGCTACACGCTGTTGCGACGCGGCCAGCTCAGCGAAGCGGAAATGATGTTCCGCAGGTCCATAGCCCAGGAGCCAGAGAACCAGTGGAACCAATGGGCATTCACCGGTTATTTCCTCATGCTTAACCAACCCGAACGCGCCTTGGAGTTATTCGGAGAAAATGTCGAAGCCGCCGACGAGGCCCTGTTATGGGGCATGCATTACACGGCACGCGTGATTGGTGACGAAACCAAGATGCAGCGGATCCTGGATGCCTGGCGAAAGAGTGAAAGCCTGGAAGGCGCGGCTTCAATCGCGAATGCCCTGTGGTTGCATACACAGGGTAAGCTGGAACCAGAACTCGAATCATTGCGCAAGCTTGAGGAGCCTTTGCTGGACGCCGCCGATCGTTCACCCGATCCGGACATTCCTCTCGCTTCGCTGATCATGGTGTACGGACTGCTCGGTGACCGGGACAAGCTCGATAACGCCGTCGAGCGATTCGAGACCGAATTGAAACCGGATGCACTGCGCATCGTCGAAGACCAGTCGCGCCCGACTGCATGGGCCCTGGTGGGCGACAAGGCTCGCGTGCTGGACTATGCGGAGCAGACCGTTGCGCAGTTTGGCATTTGGGAATTCTATTTCTATGTCCAGGACCCCATCTTCGACCTGCTGCGTGGCGAACCTCGCTACAAGGAGCTGGCGTTGCGCTATGACCGCTGGTTGGAAACGGTTAAGTGAATTTTTTCGAAGAACTGAAAAGAAGAAACGTCTTCCGAGTGGGCATTGCCTATGGCGTAACGGCGTGGATCGTGCTGCAGGTTGCCGACCTGGTGTTCGAAAACATTGGCGCGCCCGACTGGATGATCAAGTCGCTGATGTTTCTCGTTGCATTGGGGTTTATTGCGGCGCTGATCATTGCCTGGGCCTATGAACTCACGCCCGAGGGTATTAAGCGTGAGGTGGACGTTGATCGTGATCAGTCAGTCACACACCATACCGCCAAGAAGCTGGACTCGATCACGCTGGCGGCTGTCATCTTGTTGCTGGGCTTCATGTTGGTTGACCGCTTCGTGCTGGAAAAACCTTCCACCGGGCCGATCATTAAGAGTCTGCCGGAAAGGACACCAGAGCAGGTCCCAGCCCAGTTCAACCTGGAACTGGACTCAACCACCGGGCCTGAAAAGTCCATAGCCGTGCTGCCGTTCGTGGATATGAGCCCGGAGAGTGACCAGGCCTACTTCGCCGATGGCATCGCCGAAGAAATCCTCAATGTGTTGGTCAAGACCCACAGCCTGAAAGTGGCCGGGCGCACCTCGTCATTCCAGTTTCGTAACCGCGAAGAGGATCTGCGCCTGATCGGTGAACAACTGGGCGTGGCGCATATCCTTGAAGGTTCGATCCGCAAGGCCGGAAACCGTTTGCGCATTACCGCCCAGTTGGTCAAGGCACAAGATGGGTTCCACCTTTGGTCGGAAACTTACGACCGGGAATTAACCGACGTATTTGCCATCCAGGACGAAATAGCCCGTGCCATTACCGATGCCCTGGCCGTGGAACTGAACCTGGTTGACGGCAAGCAATCCCTGGCGGATGTGCAGACCAACAACATGGAGGCTTACGACCGTTACCTGGAAGGTCGCGCCCTGGTTGCATCGCGTTCTGATTTCGCGCGCATGATCCGCCTGCTCGAAGAAGCCACCGAGCTCGACCCTGAGTTCGCCGAGGGCTGGGCCGCTTTGGCCCAGGCATGGGCGCTTACGTTCTACTACGGTCAGGAGGAACGCAGCGAAGCCTTGCGCGAGGCTGAACGATTTGCCCGTCGTGCCATTCAACTGGACCCCGACCTGTCTGACGCACATTCCGCTTTAGGCGACTCGTTGCGGGACCAGATGTTGTGGAGCCAGGCCCTGGAGAGTTACCAGCGTGCGCTTGAACTGAACCCGGATAATATCGAGGCGCATTCCCAGTTGGGCCAGATGCTTTTGCGGGCCGGTTTTGCTGACCAGGCCCTGGTTCATGGCGCTGCAGCCGTTGAACTCGATCCCTTATCCTGGGTTAACCAGTCCTTTTATGGCGTCGCGCTTTTCTTTATCGGCTCGAAAGTCGAGGCCTGGCGAGCCATCAACAAGGCCGAAGTATTGGCCGATTACGGCCGTTCCCTGATCGTCAGATTCAAGATTCGCATGGCGTTGAGCGACGGTCAGCCTGAAATGGCGCGGCAGAGTGTCAAAGCCTACCTGGAGAATCCAAACAACGATTCCCGATTCAATGAATTTCATTTCGATGAGTTAATCGAATTGATTGATCAACCTAAGCGTGCACAAGCGTACCTGAGATCTATTGATTACCAGTCGTCTTCCAGTCTTGGCGCCGATTTATTCTGGCTGGCCTACTTTGACGACCTGGAATTGGCCGATACCTGGATGAGGGAAATCCTGGATCGAAATGATGTTACAGATGACGTGGACCTGGTGTGGTTGCAGTTTCCGACAGTTCGACCCATTTTCGCGCGCGAGGAATTCAAGAACCTGATGAAAAGAAGCCGCCTTGACACGTTTTGGCGCGATCAAGGCTGGCCGGATTTTTGCTGGCCTGTGAATGAATCAGATTTCGCCTGCGGCCCGCCTGAACAAAAGCCATGAATCGGCGTGTGACATTGCGTAACAGCCACCATGACCAACGTCACATCCGCACTGCCCGGAATTCAAGCACAATGTCTCAATCCACAGGGATGATCTCCAAAAACCATGCCATGAGTCACGGGAACGCTAGCGATGAATCCCGGGTCTGATGGTATAAGCAATAGAAAGAGGTCGCTTAGAGCCCATGCGCGTTTTTGATGTCTACAAGCACCCCCGTCATGGCTTCGATGCCGTGATGCGCGGTTTTTCGTGGACGGCTTTCCTGGTTCCTTCGGTATGGGCCGTGAGGCGCGGATTGGGCTACACGACGGTTTTGCTGGTCGTCACCACAACGCTGATGTTCGACATCGCACAGATCGCCAGCGTCTGGATTCAACAGCCGGCGATACAGCTGGCCCTGCTTGGTTTACTCGTCGTGCTGTTTGGCTGGAAGCCGGGGTTCCGGGGTTACCGCTGGCACGCCGAAGCCCTGCAGCAGGAAAAATACCATTTCACCTGTACCGTTGTGGCTGAAAACCGCCGCGATGCGATCAAGGCCGCCAACGACGACCGTTTCCAGGCGACGATTAAGATCGCCCAACCCTGAAAATTTTTCTAGCTCTTGATCACCTGGAACTGGTTGATCCGGGCGTTGAATGCAATCGATATTCGCACCACATCCTTGGAAAAGCTGTTCACGCAATGCAGCAACCACGAGGGAAAAATCAGGATCATCCCCTGTTTGGGTTCGATGGACAGCGCGTCTTTCTGTCCCGGTGAACGGACCATGTTGATGGGTCCGCGCGGATCCTGAATCTCAATATTTCCGGCCTTTTCAAATGGGTCGTCTTCCAGGTTCGGCGCCTGCACGTACAGCACCCCGGACCAGTGATTGTTCGGATGAATATGCGGGCTGTTGAATGCCCCGGCGCGATTGACGTTGGCCCATGCCGACATGGTCAGATCAACATTGAATTTCGCAAAGCCGGAGGTAGATGCAATCATGTGCGCTACCGAAGAACGAAAAGTATCGGCCAAGTCCGCAAATTCAAGCTCCTTCCAGTTCAGCAGCGTGTCTTCTGAATGCCAGCCGCCCTTGTTGCTGCGGTTCATACCCTTTTCCGCCTTTTCCTTGGCCAGCACCACGCGGGCGATCTTTGGCATCAACTCGGCCGCGCCGGGCACCTCGAACGAACCCAGTGGGGTTGCAAAGATCTGGCGCAGGTTTTTGCGTGGGTTAAAAGGCAGTTGCATCGTGGCTCATACTCCGTAGTTCTGATTGACCATTGCTGGCTCCAGCGCAATTCTATCTTGCCAGCATGAAGCCTGAACAGAGACCAGATCAACTGAATGTCGTTCGAGGTTTATAATTTTCATTGCCAACCCTGCCTGGCCTGCATGTTACCTATGTCAATCAGCACCAGTCTTTACGAAAAACTGACCAACGAAGAAGATGCGCGAATCTGCGCGGATATTCCTGATGAGGCCTGCCGCGCCACACCACGAAGTTTTATTTTTATCCTGTCGGCCTATGTGCTGACCAAGCTGGGCGATGCCATCGCCAGTCCCAAGACCACGCTGGCCTGGGTCACGACCGCGGTGGGTGCCCCTGGCTGGGTGCTCGGACTCCTGGTCCCCATCAGGGAATCAGGATCCATGATTCCCCAGTTATTCATTGGTGGCGTGATACGCAGACTGGCCGTGCGGAAATGGGTCTGGGTAGCAGGCAGCATTGGCCAGTGTTTGTGCATCGTCGGAATCGGTTTTGCCGCGATCTACCTGGAAGGATCCCGCGCGGGCTGGGCCATAATTGTGCTCATATCGCTGTTCAGCGCCGCCCGCGGATTCTGTTCCGTTGCAGCCAAGGATGTACTCGGAAAAACGATCCCCAGGCCGAGGCGCGGCCAATTGACCGGCTGGTCAGCCAGTATTGCAGGGCTGATCTCCCTGGGCCTCGGCGTGGCGATCATTTTGCAATCACAGTCAGGCCTTGAGGCCAGCACCATTGGCTTGTTGCTGATTGGCGCAGGCCTGCTATGGCTGGCCGCATCAGTTGTTTACGCCCAGGTGCCCGAATATTCCGGGGAAACCGGTGGCGGTCGCAACGCCATGGAGGCCCTTTCCCGTCTGCGGCTATTGGTCACGGACAAGCCATTCAGAAAATTTGTCATTACCAGGGCGCTGCTGATGTGTTCGGCGCTCAGTGCACCGTTCTACGTGGCGCTGGCTCAGGGCAACCAGGGTTCCCGTGCTTCCTTGCTGGGCGCCTTTATTTTCGCCGCCGGACTGGCCAGCCTGTTGAGTGCGCCGGTATGGGGCCGGGTTGCTGATTCCTCGAGCAAAAACGTCATGATCACTGCAGCACTGATCACGTCTGGGGTTGGAATCCTGACGTTCCTCAGCCACCGGTTTGCGCCGGCGTTGACCGCGACTGCATGGTTTTTACCCGTGCTCTATTTCATCCTGTCGGTTGCGCACAGTGGTGTGCGCGTGGGCCGCAAGACATACGTGGTCAACCTCGGCAGCGGCAACCAGCGTACCGACTATGTTGCCATTAGCAATTCAACAATAGGGGTTCTCCTGCTGCTGGTTGGATCGGTGGGAGCCCTGGTGCCGTTTATCGGGAACTCCGGGATCATCGGCCTGTTGGCCCTGATGGGCATGGGTGGCGCCATTCTGGGGCGGACGCTGCCGGAGACAGAAACGAACTGACCAACAACATCAGCTCTCCCTCAGACTGCCACACAACAGAGCCCGTTTTGTGCCATCAGGGCGCGAAAGCCACACGCCTTTGCACGGGCAGTTCAACCTTAAACACCTTGATTCAATTGCTGCAAGGCACGCGTTGAGCAATTATGTATAGCTTTTGTATAAGTTATAACCTATAATTAACTCGTTAGTTCAATTTTTGTATAGTTTTGGAACGATAAAATCTTCACTTCGAAATTCTGGCCATAGTGCCATCCGTTCCCATAGTGACCACATTGCGAGACAGATAGTGATTCGATGGCAGAACAAGGGCGCTCAGCGTCACCAGGCTCGGACGTGGATGATTCGCGTGGGCATTACGCTGATCGCCATTTCTGGTCCATTTCTCATTTTGGGCGTCTTGGGCTGGCTCCCATTGGAAACGGAATTGATAACCTGGAACAACGTGCGATTCATCGCAGGCGCCGCCATCCTGGGTTGTCTTCTGGCTGCAGTTGGCTACGGGAACGAGTGAATGGTTGACGCGTCAAACCAGATTTCAGGAGAGCTTGATTATGTTTAAAAAGTCAGATCTATTCATTCTGCTGGCTGTAATTATTTCATTTTTTGTCTCGGGATACCTGTGGTTCGGCGGTAACCAGATGGAAGGTATTTTTACCGCCATTTGGGTGCCTTCGATACTCGGCTTTGGTATCTACTTCAAGTTGATGGTCATGGGGGCTCGAAACAATGAATGACACATTACTGTTCTTTACCGGGGCCTTTGTCTTTGCGCTGATGGTGATCGGCGTTACCTTCACCATATTTGAATTCCGGCAGCTCGCCGAAAAGGACGGGCAACGGAAACCGGATCGCCATAATGAGCGTGACGCTGACTAGGCGGGCAAGGCAAAACAATCCGGATCTGGTGGCGACACCCATCAATACACTTTACTACGCTGGCAACTGCCCACTGTGCCTGCGGGTTTGCCGCTTCACGGCGGCATTCGAAATTCGCTCCCGGCGAATTTGTCGAACCTCTTGACGGTTCAAATCCTGCTGCAAGCAGCAAATACCAAAAAACCACCGCGAGGGTGGCTTTTTGGTATCTGGCGCGCCCGACAGGATTATTCGGCCCATCCCTGGGCCTCCCCCTGTGGGCTTGCCGCTTCGCGGCTACATTCGAAATTCGCTCCCGGCGAATTTGTCGAACCTCTTGACGGTTCAAATCCTGCTGCAAGCAGCAAATACCAAAAAACCACCGCGAGGGTGGCTTTTTGGTATCTGGCGCGCCCGACAGGATTCGAACCTGTGACCCCTGCCTTCGGAGGGCAGTACTCTATCCAGCTGAGCTACGGGCGCTGAAATCGAATTGTATCTGTTCTAAAAGCTATTCCCTACTGCCCGGATCAGCCTGCGGCCGATGGAGCGCAGTACTCGTCTTTGCGCTCTCGCTTCCTGCTCCGCGCTGCAGACCCCGGCCCTCAGCTCCTTGCTTCGGGCGTTCGCAGGGCCAACGCTCCTGTGGTCGCCTTGGCCGGGAACCTGCTCACCCAGCTGAGCTACGGGCGCTGAAAGCGAATTGTATCTGTTCAGACGGGAGGCGTATTTTAGCGGCTCGACCGGATTAATGTAAGCGACCGCGCCTTTCTGCGCGCCGCCCCAGTAGCTATAATATTCGCCCTTTCCGGGACCTTCCCGGCGACCTGCAAACCGGCACTCAGAGGATCAACATGGGCGAGAACGACGACAAGGTATTTATGAAACGATTCAGCGGCATCATCGTCGGCCTGGTAATCGTCACTATTTTAATCATCGTGATCGCTGTGGGTTATGACAACACTGACCCGCTGGCCAATCCAAGCCGCGCCGCCAAGGCGGCTGAGCGCATTCAGCCGGTTGCCAGTGTCCGAACCGAATTGCCGGCGCCTGCTGCCCAGGATGTCGTTATCGAAGCACCCGTGGCTGGTGACGCTGTCGCAGTCGCTGCGGCAGAAATTGACGGCGAATCCGTTTACGCGGCTGTTTGCCTGGCCTGTCACCTGAGCGGTGCGGCCGGCGCGCCAATTCCGGGTAGTGATGCTTGGGCGGAACGTGCCGCCAAGGGCCTGGATGAGCTGACCTACAGCGCCATCAATGGGATTGGCATCATGCCGGCCAAGGGCGGCCGCATGGACCTTTCGGACGATGAAGTCCGGGCGGCGGTCCAGCATATGCTTGATCTGTGACAGGTTTATCGCCGATGAATTATCGAACGCCGCTAATCGCGGCGTTCTTTTTCCTGGTCCTCGGCACTTCGGGTTGTAAACCGTCCGGAGAGCTTGCGGCGCTCGGCGACCAATCCTGCAACCAGGCGATAACCATTTCCGAAGTTCAGGGCGATAGAAACCGCTCTCCCCTGGTCGGTGAAACCCTCAACGTAGGTGGTGTGATCACCCTGCTGCAGGGCTCCGAGGGTCTGTTCATGCAGTCACGTGAAGCAGATGACAACCCGGCAACTTCAGAGGGCCTGTACATCCAGAGCACTGCGCTGGCCGGTACGCTCAAGCCCGGAGATTGGGTTGCCGTACAAGGCACGGTCTCAGAATTGGGCGAGGGCGACGACACCTTGACCGCTTTAACCGATATCAGCGCCTGGCAGGCATGCTCATCGAACCTGCCCTTGCCGATTAGAGAATTGAAACTGCCGGTCGGTCAACGCGATCTCGAAGCGCTGGAGGCAATGAATCTCGAATGGGACGAACCGCTGGTCCTGACAGACGTGTACCGCCAGTCACAGGGAGATTTACGCCTCAGCCGGGATTCGGTGTTGCCGATCCCAACCGAGGTCGCCAGGCCTGGTCCGGATGCGCGGCGTCAGCTGGCCATCAACCGCCGATCCTCGATCCAGGCAAGGCTGGATGAGTCTGCGCAATTGGCTCTCCCGGCCGGTGCCAGCCTGTTGTCCGGCAGTGGCGTACTGGGCCATGACGGTCGCGGTTTGCGCCTGATGTTACGCGACGATCTCAACAGCCTCGAGCCGCGCATGTACCGCAATGCGCCGCCCGCAGATGGTGATATTCGAATCGCCGCGTTTAACTTGCACAATTACTTCAACGGTAACGGCCGGGGCGCTGGTTTCCCGACACCGCGGGGCGCGCAGACTGCCGCGGAGTTCCAGCAGCAACGCAGCCGCTTGTCCGCCGCAATCGCAGAAATCAAACCACAGGTGCTGGCCGTCATGGAGCTGGAAAACGACGGCTTTGGGCCGTACAGTGCAGCCGCCGATTTTATCCTGGACACTGAATCAGCCACGAACTCTGACTGGCTCGCGGTGTTTCCCGGCAACCCAGAGAACCCGGATGAAGGCATCGGAACTGACGCCATCACGGTCGGATTGTTCTACGACGAGGCCGCCGTCGAATTGGCTGGCCGTGCGCGGCTCCTCGAAGTCGAACCATTCGGTATCAGCAGCCGCGTGCCACTGGCCCAGGCTTTCAGAGACAAGCGCAGCGGCGAAGTATTCACGGTCATCGTCAATCACCTGAAATCCAAGGGCTCATGCCCCGATACCGGACGCAACAGCGATTTGAGGGATGGGCAGGGATGCTGGAACCAGGCGCGGACACAGGCCGCGAAGGCGTTGGCACGATGGGCCCGACAACTGGCCGACGCGACCAGCCGCGGACGGGTGCTGGTGGTTGGCGACATGAATGCGTATCGCATGGAAGACCCGATCGCGACGCTGGTTAACGCCGGGTTTTCGGATCTGACTGCGCCTTCCGGCCCGCGGCCTTCGTACACCTTTTTTTATCGCGGTGAGGCGGGAACATTGGACTATGCCTTCGCAACACCCGAATTGATGCCGTACGTGACTGCCACGCGCGTGCTGAACATCAATTCACCGTGGCCGCCTGGAATGGAGCTGCCGCAGCCCTGGCTGCGGTCATCGGATCACGACCCTGTGATCGTTGACCTGGGATTTATCAGCAACTGAACCTGGGCCTGCATGCTGGGATAAAAAGTCACGAATGCCTCGGCAGCCAACGGCTTGATCTCGGCCCAGATTTCATCCACCTGCGCCAGCGGATTACTGCGTTTGAACCGTTTTCCGATGCCGGCCAGGCTATGCAACACCTCGCCTTCGTCCCGGTAGGTATCGAATAAACCCCGTCGGTCTGCATAGGCCATGAATTGTTTCAGTTCATGCGGCAGCCGTTCGCCGTGGGGTTTCAGCATGGCGCGCACCTGGCGATCAAATTCGGGCAGACTGATCGTCGAATATGCTTCCCAGTGGGTGGCCAGTTCATGGTCGAATGCGAGGTCGATAATAATACCCGAGTACCGCCTGAACGGCTTTTCGAACTGCTTTTGAAGCCTGCGAAATTCCGGGGCCTGGTCCGTCAGCTTGTCGATTTTTCGATGAATCCTGATTCCCTTGCGAACGTTCGGAGGCCAGGACCACAAGGCGCGCCGGCCCCTCACAAAGTCACCCAGCATGGCGCCGAGCATCAGGTCCTCGTCGTCGTAGACAAGGTGCAGGTGAGCAAGAAAATTCATCGAATTACGAGGCGGTCGCCCTCACGAAAGCAGGAATTTGCAGTGCGCACACTATCATATCTGGCGCGCATGAACGTGGCAGGCCGGTGGCAAATCGCCCGTCCGAAAGCGCGACTCGGCAAACGCATAGTGCCCTGTTCCAGGGATCCCTCAAATTGGTTGTCGCATGGCTCGATGCGGTAAAATGCATTTTTGCAAACAGGCATTTGCAGCCCATGTCAGAATCCAACCCAGTGGTGCAACCGGGTGAGTTTCCGGGACAGCGCAGCGAGTTTTTCCTGCGCGGACCGGCAGGAAATATCGAGTGTATCAGCGATGTTCCAGAGCCCGACCAGGCGCGCCCGGCCACCATCGTGATCTGCCACCCTCACCCACTGCATGGCGGTACGTTTCGCAACAAGGTGGTGACAATCCTCGAGCGGTCCATGCGCGAACTGGGTCTTCGAACCGTGCGGTTCAATTTCCGCGGTGTCGGGGCAAGCGAGGGCGCTTTTGACGACGGTTACGGTGAAACCGATGACCTGTTCGCCGTGACAGAGTGGGTCAGAAAGACCTGCGGTTCAGACCAGCTCTGGCTGGGCGGTTTTTCCTTCGGTGCATTCGTGGCATTAAAGGCGGCGCAAAATTTAGCCCTGGGCCAGTTGATTTCAATCGCGCCGGCGGTCCGGCGATACGGGTTTGAAGGCCTGGCCCATCCCGGTTGCCCCTGGCTTGTAGTGCAGGGAGACGAAGATGAAATCGTCAATATCGACGACGTCGTCGAATGGACAGAGTCGATCGAACCACCGCCAGAACTGGTGATCATGAACGGCGCGAGCCACTTCTTCCACCGCCGCCTGATGGATCTGCGCGGCCTGTTGAAAAACGGCGTCAGGGCGCAATTGCCGGGTCCGGTCGTAAAAACTGCCTGATCGTGACTGGCAGCCCGCTCGGCCAATACCAGTCACTGATAGATTCCGGCCATTTCGAAGCGGATACACCGCAGGCGGAAGCGGTTACAGCGCTGGACCGCCTGTGGCATGATCTGGCCGATACTGCCCCGCTAGGGTTCTTGACCCGAGTGCTCGGCCGTAAACCGCCGGGCATACGCGGCATTTACCTCTGGGGCGGCGTTGGACGTGGCAAAACCTGGCTGATGGACCTGTTCTATGAGTCCGTGCCGTTTGCCGAAAAACAAAGAATTCATTTCCATCGCTTCATGGCGCGCGTTCACGCCGGACTGCGCGAAAGAAGCCACCAGAAAGACCCGCTGACAAGCCTCGCTCGAGAGTGGTCTCAGCGGTGCCGCCTTTTGTGTTTCGACGAGTTTCACGTGTCTGATATCGCAGATGCCATGCTGCTGGCCGGACTCCTGCAGACCCTGTTCAATGAAGGGGTGGTGCTGGTCGCCACGTCAAACCTGCACCCCGATGAGTTGTACCGGGACGGCTTGCAGAGGGCGCGTTTCATTCCCGCCATAGAGTTGTTACACCAGCATACGCAGGTCATTCACGTGGAGGGTGAAACCGATTTTCGGCTGCGCATACTGGAGCGGTCGGAGATTTATCATTGCCCTCACGACGATGCGGCCGAGGCCAGCCTCACCGAGCGATTCGCAGCCCTGGGCGGAGGTGTGTCCCTGCCGGCTGAACTCAAGGTCAATGGCCGTGTCATCAAGGCGCGCAGACGGGCCGATGGCGTAATCTGGTTCGATTTTCACGCCTTGTGTGAGCAGCCACGCAGCACCAGCGACTACATTGAGATCAGCAAGGCCTTCAACACCGTGTTGGTCTCAGGCTTACCTGCCATGGACGATCGCCACAACGATGCCGCACGGCGCTTTGTCAACCTGGTCGACGAATTCTATGACCGCAACGTCAAGTTGCTGATCACTGCCGCAACGCCGATGGAACAGATTTACACCGGTGATCGCCTTTCTTTCGAGTTTCAACGCACCACCAGCCGGCTGGTGGAAATGCAGAGCCACGAATACCTGGCCCGTCCGCACTTACCGTAAGAGATTTGAGGTAACGCCGTTGGCGCGTCATTGAATTGCAACGGGCGTGAGTTCTGGTCTCACATTAAGGCACGAACATAGACCCTCCATAGGCCCATTTTGTGATGCCCGTTGTAAAAGCAATGGCGTGACCAACAAGGCACGTGTCGCAGGCAATGGCCTTAGCCCTTGCCAAGATGCGTAACGCCGTTGGCGCGTCATTGAATTGCAACGGGCGTGCAAAATGGGTCTATGGAGGGTCTCTTAAAAAAAGAAAGGACCGGCAAGGGGTCAACCGGTCCTTTCCGTGAGATCCGGTGCAAGGGGAACACCGGCCTCGACACGGAAATAACGCAAGGGGGAGCGCCATTTCCGATTCTGATCATGAACAGCTATAGAAAATCCCTTTTCACTGACGAAAGTTGACAGCGCTATCTATAACTAATTTTAACAGTTTTTTCAACAGGGATAATAATTTATTTGCTTAACCTAAGATCGTTTCCGGCCTTATTTCAGCCTTTTCAGACTTCCATTTGACTTCACAAAGCATTGGAACGTTTAACTTTTTTTCTATCGTCTCACGATTTTCACGGTAGTGCTTCATGTTCGCGTCGAGTTGGTTTGCAACCCAACCCAACAATCGCAAACCATCGGCCTGGATTTGGCGGGCAGTCAACACGGCATGGTTAATACAACCCAGCTTGATGCCCGCAACCAGTATGACTTCTGCGCCGAGGGCTCTGACCAGGTCAGGTATCCAAATCTCGTCGTGCAGCGGCACACACCAGCCACCGGCGCCTTCAACAATCAGTACATCGGCCTCAACATCGTCTGCAATGTCCACGATATGGGCGCTGTCCGGGTAGCGGCCTGCTTCGGTCGCCGCAATATGGGGTGCTATGGCCGGCTCGTAGGCATAAGGATTGACCTGCTCATAAGGCATGATGACATTGGCTGCCCGGATCAGGCTCAGCGCATCTTCATTGCGTAATCCCTGCTCCGTGGTGACACAGCCGGAAGCCACGGGTTTCATCACTGCCACCTGGAGCCCACACGAAACCAGGTGGCGCGCGAGGGCGCTGGCGACCCAGGTTTTGCCGACCTCGGTATCGGTTCCGGTAACAAAAATGCGCTTCATTTCGATCCACCCCGGCCCTTCATCAAAGACTCGACTGAAAATGCCGCGTATTCCCCTTCAGGACCCCGCACCGGCTGCCCCTCAAGCGGACCATATGCAAGGCCGTAAATGACCTCGTAGCTGGCCGGGTATATATCATCACGCCTGAAGGGTTCGTAGGCTTCCAACATGCGCCTTAACGAATGCTTGCCAGTTAACCCACGGGCGCGACCTGCGGCAGCATTGTGCGCACCGATCGCTTTCAGTTCGCGCATCAGGCCCATCACATCCGGATACTCCAGCGTCAACATGTCAACATCCATAACCGGTTCAGAAAAACCGGACCGGACAAGTGCGTCGCCGACATCGTGCATGTCCATGAACCTGTTGACATGCGGCCGGTCATCGACCTTGGCCCATGCGGCTCGCAGTTCATGCAGGGTGTCCGGTCCAAAACTGCTGAACATCAGCAAGCCGCCGGGTTTGAGTACCCGCCGGAACTCAACCAGCAAGGCTTCAAGGTGGCTTGACCACTGAACGGCCAGGTTAGAAAAGACCAGGTCCACGCTGCGCATCGCCAGCGGAATTTCGTGCATGTCCGCACACAAGACGCGTTCCTGGTTCGTGGAGTGATGTTGCCGCGCTTTGTGCAGCATCGCTTGCGACCAGTCCAGGCTGATGGTGCTGGCGGCGGGAAACCGGCGGCTCAATGCGGGCGTTGCCGTGCCGGTACCGCAGCCGACATCAAGAATGACGCGTGGGTCTTCGCGGGTAAATTCAAGCCGCTCCAGCAGCCTCGATTCAACCTCATGCTGCAGCACCGCAAATCGCTCGTAGCTGCTTGCCGCGCGTTCGAAGGACCTCTGAACGGCGGCACGGTCCAGCTCGATCATGCTCATGGTCTGCACTCCGCTTGCAGAAACTCGGCGACCAGTTGGCCTGTTTGCGCGGCATGGCTGATGAAAGGCGCATGTCCGGCGCCGCGGATGACGTGGTGTACTGATCGCGGAATCCGGGCCGCGGTTTGCGCCGTTGCCTCGCTTGAAACCACCCGATCCTGATCACCGCTGACCAACATCACGGCTTGCTCCAGCCGTGACAGCTTCGCGCTGAGGTCCAGCTCGCCGAGCATGTCGAGCCCCGCAAGTAAAGCTGCCCTATTCGGCGGCGCGCTGCGAACGCAATCGTCCAACAGCTTACGGATCGAGGCCTGCCGTTCGTCGCCGTGAACCTGCAGCGAGTTGAAGCGCTCCAGGGATTTGTGGGCATCGTGCTTAACGCCACGCCTGAATGCCTTGAACTCGGCGACGCCCATGCCGTGTGGCCAGGTTTCATTCTCGAGGAAACAGGCGGTCGTTGACAGCAACACCAGTTTCTTCGGCTTTTGCCGTGACCCGGTTGCCCTCAACAGCGCGAGCAGGCCTCCCAGCGACCAGCCCAGCCAGTGAGCCGCGGGCACCTCGCTTTGAATCTCACCCAGAACGGACTCAGCACAAAACCCGCCTTGTTGGTGCCGCAAACGGCCGTGTCCCGGCAAGTCGACGAGGTGCAGGCGAAAGTGAGCCGCGAGATATTGCGCGAATTCGCCCCAAACGCCACTGTGCGCACCCCAGCCATGCACCATGACCAGGTCCGGGCCGCTGCCGATGCTGCTGACCAGGCCGTTTACAGGCATTGTTCCAGCGCGCCGAGCAAGCCTTCGACCTGTAAACCCGTATGTGCGGCGCTCAACGTGATTCGCAATCGTGCCGTGCCGTCGGGAACCGTTGGCGGTCGGATGGCGACGACCAGGAAACCCTGTTCCCGCAGGCGTTGCGACGTCTCCAGTGCAGCCGAGGCTTGTCCGATCACAAGCGCCTGAATGGGCGTTTCCGATTCCAGCAATTTCAGCCCACGCGCCGCAGCCCCTTTCCTGAACTGGCCAATTCGCCGCTGCAACGCGTCTCTGCGGGCCACTTCCTTTTGAATGATTTCCAGTGCTTTGAGGCCAGCGGCGGCCAACGGCGGCGGCATTGCGGTGGTGTACAGGTATGTCCTCGCGTGATTGACAAGATGGTCTATCAACGCCGCGCTCCCGGCCACGTAGGCTCCGGAAATTCCGAATGCCTTGCCCAGGGTGCCGATCAGCACGGGAATGCGCGCCACCGGAACACCCAAATGCTCAAACGACCCACGCCCGCCATGGCCGAGCACGCCGGTACCGTGCGCATCATCCACCACCAGGCAAGCGTTATGGTGCGTGCAGCAATCTGCGATCCCGGCCAGGGGCGCAATATCACCATCCATCGAAAACACGCCGTCACTTACCACCAGCACCTGGCCACCATCCGCCAGTTCCAGCTGCCTTTCCAGGCCCTTGATATCGCAATGCGGGTAACGCAGCAATCGCGCGCCGCTAAGCCGGGCGCCATCGATCAGTGAAGCATGACAAAGGCGATCCTGCACGATGAAATCGCCTTTGCTGGCCAGCGATGTCTGCACGGCCAGGTTGGCGTGGTAACCGGATGGAAACAGCAGCGCAGCCTCGGTACCCAGGTGATCGGCAAGCGATTGCTCCAGGCGCGCATGCAGGCTGTTATAGCCGCTGACCAGTGCCGAAGCGCCGGACCCGACGCCGTGTTCCCGGGCGGCTTCTGCAAGGGCCTCAACGAGCGCGGGTTCAGTGGCCAGGCCGAGGTAATCGTTGCCACTGAAATTGACCAAATCCCGGCCGCCAGCCCGTGCCTTGCCGGCACTGCGCTGGCTGAGCTCGATCCGATTTCGTTGCAGGCTTGCTGCGCTTCTTTTCGCCTGCGCTTCAGCCAGCCACTGGCTCAGGCGGTCCGATGCCGGGTTCATGGGCTCAGGCGGACTGCGGGGTATTCGGTTCCGCGCCCGATGCCTGCAAGCCCAGGCGGGCCATCAATGCGCGGTCACGTTGAGCCCCGGGGTTGTCCGTGGTCAGCAATTTGTCACCGTAGAAAATCGAGTTGGCGCCAACAAAGAAACACAGCGCTTGTAATTCGTCACTCATCTCGGTGCGTCCGGCTGACAGCCGCACCACCGATCCCGGCATCATGATGCGGGCCACGGCAATCGTGCGCACAAATTCCAGCGGGTCGATGGGGTCAATGCCGTCCAATGGGGTGCCGGGCACCTGGACGAGATTATTGATTGGAACGCTTTGCGGATGCTCCGGCAAGTTGGCAAGCTCAACCAGCAAACCCGCCCGGTCATCGCGCCCCTCGCCCATTCCCACGATGCCACCACAACAAACCTTGAGCCCGGCGTGGCGAACGTTTTTCAGTGTCTCCAGCCGATCATCGTAGCTGCGCGTCGTAATGACTTCCCGGTAATACTCCGGAGAGCTGTCGAGGTTGTGATTGTAATAATCGAGTCCGGCCTCGCCGAGGCGTTCAGCCTGGTCGGACGTCAGCATGCCCAGTGTCAGGCAGGTTTCCAGGCCCAGCCCACGCACGGCCTGGATCATTTCGATGACTTTTTCCAGGTCGCGGTCTTTCGGGCTGCGCCAGGCGGCCCCCATGCAAAACCGGCTGGCTCCGCTGTCCCTGGCAGCGCGTGCAGCTTCGAGCACTGACTCGGTTGACACCAATGCCTCCCGCTCCAGCCCGGTGTTGTAACGAACGCTTTGCGGACAGTACTTGCAGTCTTCCGGGCAGGCGCCGGTCTTGATGCTCATCAACGTGCTGATTTGCACGCCATTGGGATCAAAGTGAGCACGGTGCGTTGAATGCGCACGGAACAACAGGTCATTGAATGACAGTTCAAAAAGGCAAATGACTTCATCACGCGACCAGTCATGCCTGATTTCAGAAAACTGTTGGTCCATTAATGTCACTCCCTGGAACATTGATTGTGAACGGAAGTATGTTGAGCGCTACTTGCCCTGTCAACCTGGGATGAATTCTTGGGTTAACAGGTGCCTCGATGCCCTGCAGCCCAGGGCCTGTGTGGCTTGTGGATTTGACTCCGGAAACGCCAATATCTGCGTAAGCTGCCGTGCAGATCTGCCCTGGCTGGGTCCCTGCTGCGACCGTTGTGCATTGCCCCTGGCGAAGGCCGGGGACCCTGCTTGCGGCCAATGCCTGGCCCACCCGCCGCCGTTTGATGCCTCGCACGCGCCGCTGCGCTTCAGCTTTCCGGTCAACCGGCTGGTACACGGCTTCAAGTTTCGCCGTGACAGCGCCATGGGCCAGGTGCTCTCAGAAGTGTTATGCAGCCATATGACCACCCGGGCTTCTGAATGCAAGACCGCCTTGCCAGACTTATGGGTGCCCGTACCGATGCACCGCTGGCGGCTTGCGAGCCGCATGCTGAACCCGGCTTTCTTCCTTGCCCAAAGGCTGGCTGCGCGGTCAGGGTCGCCGCTGGCGCCACATCGCCTACGGCGCAGTCGGCACACACCCACCCAGACCGGGCTGGGTGCAAGCGAGCGTAAAAGTAACCTCAGGGGAGCCTTCTGCTGGACAGGACAGCCGCTCAAGTCATTGCACGTAGGTCTTGTGGACGATGTGATGACCACCGGCTCCACCGTTTCGGAATGCGCCCGCGTCCTGAAACGCAATCAGGCTGGATATATATCAATATGGATCGTCGCCCGGGCGCTTAACGCCTGAGCCAGGATTTGCTGTCGGCGCGAATTGCCCAGCGCTCGTGGTCTCGCCACTTGCCGTTGATCTTGAGGTAACGCGGTGAGTAGCCCTCGCATTCGAATCCCAGGCTTTCGACCAGGCGGATTGAGGGTTCGTTGTCGGGTTGTATATTGGCTTCAAGCCGGTGAAGGCCCAGTTCGTCAAAGGCCAGGCCGATGACCTGGCGCAGCCCTTCCTTCATGTAACCGTGGTTGGCCCATTTCTGCACGGCGTAGTAACTCAGGTATGCGCTGCAAAGCGCTTCGTAGGTGATGACATTGAGATTGATGACGCCACAAAGTTCATTGTCACCATCACGCCGCACCAGGTAACCCGCCTCATTTTCGCGTTTGAGTCGATCAAGGTATCGGCGCCATGACTGTGGGTCGCAGGGAGCGGAAACCCACGGGTGGTGCAAGCCGCGGCTGTTACGCATTGCGCGGACAAACTCCCGGGCATGCTTCAGGCCCGGCTTTTCCAGCCACACCGTGGCCTGGTGCTGGATCGCTTCAGACATTGGCAAAGTGTCCCAGTATTCCGGCAAACAATACCAGCCCCACGTAATTGTTGTTCAAAAATGCGCCGAAGCAGGCTGCAGGTTCACGGGAACGGACGCGCCACTGTTGCACCGCAAACAGGGCAAATGTAACGAACACCGCGGCAAACCATGGCCAGGTCAGATCGAGCCATAAACCCAGCCACAACAGCAGGCCGGTCATGGCGACCTTGAGTATGCGCAATATCAACAGGTCATGACGGCCAAAAAGTATGGCCGTTGATTTGACGCCAATACGAATGTCGTCCTCGCGATCAACCATCGCGTAAAGCGTGTCGTAAATGACGGACCACAAAACATTGATCAACAACAGTAGCCATGCCTGCGGCGGAATCGATTCGGTCTCGGCGGCAAAGGCCATGACCATGCCCCAGCCGAACGCCACGCCCAGCACTACCTGCGGCAGGTGCGTGAAGCGCTTGAAGAAGGGATAACTGGAAGCGAGTGCCGCGCCGGCAAACGCCAGCTTGACGGTCAATGCATTGGTCATCAGCACGAGCAGGAACGCCAGGATCATCAGCACTACGAATGCTGCGAGCGCCTGCCTGACCGTCAGTTCACCGGCAGCCAGCGGCCGCACCCGGGTACGTTGCACATGCGGGTCAAAGTCACGGTCGGCGACATCGTTCATGATGCAGCCCGCCGCGCGCATCAGTACCACGCCCGTGCAAAAAATCAGCACATTGGCCATTGAAGGTGAACCCGCTCCGGCCAGCCACAGCGCCCACAGCGTTGGCCACAGCAACAGCAGGATTCCGATCGGCTTGTCAAAACGCATCAGGCGCCAATAGGCATCCCAACGCGCTGCACCGGAAGTGGGTGTATGCACAGTCATTGCGCTATTCTGACCACTGAAACGCACAGCGCAAGTCTTTGGAGGTTGCGGCCCGGCCCGTCATCATCGTTCAGGGCTGCCCAAACCGGCTACAATTCATGCCATTCTGCCCGCGCAAATCACTCGTTAACCAGTCTGATACACGATGAACCTGATTGATATTGGCTGTAACCTGACTCATGACTCATTCGACGATGATCGCGAGCAGGTCATTGACGCTGCACATGAGGCCGGTGTCGATCGCATGATCGTAACCGGTGCCAGCGCACAAGGCAGCAGGCGAGCCCTGGCCCTGAGCCTGGAGCGGCCGCTGGAGTTATATGCCACTGCCGGCGTGCATCCCCATCATGCCTCGGATTACGTTGCAGAAACGGATGCCTTGCTTCGTGAACTGGTCAGCCATGAGAAAGTCGTGGCAGCAGGCGAGACGGGCCTCGACTACTTCAGGGATTTCTCGCCCCGTCCCGCGCAGCAAAGGGCCTTCGAGGCACAGATGCAAATTGGCGTGGACAGCGGGCTGCCGATGTTTTTGCACCTGCGTGACGCGCACGAGGACTTTTATGCCATGCTCAAGTCCCGGCGCGATGAACTCGGCGACGTGGTAGTGCATTGTTTTACCGGATCACGCGAAGAGATGTACGCCTACCTGGACCTCGATTGTCACATCGGCATCACTGGCTGGATTTGCGACGAACGCCGGGGTGAGCACATGAAGGCCTACATGAAAGATATCCCGGAAAACCGGCTGATGATCGAGACCGATGCGCCTTATCTCAAGCCGAGAAACCTCAGGCCGAAGGTTAAGTCTCATCGCAATGAACCGCGCTGGCTGCCGTGGATACTTGGCACGCTGGCCGCCTGTCGTGAAGAGCACCCGGCGAAGCTGGCGGCGCTGACCACCGCCAATGCCGAACGGTTCTTTCGCTTGCCCGAAGAGGAGTTACCAGGTTCATGATGGCCTGGATTTCAAGGTGGATTTACAAGCTGCTCGGCTGGACTACCGAGGTGGAATATCCGGACACTAAAAAATACGTACTGATCGTGGCGCCGCATACCAGCAACTGGGATTTTCCGCTGGGCATGCTGGCCGCCCGGATACTGCGCCTGAAAGTTCACTACCTGGGCAAACACACGCTGTTTGAGGGCCCATTCGGATGGTTTTTCAAATATCTTGGCGGCATTCCGGTGCGCCGCGACAAGGTACACAACATGAGCCAGCAAATGGCGCAACGCTTTGCAGAGGCAGATGAACTGGTTCTGGCCATTGCACCGGAAGGAACCCGTAAAAAGACCAGGCACTGGAAAATGGGTTTCTACCACATAGCGCGCGCGGCGCAGGTGCCAATCGTGATGGCCTACCTCGATTACGGCAACAAGAAAGTGCGCATGGGCGGGGCTTTTTATCCGGGCGAGGACATGCAAGAGACACTGGAAACGGTCAGGGCCTTTTTCGTCGGCGTCCAGGGCCGGTACCCGGACAAGCAGGGCCTGATCCGGGCGCGGCCACCGAAAGAGGCCGCAAAGTAGGCTGGGTTCTAAAAAACACTCACAGCCCTTCGATAAATGCCCCCAGGTCTTCCTTGAGCTTGATCAACGACGGCTCGTGGATGTACATCATGTGACCAGACTCGTAGTAGTGCATCTCGATATTGCCTTTTAGCTCTGGCTCGACCTGCAGGTGATCCATGGTGTACTCGGTGGCGAAAAATGGCGTGGCGATATCGTAGTAACCATTGGCGACAAACACTTTCAGGTATCGGTCTTTTGCCATCGCCTGGCGCATGTTTTCCGCCACGTTGATATAACCGGTGCGCTGGCTCTCGACATCCCAGTTCCAGTTGCGGCTGACGGTGCCGGACAGGATCTCGTATTCCTTGTCGTCTTCATAGCCCAGTTCGCTGCGCAGGTAGTGATTCACCGCGGCGGTGTATGGGCCCATGATCGCAGTCATGCTTGGGTCGTGCTCATAATTTTCACCGGCAGCATCCATGTCCATGCCCTTGAAGCGGCTGTCCAGGCGGCCCACCGTGCGACGTTCATCGCGCAGCAGCTCCTTGACGAAGCGGCGGATATTGATGCGCAGGTTCGTTTGATGCAGATACTCTGACGACAACCCCGTGAACGCGGAAAGTTGTTTGACGATGGCGGCCTTTTCCTCATCCCCGAGTTGATCTCCCTGCATCAGGGCAGAGGCGTAAGGACCGAGGGCAAATTCGCGCACCGGTCCCAGGAATGCCTCTATATCCGGCGGCGGGTTCTCAATTCTGCCGTGGTACCAGGCGGTGGCTGCGTAAGTCGGTAAAAACAGGATGAAGGGCAAATCGTTACCCGGAAGAAAACGGGCGGTCTGGAAATTCAGGATTGAAGAAACCAGCACCAGGCCGTTGGGGAAGATGCCGCGCTGTTGAAGGTGGCTGGCCAGCGCTGCCGTGCGCGTTGTGCCATAACTTTCGCCGCCTACGAGCTTTGGTGAATTCCACCGCTGCTTGCGAGTTACCCACAGGCGGATGAAATCACCCACCGCCTGCACGTCCTCCTCGATACCATGAAAATCCTTGTCCTCGGCTTCGCCCAGCGCATGGCTGTACCCGGTTCCCACCGGGTCAATGAATACGAGGTCGGTGACGTCGAGCAGGCTGTAGGCATTATCGACGAGGTTATAGGGCGGTGCTTGTGGATGAACGGCATCGTTCATCGCGACCCTTCGTGGCCCGAACGTACCCATGTGCAGCCACACAGAAGAAGACCCTGGTCCTCCGTTGAAAGTGAACATGACCGGCCGTTTGCTCTTGTCGCGTATGCCTTCTCGCTCGTATGCCACGTAAAAAATGCTCGCCGCATCATCGCCCTCTTCGCCGGGCAGGTGCAGGGTTCCGGCAGTCGCCTTGTACTCCACGGTCTGGTTTCCAATCACCACCGAGTGGCGGGTCACCTCTGATTTTTCGATCTCCGGAAAAGCCACCATCAGCGGCTCATCAGCTTCATCCTGCTGTGCCGGCAAGGTCAGCGGAGACAGGGCCAGCAACGTGGCCAGTACAAGCTTGTTCATATCAGTTCCCCCGGTCCGAAAGCAGTGCCGTTTCGTGCTCCGCAGACCATCGCTCCACCTCGTCCCTGAGCACGTCAAGCGGAACCGAACCCAGCGCGAGAATGAAATCGTGGAAAGCGCGGATATCAAATGCTGCGCCCAGCCGGGATTCTGCATCCCGCCTGAGCTGCCATATGGTGTATTCGCCCAGCTTGTAGCTCAGGGCCTGCCCAGGCCATGAAATGTATCGGTCCACCTCGGTGGTGATTTCGTGAATGGACAGCGCCGTGTTGTCGGCCAGGAACCGTTGTGCCTGTTCACGTGTCCAGCCCATGGCGTGCACACCGGTATCGATGACCAGCCTGCAAGCACGCCACATCTCGTAGGTCAGGCGTCCGAAATGCTGGTAAGGCGTCTCGTAAATATCCATCTCCACGCCCAGCTTCTCGGCATAAAGGGCCCAGCCTTCACCATAGGCGGATATGTAGTCATATCGGCGAAACGGCGGCTGGTCTTCCTGCTCGGCTGCCAGTGCATTCTGGGTGTGGTGGCCAGGCGCCGCCTCGTGCAGTGTCAAGGCCGGCAGCGTGTATAAAGGCCGGCTTTCAAGCGCGTGCGTGTTGACCCAGTAATAGCCACCGCGCAAGGCGTCCTGGGATGCGCCTATGTAGCGTCCCGCGGTGTAGAACGGGGCAATTTCGTCCGGCACCGGCGCCACGCCGTAAGGCTGCCGCGGCAGGCGACCGAACAATTGCGGCAAGCGGCCATCAGCCTTCTTGGCGAAATAGGAGGCTTCGGCCAGCAACTGGTGTGGTGTCGTTGCATAAAACTGCGGGTCAGTCCTCAGGAAATGAATGAATTCCGCCAGGCCGCCCTCGAATTCGACGTCTTCGATGATGTCGAGCATCTCGCCGCGAATCCGGCTGACTTCCTGTAAACCGATGTCGTGTATCTCGGCCGGACTCATATCCACCGTGGCGTAGAAATTTACCTGGGCCTGGTAAAACTCGCTGCCATTGGGAAGGGCGCTGGCGCCGATGTGGGTCCTGGCAGCCGGCACGTATTCCTCGTGATAAAAATCGTACAGGCGCTGGTATGCAGGGATCACGCCCTGCTCAATAATCTTTTTGGCCGATCCGGCAAGACCGGACTTGCTGGTTTCATCGAGGTGTTCTGGCAGTTGCACGAACGGCGAAAAGAAGGCGCTGTTGGCGGCGCTTTCAACCAGCTGAGCCTTGATCGGCTCATCCCTGCCCTCGAGAATCACCCGTGGTTGGGTAAAACCGGCTCGAATGCCTTCGCGCATCAGGCCGATATATTCGTCCATCACTGCAGGAAGGGCTTTGAGCCTGGACAGGTAATTCTCGTAGTCGGTGAAAACCTGGAATTCGGTTTCAACCGGCAAACGCGTCCAGCCCATGTAAAAACCCCAGTCACTGTTGAACGGAATCAGGTAGGCGCGTGTTTCATAGTCGGCAATCATCCCGTCCACCTGGCGACGGAAGATTCGGTAGTTGATGCATTCATCGCGATCAAGCCGCTCGCAACTCAACTCACCGAGATCCGTACGCAACGCCATGTAATAGTCGTAGCGGCGCTTCTGGTCGCGCTCGGACACGCGAGAAAGGCGGTCATCGTAATCATGGACTCCGACGCTGCTTGCCAGGGTCGGAAATTCCTGCAGGCGGAACGCCCACTCCTTCTCGTAAAGCGCCTTGAATTTCATGCTGTCTTCGGCCGCATGCGCCGCCGGCCACAACAACAGCAGCGTCAGCGTGGTGAGGGTCTTGTACATTTTTGCTCCATGCAATTCGATTTCGTCAGTTTCCGCTTGATGGGCGTCAAGCGACGTGTGTACTCAGCGCTCAGCTTACCGAAAACCCGCGCCAGAATGGGTCGTCCTGCGGATCGACGGTGATCCGGTTGTGGCCAAAGATGCGCGCCCAACCCTCAATGCCCGGTACGATCGCAGCAAATGGCCCGACTTGCAGCACGCTTTCCACCCGGCCGGTAAAGCGGCTGCCAATGATGCTCTCATGAATAAACGTATCCCCCGGCTTGAGCGTACCGCGGGCCGCGAGTTGCGCCATGCGCGCCGATGTGCCGGTGCCGCAGGGTGAGCGGTCGATGGCCCCGTCGCCATAAAAAACCGCGTTGCGGCCGTCGGAACCCTGTTCCCTGGCGGCCCCCGTCCACATCAGGTGACGCAAGCCCGAAATCCGCTTGTCCAGCGGGTGAATAAATGAATGATCGGCATTGAGCCGGTCGCGCAGTCGCGGGCTGATCCTGATGATGTCTGCTGCCGACAGTTGTTCCAGGTCCCGATAATGTTCCTGCGGCTCAACGATCGCATAAAAATTGCCACCGTAGGCCACATCCACGTTCACGCGACCACCCAGCTCCGGGCAGTCCACGGCGATATTCTTGGCGTACAGGAACGAGGGCACATTTGAGAACCGTACCGAGATAACCTTGCCCCGCTCCTGGCGGTAATGCGCATCAACCCTTCCGGCCGGCGTTTCAACTTTCACCACACCCGGCGTGGCCGGTGTCACCAGCCCGTGCTCCAGCGCGATGGTCACCGTTCCGATCAGGCCATGCCCGCACATCGGCAGGCACCCCGATGTTTCGATAAACAGCACGCCGATGTCGCAGCCGTCGAGCTTGCTGGGGTAGAGCATGCTGCCGCTCATCAGCGCGTGCCCACGGGGCTCGAACATCAGCGAAGTGCGTATCCAGTCAAATTCCTGCTGGAAATGCTGTCTCCGGTCGGACATGGTGTTGCCGTCCAGGCGCGGAGCACCGTCGACCACCACGCGCACCGGGTTGCCACAGGTATGGGCGTCAATGCAGTCAAACGTCTGGGCGGCGGGCAGCTTGATGGTCAACTCCTGAATCGCTCGAAGCGGTAGTCCCGGATATCCACCGATGGTTCCTCACCTGAAATCAGCCGGGTAATTGCTTTTCCGGTTGTGGGCCCCTGGGTGAGGCCGTAATGGCCGTGCCCAAAGGCGTAAAAAACATTGCGGCGCGTCGGTGAGCATGAAATGACCGGTACCGAGTCGGCCATCATGGGGCGTTGTCCCATCCACTCGCTGACCTGCTCGCTCTGCAGGCCGGGAAAATAATGCTGCGCATGACGCAGCAACACCTTTGCCCGGCGGTAATCCGGTTCAGCGTCGAGCCGGGCAAGTTCCGCAGTTCCGGCGACGCGCAGTCCATTTTGTAACGGGGTCATGACAAAAGACCGCGTCATCGACATTACCGGGTATTCCAGATCTATCCCGGGACTCCCGATCATCGAGTGGTAGCCTCGCTTGGCAGCCAGTGGAACGGTGTAATCCAGTTGTCCGCATATCCTGTTCGACCAGCTGCCGGCGGCGACCACGAGGCTGTCGGCAGTCAGTTGCTGACCGCTTTCGGTTTGTAGGTTCACTTGCTGCTCATTCGCCTCGACCTTGAGCACGCGGTCCTGCAACCATTGCCCACCGCGCGCCATGCAATCCCGCGCAATACCCGCGGTGACTTCACCCGGGTCCAGCACGTGCTGCCAGTCCGGGTAATAAAGCGCCATGCCATTACCCAATTCAAGCGCGGGCGCCATGATTTTTACTTCAGAGGGCGCAAGGTGCTGCCACTCAAAGCCCAGCTCATCCTTGATCCGGTACTGCCAGGCCGCTGCTTCGAATTCTGCGCGTTGATCGAAAACCACGATGACACCCTTGTGCCGGCGCATATGAGACTGCCCGGTTGCCTCGAGTATTTCATCCCAGTCTGCGTGCACTTCCCTCATCAGCCGCGCCTGTGCCTGCGATGACCAGGCGACACCGGCGTCGGTACCCGATCGCCAGAAGCGCCACAGCCACGGCAGTAAACCGGGCAGGTGCTGCCAGCGAATACGCAATGGGCCCAGCGGGTCCATCAGCCAGCCCGGAATCTGTTTGACAACACCTGGGTAGGAAAACGGCGTGATGTGAGACGGCGAAATACACGCTGCGTTGCCAAAACTGGTCGACTGGCCCGGATCCACGGGGTCCAGCAGGACGACCTGGTACCCGTGCTTCTGTAGATGCCACGCACAACTGGAGCCCACCGTGCCGGCGCCAATCACGGCCACTTTCTTTCCGGTTGAACGATCAGCTGATGGCATCCAGCGCTCCAAGCTGCTTGTCGAGTATCGCTATGATCCCATTGAGTGACCGTATGGCGCCAGAGCCATCTTGATCGGCCACTGCATTGGTTAGCGAGATATGCAGCCCAACGGCCTCTTGGACGTCCATTTGGCCGCTGACCAGGTACCATAGGCGCCTGCAATGCGCGTGCAATGGCGCCAGTGCGTGCACCAGGTAGCGATTGCCACAACAGCGCTCAAGCAGGCGGTCAAGCTCGACGTCGATCCGGAAGTATGCGTCGACGTCGGAACCGATTTCTGCCATCCTTGTGGCCAACCTCCGCAGCGCCTCGCGTTGTTCCGCAGATGCACGTTCAGCGGCCTTTACGACCAGCAGGCGCTCGAGCACACGGCGGGCTTCCAGCACCTGCAGCAGTTCTTCCCGGGATACCGGCGCAACCATCAGGCCCTTGCGCGGCAAAACGTTTAACAGGCCGGTGCGCGCAATCTGCAACACTGCCTCGCGTACCGGCGTGCGTCCCAAGCCGAAGTCTTCCACCAGGCGCTGTTCCTGTAACAAGCTGCCCGGTGGGTACTGGAGCGTCACAAGGCGGTGCTCGAGTTCCAGTGCAGCGCGTTGTGCCAGGCTGGTTTTTCCGGATTGCGGGGTCGAGCGCACGGTTACACTGGCGGGCGGCTGGCCATGGCCAGCTGGTATATCTCGCGGACCCGGGCGCTCTCCTTTTCGCTCAGCGCCAGCCGGGGTGCGCGCACCGCGGCAGTACCGACGCCGTGCAGGGCTTCCACCAGCTTGATCTGTTGCACAAACTTTGGGCCGATATCGAGGTGCAGTAAAGGCAGAAACCACTCGTAGATTTTCCTCGCCTGGTCCCATTCGCCGGCCCGCATCAACTCGAACAGGCGCACCGTTTCGCGGGGGAATGCCACCACCAGTCCGGCCACCCAACCAACCGCCCCCATCGCGAAGCATTCGAACGCCAGGTCATCGACACCGCAAAACAGGGCATAGCGGTCGCCGCATTCGCGCCTGATGTCTGCAAACCGGCGTGGATCGGCCGCCGATTCCTTGATTGCCACGAACGACTCAACCGTCGAAAGCGTGCTGAAATCAGCAGGCAGCAGGTCCGTGCCGTAAGCGATCGGATTGTTGTAAAGCATGATGGGCAGGCTGGATTCCAGGCCAATCGTGGACAGGTATTCCAGTGTTTCGCGCTGATCGCTGGCGTACCTCATCGGCGGTAGCAGCATGAAACCATCGGCCCCGTCATCGGTGGCGCCATTCAGCAACGCCAGGGCCTCTCGCGTGCCCGACTCCGCGATACATGCCAGCAACGGAACTCGTCCGTCAATCCGCTCAGAAAAATAACGGATAATGTCGCGCTTTTCCGCCATATCCAATGTCGAGTTCTCCCCCAGGGAGCCGAGCACGATGATCCCGTGCACACCTGCTTCCAGTTGCATCTCGAGGTGTTCGCCCATCGCCACCAGGTCAATTTCACCTTCGTTGTTGAATTTTGTTGTGACTGCCGGGAAAACCCCGCGCCAGTTTGTAAGTTCGCTCATGACGGCCGCATTCCATCGTATTAATATATCACTAGTATATCACTAGCAGACACACTGGACCGCAATCAATTGAACCAGGATGCCAGGCACAAAAAAGCCCGGCGCAAGGGCCGGGCTTTCTCATCTTAATTCCTGTAATTACTTTGATTTAATCTTGATTGCGCCGTTCACGGTGCTCAGGTCAAGGCGGCCAGCGCCATTACCGATCGAACCATCCAGGTCGCGACCGACAAAGCCCTTGTTGGTTTTGAGCCCAAAATCGCTGCCGTCAATTCCACCGTTGATGGTTTCGGCTTTGACGCGGGCATTGGACCCACTCGGCAAATTGACCACCATCCGGCCATTCACAGTTTCGCAGTCGGCTTTCTGATTGCCGTCGAACGAAGCAAAAGTCGCCTCGACCGAACCATTCACCGTCTCGATCTTGGCGTCAGACCGAAGATCACTGGCTTCAATTCGGCCATTAACCGTTGAAGCCTTGACGATTCCCGATACGCCGCTGATATGCACATCACCGTTCACCGACTCGATAGACTCCAGGTTCGCGTTTTCGGGCACACGCAGCGTGTAAGTGACACTACCGCTGCTGTTGCTGCTCCAGTTGAAGATGCTGCGATCCGGATGATCCGTCTCGATACGCAAGGCATCGCCGGAATGGTCAATCAAAATTTCAATCTTGTCGAGATATTCCTGTGTTCCGGCTTTCTTGACCGCGACAATCTCGACCTCGGTGCCGGAACCGCCGATCACCGTGACCTTGCCGTTGATGTTCTCAAGGCTGATGCGGCCGCCGTGGTCCAGGCCGTAGGTATAAGTCAGTTCTTCGGTGACATCCGCCCACGCGCCGCTTGAGCCCAACAGCACCGCGCTGAATGCAATTGACCTGAAGTTCATGTTCTCTCTCCTGAAAGCAATATCGCTCGTTATTGCCATGTTGGATGCTACCAGAGGGCTGCGGGTTTAAACCGTGTCGAAAGTTTATTTGCCCGGAATGCTTGAATCAGGCCCATTCCTGATTTAATATTAGTGTATTAATACGCTAATACATTAATACGGAATGGACGGACACGATGAAACATCACAGTGATGCGCAAAAAGAGGCGCTCAAAAAGGCCGCCGGCAGTCTGTACCGGGCTTTCCTGGCAATGCGCGAACCCGAAGAGGTTCGCAGCCTGCTGATCGACCTGTGCACCCCGGCCGAACTGGAAGCCATCGTAGACCGCTGGTGGGCCGCATGCCTGTTGGAAAAAGGTATGAGCTACCGAGAAATCAGTGATGCCACGGGTGTCAGTGTCACCACCATCGGACGCGTCGCACGATTCATGGAAATGGGTGAAGGCGGTTACCGCCTCGCCATCAGCAGGGGAGCAGCATTGTGAGCAACACCAAGTCAAGAATCCGGGTCGCCATTCAGAAGTCCGGGCGGCTGTCGGATAAGTCACTGGGCCTGCTGCAAAGTTGTGGCCTGCGCTTCGCGCGCAGCAAGGACAAGCTGTTCTGGTATGGGCAGGATTTCCCGGTTGATCTGCTGCTGGTGCGCGACGATGACATTCCCACCATGTTGCTGGACGGCGTTTGCGAGCTCGGAATCGTCGGACAGAACATCGCCCGGGAGGTACAGCTCGCCAGCAACGGCGGCAACGAGCTGAACATGTTGCGGAAACTGAATTTCGGCGGTTGCCGGCTTAGCCTGGCCATTCCTGAAGACAGTGATATCCGGGACGCGAATGGGCTGAATGGCCGTCGAATCGCAACTTCGTATCCGGCCCTGACCCGCGACCTGTTGAACAGCCGTGGCATCGAGGCCAGGATTGTCAAGCTGTCCGGTTCGGTCGAAATCGCGCCCGGTCTCGGCACGGCAGATGCCATTTCCGACCTGGTATCCACAGGCACGACCCTGCGCGCCAATCACCTGGTTGAGCTGGAAACGCTGTTTACCAGCACCGCGGCGCTGTATACCAGCGACATTGAACTGGGCAGCGAAAAGCGCAGCATCCTCGATCGCCTGCTGTCACGCCTGGACGGCGTGTTGCAGGCCGAGGAAAGCAAGTACGTCATGATGAACGCCCCGCGCAAGGCGCTGGATGACATCGCCCGCATCCTGCCCGGCGCGGAACACCCCAGCCTGATGGACCTGGAAGGTACACCCGACCGCGTGGCGGTGCACGTAGTCTGCCGCGAAGGCGTGTTCTGGGAACACCTCGAAGCACTCAAAGCAGCCGGAGCTTCTGCGATCCTGGTGTTGCCAGTGGAAAAGATGCTGGCATGAGTTTCCCGGTTCATGTCTGGTCATCGCTCGGTGAAAGCCAGCGTTCAACACTGCTTTCGAGGCCATCCCCGGAACGCCAGGGTGTTCGGGAAACGGTTGCCGCGATCCTGGCAGGTGTGCGGCGTGACGGCGACCTGGCCGTGCGCGCCTTCAGCGAACAATTCGACGGTACAGCGGCAGATCCGCTTCGCGCCCCGCGAGAGCAGCTTGAAAGCGCCGCCCGGCAATGCACGCCTGGCCTGCTGAGTGCACTGGATAGTGCAGCCAAACGAATCGGTGTTTTTCACCAGGCAGGTAAGCCCCGGGACTACCAGGCTGAAACGGCTCCGGGCCTGGTTTGCGAGGCCCGGTACCTGCCGATGTCGCCGGTGGGCCTGTACGTGCCGGGTGGTTCAGCGCCGCTGGTTTCAACTGTTCTGATGCTGGCCATACCAGCCAGGCTGGCAGGCTGCGAAAGGATTGTACTGTGTACGCCACCCGGCGCTGATGGCCGCATCAACCCGGCCTTGCTGGCTGCTGCCCACCGTTGTGGCATTGAAGAGATCTACGCTGTCGGCGGTGCGCAAGCGATCGCGGCAATGGCCTATGGCACACAGACCATACCCCGCTGCGTCAAGATATTTGGGCCCGGAAACGCATGGGTAACCGAGGCCAAGCGACAGGCCGCGGCCAGTCCCGATGGCGCCGCGCAGGATCTGCCGGCCGGCCCCTCGGAAGTATTGATCATTGCCGATCAAGGTGCTGACATTGAAGCCGTGTGCTGGGACCTCCTGTCGCAGGCAGAGCACGGACCCGATTCCCAGTCCATCCTGATCAGCAACGATACCGCTGTTCTGGTGTCGGTCGCCGAACGCATTTCAGTGCTGGCCAGGTCCCTGCCCCGCGCCCGGATTCTGGATGAATCGCTGGGCTTTCTTCGCCTGATCCGCGTTAATAGCCTTGATGAAGCACTGGAGATTTCCAACCGCTATGCGCCAGAGCACCTGATTCTTAACTGCGACAAGGCGCACGAGCGATCGACGGCGGTCACCCATGCCGGTTCGGTGTTTATCGGTGCATGGACGCCGGAATCGTTGGGCGATTACTGCTCAGGGACCAACCATGTATTGCCGACCAACGGATATGCGCGTGCTTACGGCGGCCTCTCGGTCATCGACTTCATGCGCCGCATGACCCTGCAGACCGCCAGCCGCGAGGGCCTCGCAACCGCCGGGCCGGATGCGCTGGAAATGTCAGCCCTCGAGGGCCTCGACGCCCACCGAATGGCCGTGCAACACCGGCTGGATTCGCAATGAATATCGAAGCCCTCGCCAGGCCCGAGATATTGGCCATGAAGCCCTACCAGTCTGCGCGCAACAGCGCCGCCGCCGACGGGATATTGCTCAATGCCAACGAAGCGCCTCATGCCCTGCTTGAACAGTCGCCCTCTGAAACGCCCCTGAACCGGTATCCGCCGCCACAGCCCGAAGCACTGCGAGACCGGATGGCGGAAATCTATGGCGTGGACGCCGCCCAGGTGCTGGTTACGCGCGGCAGCGATGAGGGCATTGACCTGCTGGTACGGGTTTTCTGCAGGCCGGGCGTCGATTCCATCATCGAGTGTCCGCCGTGTTTCGGCATGTACCGCGTGGCGGCCGGCATCCAGGACGCGGGCATCATTAGCGTGTCCCGAGACGACAATCTACGGATCGATTTCGACGCGCTGGCCGAAACCGTCACCGACAGTCACGACGCCAAGCTGGTATTCCTGACCTCACCCAACAACCCAAGCGGCGATACGATTGACCGTGCTGACCTCAAGCGGGTGATTGGTGCCGTGGGTGAACGGGCATTGCTCATCCTGGACGAGGCGTATATCGAATTTTGCGATGCTGATTCCGCCGCGGGACTGGTCAGGGACTGCCCGAACCTGGTGGTTTTACGCACCCTGTCAAAGGCGTGGGCGGCGGCCGGCTTGCGGTGCGGAACGGTGATCGCCTCGCCCGCAATCATTGGCCTGCTACAGCGGGTCATGGCGCCTTATCCGCTATCGGCACCGGCCATCGATATGGCCCTGGCCTGCACCGGCGAAACGGCACGCGTTAAACAGCAACGCATGATGGATGAGCTGGAGCGGCAGAAATCCCGGCTACTGGCCTTGGTCGAGTCCCTGCCGTGGGTTCGGCAATGCTGGCCGGGCGAGGCCAACTTCATATTGTTGAAAGTCGATGACGCCGACAGACTGGTAGCTCATTGCGCCGATCACGGTGTGCGCATCAGAAACTTCAGTTCAAACCCGGGCCTTGAAAGCTGTGTCCGCCTGAGCATTGGAAGCGCAACGGAAATGGATACGCTGCAAGACTCTCTTTTATCATGGAATTCAACAATATGAACCAACGCAAGCGTCGTATTCTGTTTATTGATCGTGACGGTACGCTGATCGTCGAGCCGGCCGACCAGCAGGTCGATTCACTGGAGAAGCTTGAATTGCTGGAAGGCGTCATTCCGGCACTGCTGCGACTGCGTGACGCAGGATATGAATTCGTCATGGTCAGCAACCAGGATGGTCTGGGCACCGATGCCTACCCCTACGAGGACTTCGAACCCGCACACAACAAGATGCTCGCGCTGTTCGCCTCCCAGGGAATCAGTTTTGTTGCCCAACACATCGATCCGCACTTCGAAGAGGATGGCTCGCCGGACCGTAAGCCTGGTATCGGCATGGTTCTGGACTACCTGAAATCAGGTGAACTCGACCTCGATGACAGCTGGGTCATCGGCGACCGCGAAACTGACCTGCAAATGGCGAAAAACATGGGAATCGGTGGCATTCGCTGTGGTTCGGAAGGCATGGACTGGGCGGCAATTGCCCACCAACTGGTCAATCGCCCCCGTCGCGGGCAAGTCGTTCGCAACACCAACGAAACCCGCATCCAGGTTTCCGTCGACCTTGACGCCAGCGGCACCAACAGCATCACCACTGGCATCGGGTTTTTTGACCACATGCTCGAGCAGCTTGCGGCACACGGAGGCTTTGATCTCGACTTGCAATGCCGGGGGGATCTTGAGATTGACGAGCACCACACCGTGGAAGACTGCGCACTGGCACTGGGACAGGCGCTCAATGACGCGCTCGGTGACCGGCGGGGTATCGGCCGCTACGGCTTTGTTCTTCCGATGGACGAGTCGCTGGCGCAGGTGGCCGTGGATCTTTCCGGGCGGCCGATCATCGAATTCAAGGCTCAGTTTCCACGTGATTTTGTCGGCGGCATGTCCACCGAGATGGTGCGTCACTTCTTCGCCTCGCTGAGCCAGTCAATGGGCGCCGCATTGCACCTGGAAGTGACGGGCGAGAATACCCATCACATGGTCGAAGGCCTGTTCAAAGCCTGCGGCCGGGCGCTCAGGCCGGCCCTGGCCCGCCGGGGTAGTGAATTACCCAGCACCAAGGGGATGCTTTGAGCACGGTCGCCATCATCGACAGCGGCGGGGCCAATATCGGCTCGGTACACTTTGCACTTCAGCGCCTCGGGGTCGAGGCGCAGTTTACCGCCGACCCGGCCGTCATCAGCGCTGCTGACCGCGTCATCCTGCCGGGTGTCGGCGCAGCCGCAGCGGCCATGGCGCATTTGCAAAAGCATGAGCTGGTCGGTTGCATCCGCGCGCTGAAGCAGCCGGTGCTGGGCATTTGCCTGGGTATGCAGCTGCTATTCGATGCTTCTGATGAAGGCGATGTTAATTGCCTGGGTATAATCCCCGGCCAACTGACCCTTCTGCCCGGCGGTGAGCACATCCGCATTCCGCACATGGGATGGAATTCCATTCGCGTCCACCACGACAGCGCATTGCTGGATGGCCTTGGCCATGAATCGTGGTTCTATTTTGTACACAGCTATTTCGCCCCCCTCGGTGAGCACACGCTGGCCGGGGCAGTCCACGGCATCGAGTTCAGCGCGATCGTTCAGAAGGGAAACTTCTTCGGCGTCCAGTTTCATCCCGAGCGATCTGCACAGCCGGGCGCCAGGCTGTTGCATAACTTCCTGGAACTGCCATGCAACTGATTCCCGCCATAGACCTGCTGGACGGACAGTGCGTGCGCCTGTTGCATGGCGACTTCGCACAGGTAACGGTTTACCACGACCTGGCGCTAGACCTGGCAGAGACCTATGCCACGGCGGGTGCCGAATGGCTGCACGTGGTAGACCTTGCCGCTTCGCGTGATGGCGATGGCGCAGACAGTTCGGCGCTGTTTGAGCTGCTGAACAATGCACCACAACGGGTCCAGACCGGTGGTGGCGTTCGCGCCGCAGGTGACATTCGCGAGCGCCTTGAGAATGGCGCACAAAGAGTCGTCGTGGGCAGTGTATGCGTGGCTGAGCCAGAACGATTCAGTGACTGGCTGGAACAGTTCGGAGCCTCGAGCCTGGTTGCCGCGCTGGACGTACAGATCGATGACAACGGCGTTCCATGGCCTCGTATGTATGGCTGGACCGAGGGCGCGAACCGCAACCTGTGGTCCTTGCTGGACCAGCTCGTTGCTGCAGGCCTGGTCCACGTGCTGTGCACGGACATCAGCCGGGACGGCGCGCTGAGTGGTCCGAATACTGCCTTGTACCGCGAAATCCTGCAGCGCTATTCCGGCCTCAGCTTGCAGGCTTCGGGGGGTGTTTCGAGTCTCGAAGACCTGGCGAGCCTGGTCGAAACCGGTGCCGACGGCGCGATTTGCGGCAAGGCATTGCTTGACGGACTGTTCACCGTTGATGAAGCACTGGCGGTATTGCGATGAACGTCGCACGACGCATCATTCCATGTCTGGATGTCCGCGACGGCGAGGTCGTCAAGGGCATCCGCTTTCGCAACCACCGTGTCATGGGCGGCATTATCGATCTGGCCGGGCGGTATGCCGCAGAAGGCGCGGATGAGCTGGTGTTCTATGACATCACGGCGAGTCCGGAAGGCCGTTCTGTGGATGCTCAATGGGTGGCCGACGTGGCCCGGGTCATCGACATCCCGTTTTGCGTCGCTGGCGGTATTCGCAGCGTGGAAGACGCGCGCAAGGTACTCAATGCGGGGGCCGACAAGATCTCGATCAATACGCCGGCTGTTCGGGACCCGGCACTGATCGACCGGCTTGTCGATGCCTTTGGCAGCCAGTGCATCGTCGTTGGTATCGATTCGGTCATAACCAACGGCGATTGGACGACCCGCCAGATGACTGGTACCCCCGAAGCCATGCAGCAGACCGGCTACCGGACGCTGGACTGGATTGCAGAAGTGATTGACCGGGGGGCCGGGGAAATCGTGCTGAACTGCATGGGTTCGGACGGTACCCGTGACGGTTTTGACGTGGCCCAGCTCGCGGCAGCCCGCGAGATTTGCGGCATCCCATTGATTGCATCGGGCGGCGCTGGCACGGCGCAACATTTCATTGACGTGTTCGAGCTGGCAGATGTCGACGGGGCGCTGGCGGCGACCATTTTCCACAATGCCAGCCTGCCTATTCCCAACCTGAAAAAATCGCTGGCCGCGGCCGGAATCGGAGTCAGACCATGTTAGACATAGAAACGCTTGACTGGGAAAAAATGAATTTTCTGCTGCCGGCCATCGTCCAGGACGCATTCGATGGTCGCGTATTGATGCAGGGCTACATGAACCGCGAATCGCTGGAAAAGTCTTTACAGTCGGGCAAGGTTACGTTCTGGAGCCGCAGCCGCAAAGCGCTGTGGACCAAGGGCGAAACGTCAGGCAATTACCTCGACCTCGTGCAGGTCATCGCCGATTGCGATGACGACGCACTGCTGGTGCTGGCCCGGCCGCATGGGCCGGTGTGCCACCTCGAAACGCCAACCTGTTTTGATTGTGATGGCAAGAAAATGCCGTCATTGCAATTCCTGGCTGAACTTGAACACATCATCGCTCAGCGCGACCAGGACCGTCCGCCTGGAAGTTATACCACCGACCTGTTCGAATCGGGCGTCAAGCGAATGGCACAGAAGGTCGGTGAAGAGGCGGTCGAAACCGCACTCGCTGCAGCTGCGGGTGACAAAAAGGAACTACTGGATGAATCTGCCGACTTGATTTATCACCTGCTCGTGCTGCTGCGATCGCAGGGTTGCTCCCTTGAGCAACTCACCGAGGTGCTGAACGCCAGGCACGCTAACTGACTTTGCGGTTTCGCGAGTTGCGATGGCCTGTTGATTCCTGCCTGGACTCCAGGCGGCCCAGGCACTCCTCGCACCACTCAACCATCATCGCGTACTTCATCAGGCCGGAGCGGAGCGTCATGTGCTTGACCAGTTCACCATCCGGTAAATTGTCCGGAAAACGGGCATCCTCGGACGCCCAGTTGCGCTCGATCAATTTCAGTTCCTCCAGCCGCTGGGCAAAGTCGTCCCGAAGCTCTTGCATGAACTCGATGCGCCTGGCGTTTGGAATTTCATCGAGGAAGAACAACTGCGTCAGGTAAGCAAGGCGCTCGGTGCGCAAAACAGGCCCATCGGACAGCCACTCCTGGAGCGCCCGCTTGCCTTTGCCGGTACGGGTATAGATCTTCTTGCTCGGGCCTTTGTCCGAGGGCGCCTGTTTTGAACGGAGCAAGCCCTGCTTTTCAAGCTTGGCCAGCGCCGGGTAAATCTGTGACAGCTCTGCGTACCAAAAATAGCGCACGCTTTGTTCGAACCGCTGCTTCAGATCATAACCGCTGGCCGGCTCGGCCAGCATGCCGAGCAACACGTGGGGCAAACTCATGCAGCGCCCTCGGCGGCAGAGCCCTTGACCGGCATGTCGCCAAATTTTTTCTTGTAGTGATTGGTCCAGATGATATTGCCGGGAATACCAATAGCCGCCGGCAATATCCACGGAATGATGGAGATCAGCCCCTGGAACCCAAGGTCAAAAATTCGCGTCATACCGAATACGGCGAAGGCCGTGTGAAACGCAATTCCGGTTCCGATCATCGCGCCCATGTGCTCGTAAAACCAAACCTTTTTCTCGGGCCGCTTGCCCTTGATGGCCTTCAGGATACCGAAACCGGTGCCAAAGCCAACCGGCGACAAAGCCAGCAGTATGACCATGTTTGATGGCTTCAGGTACAGGGCGTAGCCGATGATCGCCACGCTTGCCGCAATACTCAGCCAGGCCACGCCGCGATTCACCGGCGTGTTCAGGCTTGTAATTTCGCGCTTTTGCTGGAGCACCTGCATACCGTGCCGCAAGGCCACGTAAGTCACCACGGCGAGATAACCGAGAAAGAACAGGAATCCGTATTGCGCAGGTCGGTCAGCAGGCGTGACGCCATCCGACAGGCCCTGGATGGTGTGCAGTGAAACCGACGCCATGGCTCCGAAGAGCACCACGTAGGCACAGTACTTGAAAATTTTCCCGTAAAAACGGTGATTGGCTCCACCCTTGTGCGCGAAGATCGGCACCCAGAAGGCAGCCAGCCCGACGAATCCAAAAGCAATATGGCTCCACCGGATCGAATCCATTAACCATTCCATTTTCGTACCTCACTGCTGCCAACTATATAAACATTTATATACCAAGCAGAACACTATGTAAATAGTTATATAGTCGCCAAGGTATTCATGCCAGATTAATCCAGGCATCAGCTCACTCGGGTTTTTCCAGGGAAAGGCACCCCGCGAGTGCTTTCTCAGGGACGCCGTAGACCCTTCCCTGGGGGCTTGGATGAAACATCCCTGTTTCATACACCCTTCGAAAGCACTTCCCGGGATACCTTTCGTGGGACGCGGTTGCCGCGGGGTGCGCCGGGTACCTGTTTTGTGGACCCTCGGAGACAGGATGTCGACGAGGAGCTTACAGGGACGTACTTGCAGCGTGTCCACAAAATACGGTACCGGTGGACCCTTACCAAGCAGTGCCGTTGCCATAACCCTATGGTTAAACGCCCTGATACAATGGCCTTCTTTTTGACCGGAGTCTTCGTACCCATGAAAATCGGACTTTACCGCATGGCCCTGCTGGCCTTGCTTTCGACATTTGCGCTGGCAGCCTGCAACCCGCAGGAAAGCAGCACGGCCACGGCAGTTGCCGTCAACGAAGAAACACAGGTTGAGTCCTGGGACGAATTCATCAACCGGCAGATCGAAGAACACGTCCAGGCACATCCGTTCTGGGCAGTGGGCCAGGGCCGCCATGAATTTGACGGTCAAATGCCAGACTGGTCTCGAGACGGGATTCTTGCAGAAAATGCGCGACAGAATAAAGCGCGCCAGGATGCGCTGGCATTCAGCGACGAGCAGCTCACTGCGCAACAGCAGTATCAACGAGATTACTTCGTTTCACGCCTGGACCATGACCTGTTCTGGAATGAAAAAGCGCGCTGGCCGTTCCGTAATCCGCAGTTTTACCTGGGCTGGATGAGCGATTCACTGGACCCCAGCCCATATATTGCACTCGATTATGCGCCCAAGGCCGAACGCATGCGGGCCTTCATTGATTACCAGAAAGAACTCCCCCGGGTCGCAAGACAGATTCGCGAGAACCTGGAAATGCCCATGCCCCGCACCTGGCTGCAGCTCGGCATTGACGCCTTTGGCGGCTATGCCACTTACTTTGCCGGTGATGCCGTGGCCGCGTGGGCAGATGTCGAAGATCCGGACCTGCAGGCCGAGTTCGAAGCGTCCAACGCGGCTGCGATTGCGGCCATGACTGAATTGCAAGCATGGCTCGAATCCAACCGGGACACGGCAACAGAAGACTACGCGCTGGGGGATGATCTGTACCTGGATATGCTGTGGGATACCGAGCGCGTCAGGATCACGCTCGACGAATTGTGGGCTGTTGGCTGGGCCGATCTTCGCCGCAACCAGGCGTCATTGGCCGCCGTGTGCGAGACCTTTGCACCGGGCGAGGACATTCGTGATTGTTTTGCGCGCATGGCCGACAACAAGCCTGCCGACGGCGTGGTCATCGCTGCGCGCGATCACCTCGAAGAGACCCGCGCTTTTGTCGAGCAGGAGAACCTGGTCAGCATCCCGGGTATTGAGAAAGCGCTGGTGGACGAAGCGCCGCCCTACGCGCGCTCCAATTTCGCTTATATCAATATTCCCGGTCCGTGGGAAAAGGACCAACCCTCGGTGTATTACATTGCGCCTCCAAACCCGGAGTGGCCCGAAGATATTCAACAGGGCTACATCCCCGGGGAAGCCGACCTGATGGGTACTTCGATTCACGAAGTCTGGCCCGGCCATTTCCTCAATTTCTTGCACGCAAACAGGGCCGAGTTTTTTTACGGGCGCGTGTTCGTGGGCTATGCCTTTGCAGAGGGCTGGGCACATTACACCGAGGAAATGATGATGGAAGCCGGTTTCCGCGGCGGCGACCCGGAAATGAAAATTGGCCAGATATCCAATGCGCTGTTGCGCAACGCCCGCTTCATCGCCTCGATGGGCATGCACACGCGGGGCTGGTCGGTTGACGAGGCCAAAGAGTTCTTCATGGTCGAAGGCTTCCAGGACGAGGGCAATTCGATCCAGCAGGCCGCGCGCGGCACTTACGACCCGGCCTACCTGAATTACACCATGGGCAAGCTGATGATCATGAAGCTGCGCGAAGACTGGACCGCCACTCGCGGCGGTCGCGATGCGTGGAAAGCATTTCACGATGAATTCCTGTCGTATGGCGGGCCGCCGGTTCCACTGGTGCGCCAGCAGATGATGGGCGAATCCGAACCTCTGGCCGTATTCCCCGACTTTGTGACTGGAACTGCGGAATAGACGATGCTGATGACACTGCCAATTGGCCCATGGATGAGCCATATTGCTCATGACCCCCTTGGCACAAGGACGTGCCAACGCGAGCGACAGTGGCGTTGCGGGTCGCTATACCCGCAAATATGTCGTCGCGAAGCGACGCATATTCACAATGGAACGAAGCAAAACCACGCTTTTGCGAAGAGACATGCAATTGGCCCATGGATGGGCCATATTGCTCATAAATGATGAACTTGGAATTTTTCGGCGCCGCGGGCGAGGTCACCGGCTCCTGCCACGTTTTGCGGGTGGCCGGCAAAACCGTGCTGCTCGATTGTGGGCTGATCCAGGGCAGTCGCGCGGACGAGGAGCGCAACGCGCAGCCTTTTCCCTTTGACGCCTCGAAAGTGGATGCCGTGGTGCTCAGCCACGCGCACCTTGATCACTGCGGGCGGCTGCCATTGCTGGTCAAGCGCGGTTTCCGCGGCCCGGTATATGCCCAGGCCGCCTCCTGCGACCTGGTGGCGATACTGCTGGCCGATGCGGCGCGCCTCGAAGAACGCGACGCCAGGTACCAGTCGCGCAAGACCGGGCGGCGGGTCAAGCCCTTGTACTCAATCGACGAAGCCAACGACGCGGTTCGGCAGCTCCAGGCGCGCCCTTACCGGAAACCATTCGAAGTCGTGCCGGGTGTCGAGGTTCGCTTCCGGGACGCCGGCCATATCCTGGGTTCTTGTTCAGTGGAAGTACGCGTCACCGATGGCGATATTTCGCGACGCCTGGTTTTTTCAGGCGACCTGGGCCAGTACGACACTCCGATACTCAAGGATCCGGAGTGCATCGACCACGCAGACGTGGTGCTGATGGAATCCACCTACGGCGGGCGCCGGCATCGTGACCGTTCTGAAACCATCCGTGAAATCGGAGAGATTATCGCCAGGGCCGGTTCCGGCAAGGGCAATATCCTGATACCTGCCTTCGCCATAGGCCGCAGCCAGGAAATCCTTTACCAGCTGGGCAAGCATTACGAAGAATGGGGCCTGCATCGATTCGAAATTTTCCTCGACAGCCCAATGGCCATCGAAGCGTCAAAGGTTTACTGGAACAATTCCCGCCTGTATGACGAAGAAGCGACCCGCCTGAGCGAGGAAAATGGCGGTATGCCACTGTTGCCCAACCTGCGCCTCAGCCAGCAGACCGAGGAATCCATGGCGATCAACCGCATACGGTCCGGGGCCATCATCATCGCCGGCAGCGGTATGTGTAACGGTGGGCGAATCGTGCATCACCTGAAGCACAACCTCGGTCATAGTCACAACCAGGTCATTATCGTCGGCTACATGGCGCGCGGGTCAACGGGACGCAAACTGGTTGACCGTCACGAAACGGTCCGAATCCATGGCGAGCACATCAAGGTCAGGGCGCAGGTCCATACCGTGGGCGGCCTGTCTGCACATGGCGACCAGGATGACCTGGCACGCTGGTACGAATGCTTTGAAGAGCGGCCCCCGGTTTACCTGGTACATGGCGAGGATGACGCGCGGGAGGACTTTCGTAATTACCTGTCCGGGCGCAGTGGCGCCGAGGTATATGCGCCAGAACCAGGCGAGATTCTCGACCTCGCCGGTCTCGACTAAGGTTTGACAGGCGCCTTCAGCAGCACGCCGACTCACCTTGCTCCGGTGCCGGCCTGGTCTGGCCCATTTCGTCGTGTTCGCCGGTGCGCACCCAGATCTCCCAGCGGATTCCATCGGGGTCGGTGAGCCACAGCTTGTCTGCCTTGGCGTAACAGCACTGCGCTTCGTTTTCGGGCGCAAAATCAACACCTTCGTTTTCCAGGCGACTCTGCCACTCGGTGAGTTGCTGATGGTTGGGCAACTCGATGCCAAGATGACTGATGCCGCCATTGATGGCGCTTGCACCTTCCTGCAGTGCCAGGTGGACCGGTGGGCTGTCGAGCCGGAAATTGGCGTATCCGGACCGGATCTTGCTGGCCTGCTGGCCGAACAGGCTGCTGTAAAAACCAATGCTCTTGTCCACGGACTGTACATTCAGTGACACGTGAACCCTTATTGTTTCAATACCCATGGTTTGCTCCTTGTCTATTTCGTCGAATTACGAAGTATTAGTTCAAAAATTTTTTAAAGCGTTTTCAACCAGTCTTTCAGGTCAAGCAATGCTTCCTTGCGAATGCAATAACACCGCCTGGGGCCGTCAATCGTGCCCGTGATCACACCTGCGTCCTTGAGAATTTTCAGGTGCTGCGAAGTCGTCGATGGCGCAACCGGAAGCTGTGACGAAATATCACCTCCGAAACAGGCGCCGTAATCATTGAGCTGACGCACAATCTGGATACGCACCGGGTGGCCCAACGCCTTGAAATATCTTGCTGCTCGTTTGTCCTTGGCTTTGCTCATTACCATGTTCAATATAAATTCGTTTTTCGTCGAAATACGATATATAAAAATCCGGTACATGTCAAATAAAGACCCGGCATCAATCCAGCCTGCGCCGATACCATGTCACATCATGAAAATTTCCAAACTTGTAGCCTACCTGCTCAAACGTGCCTACCTTCTTGAAACCGAGTTTCAAATGCAGGTGGTCAGAAGCCGGGTTGGGCTGGGTCACTCCCGCAACAGCGCTGCGCAGGCCTTGGCCGCCCAACTCAGAAAGCAATCGCTCCATCAAGGCCATTCCGATTCCCTGGCCCTGTGCAGCAGGGCTCACGTAGACCGTGGTTTCAACCGTGATGTCGTATGCGTTTTTCGGTCGCCACCGGGAACTGTGCGCATACGCTGCAACCTTCCCCTCCAGGATCGCCACCAGCAACCGGTATGGGCTGCCTGGCGAACAGGAATCGAACCATGGTTGCTTCTGCTCTACAGACCAGGGCTCGGTATCGAAGGTGCAGTGATCATGCAGGATGTAGTGATTGAGAATTTTAAGTACAGCGGGCAGGTCGCCAGGCTCAGCGTGGCGAATGTGCAGCCGGGGCGCCTTATTCATCGTGCCCGGACAGGTCCTTGATCATCCAGTAATTACAGGCCGAGTGCCCGGTATTGCCGACAGGCCGGTCTACCTGCTCGAAACCGTGTTTGCGATACAAGTGCCGGGCATGCGTCATGTGTTCCAGGGTCTCGAGGTAGCACTGCCGGTAGCCCAGGCGCCCGGCGTGTTCGAGACACCGCCGAAGCAGCTGAGCCCCAATACCGGTACCGCGTGCTTCTTGCAGCAGGTACATTTTGCGCAGTTCACAAATTCCGGCTTGTGCGCCTGCCAGCGGTCCGACCCCGCCACATCCGACGACCTGGCTGTCCCGTTCCAGCACAAAAAATGCCGAGTCCTTCTCCGGGTACGCCTCGAACATACGATCTACTTCCGGATCCTCGATCGAATACCCGCTGCCCACAGCGCCGAATTCGGTCATGACTTCGCGAATGATTCGCGCCACCCGGGCATTGTCACTGCGTTTGATCGGCCTGATCTTGAATGACGATGACAGGCGCGCATAACGCAGACCCCTGGCATACCGGTTAATGCCTTCAGCAACGGCCTGGCGATCTTCGCTATTCAGGAATCCGAGGGCGGCGTCCACCTGGCTGAGCGCATGGCGGTGAATTCTTAATGCGCTTGAAACCCCCTTGTCACTGAGGCGCAACAGCCGTCTGCGCTTGTCGTTGCGGTCACGTTCGGCAACCAGAATTCCCCGCTCGAGCAGGCCGTTGCATAACCTGCTGATGGTTGATTTTTCGAGCACCAGGCGTTCGGCCAGGTCAGAAGCGGTGGCCTCGCCCATCCCCTGCAGCTCGGTCACCAGGTGACACTCTGAGAAACTGAAGCCTTCGATTGAACGCTTCCCATCGAGCATTTGCAGCTCGCGGACCAATTGCCGCGCTGCTTCGCGCACCATGGGCGTTTCTTCAATCATAGGTGAATAGTACGCCCATTTAGTTGTATGAAGCAACTATTTCAGTACAGCAAAAGTGGC
>JABDJL010000001.1 GCA_013002505.1 Lysobacterales bacterium | reverse complement strand
ATACCTGGTCGCTTGATTCAGCCCCTGCCGGCAGCGCCGCGGGATTGGTGGGCAATGCGACACCAATGCCCAGCATCACTCCGGACATCGAAGGCACCTACCAGGTCTCACTGGCCGTCAGCGACCCGCTTGGCCCGGGCGCCCTGACCGATTCCGTGGAGATCACGGCCACTCTGGCTGAAGAGTTTGCTGAAACCCGGATTGTTGAGGCGGACACTGTCATCGACTCGCTGCCTCCGGAGGACGTGACCACCAGGGGCAATGCTAATGCGCTCAAACAGTTTTTGCGCCAGGCGGCTGCGGCGCTGATGCGCGGTGATGTCGATAAGGCAATCGACAGCCTGGAGAAGGCCATAGAGCGGACCGACGGTTGTCCACTGCGGGGCTCACCGGATACCGACGGGATGGAGCGCGACTGGATCACAGACTGCGCTGCTCAACAGGAGTTATACGAGTTGCTGGTGGATGCGCTTGCGGCCTTGGGTTCATAGCCCACCTCCGACATTGGCGCCACTGCAGGATGCGCAAGATCGGGGTTCGGGTGACCGAGCCCCGATTTTTTGGGGCCAGGGCTAAAACTTTTCGTTTGAATCCGGGGAAATTGGTTCCGACCCCTTTTTTCCTTTTTTCTAAACGCACCAAGCGAAGGACTTCACCCCCAAACCGCGCCAGAAAAGGGCTCTGATACTTTTATCCCGTTTTTTTACCTCGCCCCGTTTGCGAGTACTGGGATCAAGAGTCGCTATTGCCCTTTGGTATGTTCACTCGAGCGCTGCCAGCGGAGCAAGTGCTCCACCCATTCGCCTACGCGGTCGGCGACGACGATCCCTGCGGAGTCAAGATTCGACAGGACAATGACCACGAAACCTGACTCGGGGTAGTACGCGAGCCGACCACTGATTCCCCAGCTTCCTCCATCCTTGCTGAGGCGGAGGATGTCGCCTTTTCGGGTTTCCCAACCAAAACCATACCCGAACGAAACGCTCGATCCCGGCTCGCTGGGGATTCGGACCTGCTCGCTCAGGAAGGCGTTTCGTGTCTCGGGCTCCAGCAGTGTACCGTCGACGACGCTGACGATGAAGTTGTGCAGGTCCGGGGCCGTGGCATAGGTTAGCCCGGCCGGGCTGCCGATCGAGCCGTTCATGCCGGTGGCATCGCGAGAAGGTCCGTATTCGAATATGAGCGCATTCCTGTCGTCCAGGGGCCGTCCGCGCGTGTAGGGGATTGCCGTGTTCGGAGGCAGCTCTCCCACCCCAAACGACCCGCTGCCAGTCATGCTGGATCTCCCGTAGATATTTCGCTGCAGATACGCCTCGTATGACAGGCCACTCAAGCGCTCTACGATCGCGCCGAGGACCACGTAGCCGCTGTTGCTGTAACTCGCTATCTCGCCGGGCTCGAATTCTGGCTCAGCGACGGTCAGCGGCAACCAGTCCTGCGCTGTCCTCGGGCCGGACGGGAAGATCGGTGCGTCCAGTTGCCCCCTGCCCATGCCCGATGTATGAGTGAGCAACTGGCGTATGGTGATCCGCTCGTCCAGCGGGCCCGGATAGTCGGGCAGTAGATTAGCCGCGGAATCATCCAGAGAAATAAGCCCCCTCTCCGAGAGTTGTAGCACCGCGACGGCCGTGAATAGCTTGGTGATGGAAGCGATGTTGAACCGGGTATCTTTGCGGTTCAGGCGATCGTCCGACCGATCGGCCTCGCCTACGGCATGCTCCGTCAGCACGACGCTGTCCCTTGCCACCAGCACGGTTCCGGAAAAATACCCTTGCTCTCCGACCGACTCAACGTACTTTCGGATGGCGTCGACCAGGTCGTCGACCGACTTCGGACCCGACGCGACGGCGTCTGGCATCAACCCACTGCCCACGGCGATGGTTCGTAACCGGCCGGGTTCGTCCGCCGAGCGTCGGGCGGTCAACTCGACCCAGGCGCCCGTCACCACGCCGCGAGCGAAGACCCGGAGCCGGGTTGGTTCGTCGACACCCAGTCTGACGGGCCGCAGTGGACCGTACACTGTCCGCCAGCGGGCCCAGCGACGAGCCTCGGCTGCCACGTCGATCCCTTGCTGGTAGTGGTTTTCAACAAACGACTCCAGCTTCTGGCGCTCCCCGCTGTTAAACGCCTCGAAGAACGCCTCGAGGTGGGGTCCGAGGCCGGTGGAGGGAAGCGAAATGCGATCTTCAGGAGAGACTCGAGGCCCACTGACGCAACCTCCGATGAGGACGCAGAGGGCGGCGACCAGTAAACGCGATCTGCGGGCAGCGGAGAAGAATGCTTTGATCATGGGCAATAACTTTCCTCTTGTCGTAAACCGCTAATTGCTGATTCGGAGTCACCGAAGGTCTTAGCGGCACGCAAGGGCAATCAGGCTCGGCGGTCTGAGCATACCAGTCATGATCTTGCTCGTCCGTCGCTCTGCAGCGCTTCTGCCACTTTCCGGCGTTTTTGAAGAAGTAATGGACACCCACCAACTTTACTGGCGACAGTACGATAATTTAGGGGGTGTCCTGCACTTCCAATAATTTAGTGGGTGTCTTGTACTTCCAGTGGCTGCTGGTGTCGATTCCAGTTTGCACCTGCAACCACGCTGAAATTATCTCGAACAGCCTCTCCGCTCTCGGGCGGTTATGGCCCTGGGATGGATCACCCACCATCAGCATATGATCGGCGCCGGTGAATATTTCTGTTTGAACATTCACGTTTCCCGCCTTGCTCAAGCCCTCGGCCCATCGTGCGGCGGCTTCCGCAGTCGGCTGCTGATCGTCGTTTTCGCCAAAAAGCAATAACACCGGAAAATTCATCGTTTCAATAGTGGGCAAAGGATCGTAGGTGGCAACCCATTCCCAGTTGGGCCGGTTTTTATCGGAAGGCAGCACACTGTCAATCTGCAATGCCTGATACCACGGCTCGTCTTTGACTACGTCAATCATGGCCATCAAATCATCGCGCCCTTCACCGAAGGCAAGCCAGTCGAAATAAGCATCCAGGATTGCATCAGCACGCTCATGCTCGGCTGGGCTGGCCCCTAATTGCTCGAGCGCACGCGAATAGGAATATTCCTCCGATCGGCGTCGTGTCACACCCCCGCCTGACATGGCAACGATGAACGCGATATCCGGCGTCATGGTGTGCATGATGGTGGCAATCCAGGCACCCTGGCTTGGCCCCCACAAACCTATGCGGCTGGAATCAACCTCAGGCAGCGCGGCCAGCGTACGCATCGCTGCCAGCCCATCGGCGGCCATATCTTCTATTGAAGAGGTGATCCAGTTTCCACTGGATTCACCACTGCCACGCTTATCGAAACTGATGACGGCCAGGCCGGCTTTTGCGAAGGCCTCGGCAAATGCACTGCTGTGGCTCCGCGGGTGAGGCCCCGAGCCAGGTAACATCACAATACCGGGGAACGGTCCTGCTCCCTCTGGCATCAAAATGGTGGTAGCCAGGTCAAAATCCCCACTTGCAATATTTAGATCCTGAGCATGAACACCCTCGACTGCATCTGGTGCCACTGCATGTAACGGTTCTTCACCGGCAAACGTCGGAACTGCTATGACAAGCGCGAACATTATGGCTATTAAAGGCACTGGGTCCAACAACCGCTTCCAGACTTCATTGTTCATTGTTTCTCCTTTTCCAATCCCGGCTCACAAACTGACTTACTGTGGCCTTAGTCTATTGATGATCCCGGCAGCCTGTCTTGTACATTTGTAACCACCATGTCTGAGCAGCATTCCCCTCATCACCACGCGCCGGCATTGTCCGCCAGTTTCCTGACCATGGAAGAAGTGCAGGCGGAGCCTTACAGCACAATGGAAGGCCACGGCCACGCCGGCGCACATGTATGTGTGGTTCTGGCGGGTTCTTTTGACGAAAGCGGTCCTAAGCGCAGCATTAGTCGTTGTGAAACCGGCATGATGCGCATTTCACCGCCAGGACGGCGGCACACCATTCATTTCGGGCCTGAAGGCGCCCGGTGTCTGTTGTTTGTCATGTCACCGCGCTGGTCCCGAACCACGGCGCTGTTTCCTAATCAACCAACACCGGACCATTTCAGTTCCAATGCAAATCTGGGTGCACTTGCTTTAAACCTGCGACACCAGGCGCAGGATAAAAGCCCGGAATCGGCACTCAAAGCTGAAAACATGATTGCCGAATTGCTTGCCCGATCCAAAACCAAGAACGCCCCGCCCGCATGGCTCGATCGTGCACGGGACATGCTAAAACGGGATTTTCGCGAAAGCACCAACCTCAGTCATCTTGCTGAAGATGTCGGCGTGCACCGCGTACATCTGGCCAGGGAATTTACCCGCTACTTTGGCGTTCCCGCGCAGTATTATCAGCGCAGCCTTCGGCTCATTGATGCGGCATGCAAACTCGCCGATTCCAGCCTGCCCATTCCTGAAGTGGCGCTGGCGGCCGGGTTTTTTGACCAAGCGCATCTGGGAAGAGTCTTTCGCGATCGTTTCGGTGTGCCGCCAGCTGCCTATCGTCGCCAAGAATATTTGGGGCCAGAGTGAAAACTCTTTATTTGGGTTTGATTTCAATAAAGGGGTCGGATCCAGTGAAAAGCCAGGACACCCACCACTTGGCTGATCAAAGTAGGGGTGTCCCTGCTTTTGGATTTACGCGGGAATAGATGTCGGTTTACTCTGTCCCTTACCTTACTGACCCCTTTACCTTTCGCTTTTGCCAGCTTTTGCCCATCCGCTATCCTTGATCAATGACTCATTTAAATAAGTTCAGTCAAACGGACTATGTATGGGCTGCACTTCTGGCCGTGACTGTAATTCTTGTTACGACTCTAAATGCATTCAATGTGTTGAATGCTGCTGCTTCCTGGTCCTTTGGGACTTTGACGATCACTACATTTGGCGTATTTGTCACATTAAACCTGCTGTTCGCTTTTCATTTAATTGAGCGTTGGATCAGGATTTTTGATTTACCTGTTGAGAAAATGTTATGGACAGGTATCAGTGCTGCGATCATCGGATTTTTGGGGTCGCATGTTTTTTCCATCATGTTTTATTACCCGAATCTGACGAACTCCTGGGAAGCCTATTTGGACCTCCGTGTAGGGATGTCCTCCTTTGGCGGGATAATCACCGGCGCTGTCGGTGCTGTGCTGGCTTTGGGGTTCTTCAGGCTTAATATCCTGCAAGGTCTCGATGCCTTGGCCTACGGGTTTGTCGGCGGTTATGTGTTCGGCCGCGCCGGCTGTGCATTTATCCATGATCACCCTGGCACTACCACTGATTTTATTTTTGCCACACTGATTGATGGCCAGCTTCGGCATGATCTGGGTTTCTACGAAATGTGGTTGATGCTGTCCATCCTGGTCGTATTCCACCTACGGTTCCGCACACGCGCGCCAGCAGCGGGTGAGGTAATGATGGTGTTCTTTCTAATTTATGCACCGATTCGCTTCTTGTTTGATTTTCTTCGTATCAATGAACCACGATACGCCGGATTGACTCCCGGCCAGTGGGCAGCATTTGCGTTCATTCTTGTTGGCGTGACATGCTGGGTGCGGCAATTAAAACAAAACAAACGAGATAAAGCCTCATTCTTGCCAAACGACGAGGGTTAGCTCGAACAAATAGAGGGTGCGGCATGATTCAATCACCACTGGTGTATTCGTTGTTCAACGGGATGGTTGTTCGAATTGTTCTGCCACTTACCTCACTCCTGATTCTGGGGGCTTGCAAAGAGGCCCAGGTGGAATCCCCACAAGCGGAATTATTCTCCGGCCAATACACGGCTGTGGCTGAATCAGGCCAGGCGATTCAGTTTGTCATTGAGGAAAGTTCCGGTGCAATACAGGTTAATGGCACCGTCAACGGAAAACAGTTTGCCGGTGCCGCACCGAAAGTCACTGTTGCCCGTGGGTCCATGATGAGTGAAAGCGGCCAGAGCACGACGGTTGACATTATCCCGAGCTCCGATGGCAAAACCTTATCAATCAATAGTCCGGATTTTGGCAACCTGCTGCTCAATAAAACCGAATTCGAAAATCAGCTTCCTGTCTCCGGCAATTTGAGCGGCGTGTACCAGGCAACCGAAAGTGAAGCGCAAATTGCAGAGTTGACGATCAGGCAATCAGGAAAGCTGTTTTCAGGATCCGGCGAGGTATTAGGCAGTCCGGTCGGCTTTACTGGTCGCGAAGGTCCAGACGGCCGCCTGAGCGGCCAGGTACTTTACCGTGACGGAACCCGTTCAGGCGTGGTGGTGCAAGTGGTCAGCGCCACCGAAATTGAAGTCAAAGGGCTGGGTGGCCTGCACCGGATGATACGACAATGAGCACTAAAAACGCGCGACTAACCTACCGTCTGCTTTTGCCGTTTTTGATGATTTTTTCACTTTCTTGTTGGATTATTTTTTCAGCGGAATCTTCAAAGGAAATGGAAATGGAAGATCTGCCGGAAGAAGATCTCCCCAACTTTGACTTTACCGGTAGCCGCGAATACTTCGACCCGGACTCAGGCGACTTATTAATCGCCATTCGTCTGGACTTGCAGATGCCCAATGATGAAGACTTAAGAGTGGGTACCATGTTGACCGGTTGCCTGGCAGCAAGGGAGAAACAGAACAGAGATCGATATGAATACGTAGCCGTTTCCGGAGCGATCAGCAGCCTTGATCCGCCTGAAGCACAGTTGAATGCCCCTGATGCAGAAGGCAGCGCTCAGGAAGTAACCATCATTGCCAGCGTATTCGGCACGGCCGGCGATGCAAACCCCGAAATTCAGTTCACCAGTGCACACGATCCTTACAATATTCCGGAGCCCCTTCGGCGGTCCTCACCGCAGCGGACTTGTGACGCTTACAGCGCACTATTCGAGGGTGCGAGCAATATAACGATGAACCCGAATAATGGCCTTCTCAGAGTTCCAAACTTGGATTTCGGAAACTGGGTCCATGCAAATGCCCTCTCGATTTCCACTGCGCCACCTGCAGTGACACGTGATGAGCGGTTTGAAGGAACCTATTGCCAGGTCGGGAAAATCCGGCCCTGCCGGCGAGTACCGATAAAAGTACTGGGCAAAACCATTCGTCATAAAACCGTTTGCACCGACTTGACCAATGCACGCCTGGCGCTGGAACATTTTGATGGCAGAAGCCGAGGACAGCTTTACGGCATTGGCAGCTTTGAAGCGCGTGACAGTCGTTTTAAATTGACTACATCCGGTCAGGTCAGCCACTACGGCAATGCAGACATGAGTTTTCAGATGCCGGGGGAAGAAAACCGTTCGTCAGGAACTAATAACATGCATTTGGGGACCTCCCTGCAACCGGGAATGGGTGTGGATCATCGCCTTACCGTCAATGCTTTTGATGAAACCCTGTTATTGAGCAAGCAGGCTTGCGGCAATATAAACCCGAGAGTGTCCCTGACCTCGTTGGGCGGCGATCAACTGGTGTGGGGCCACAACCATTGCTTCAGGGGCGTCATAACCCAGGATGAGGATTCCGTCATACCCGCCGCCCAAATGCGGATGAGCTCTTCACTCGATGGGCTTTTTGAGGCGCCCGATTCCAGTATTGACAGTTCCGGGCCATTGGAAATAACGCGTTGCACAACCGGACTGAGCCCCGGACTCCACACCATTGATTTTATTGCAAGGGACTCAGGAGGGCTGAGCTCGAAGGCGAGCGTGGATGTGGAAGTCACCAATCGGCCGCCACAGATTCCGGTTCTGGTTCAGCCCCGAACTGACGACACCGTAATTGCCGGTGGCATAGTGATATTTGAGGGAAAGGTATACGATCGGGACGAAGGGATGCTTTCCGGCAGCCAACTCAACTGGTGGATTCAGCCGGAAAACGGCTCATTTTCGTGGATTGGGTCTGGCCGGCAGGCGTTTGGCAACTTCCCACAACCGGGCAGCTGGGTAATGAAGTTGACTGCAACCGACGGAGCCGGCGCTCAGAGCGAGGCAACGCGGAAAATAAGCGTTGCGGAGAATCAAGGAAATACAACGCCAAGGGTGACGATTGGGGCACCGGACCATCTCTCGAACCCGGGTGTTTTTGGCGGTACCTTTGCTCCGGGCGAGGTCACCTTTCGGGGAACAGTCAGCGATACAGAGAGCCCTCATTCCGAGTTGGTCCTGCGCTGGACAGCTACTCCTGTGATGCCTGGCGGGCCGCCTTTAGAGCCGGTTGAGGCCTCAACGCTAGCCGTATTCGATTTCCCCGCTGATCAGAATCGGGCCATATACGAAATCGTATTCAGTGCAACCGACAGACAGGGGCTGGAAGGCAAGAAAATCATCCGGATTATTATTGCTCCGGACAATTGACCCCAATAATGTAATTGACTGAGTCAACTGCCCGGGTGGGTGGCGCCGCAAAATATTTGGGGTAAATATTTGGGGTCAGAGTAAAAACTCCCAAATATCTTTTATGCGCCTCGATACGTTTTTTGAATTCCCTTCAGAAAACTCCTCAAACCCTGGTCTTTTAGCTCACGGTGGTGTTTGTGGCCGGCCTTTCTGAAGAAGGCGCTCAACTCATGTTTGCTCAGGCTCAGGCCACCCGACTTCATGATCGCCTGGAGCTCTTGTGCCTGCAGGTTAAAGGCAATTTTCAGCTTCATCAGTATCGCGTTATTGTCCAGCTGCTGCTCTACCGGTCGCGGGGCACCCTCTTTCTTGCCCCGTCTTGCGTTGATCAAACCATTGAGAAACGCAGCAAAAACCGGGTCCTTAAGCTTTCGGTAATCCGGGTCTTCTTCTCTTTTTAACCAGTTACAGACTTGCTCGCGGGTGACCTCGAGGTCGCCTTGTGCAAATACTTCGATGACCTGATCGTCACCCATATCCAGGGTGTAGCGGATGCGCCTGAGAATATCGTTATTGGTCATGCCTTTTCCTTTTTACCCACCTGGCGCGCGCGAACGTTGCGACCCTTCACCTTGCCGTTTGACAGGTAGCTCATGGCCTGGCGCACCGCGTTACGATCCAATGCGACATAACTCATCATCTCAAAGATATCGATTTTCCCGATTTGCGCGCCTTCCAAGCCGGCATCGCCGGTCAGGGCGCCCAGGATATCCCCGGGGCGTATCTTGTGTTTTCGGCCCGCATCAATCTGGATTGTTTCCATGGGCGCTTTCATGGTGAAGGAAGCTTCGCGGTCCAACGAGGCTGGAACATCCTGGATGGCCGGTGTTGACAGGTATTCTTCGATTCCTTTGACCCGTACCTGTTCGGCTTCAGTGAACAGGCTCAAAGCCCTGCCGGTTTCCCCTGCGCGCCCGGTTCTGCCGATGCGGTGTACGTATATTTCAGGGTC
>JABDJL010000171.1 GCA_013002505.1 Lysobacterales bacterium | reverse complement strand
AACAAATCGAAGAAAATGAAGCGGATCTCAGTTACCTGGAAGAGTGAAACTGTTCAGGCTGGCTGCTGACGCCCAGATAACCAAACACAGCGCGCTCAAGTTCAGATATAAAGGCCTCGGCGTACATCTTCTGCCGGGTGAGCTTTTTGCCGGTCAGCAGTGCGTCCCGCGTCAGCCCTCCGATCAATGCCAGCAGGAACAAGGCGGCGGTTTCCGGTTCAGGGTGACCGAAATCTTCGCGATGGCGCTGGAGCACGCCGAGCAAGTGCTGGTACAAACGTGAATTGAGCTGCCTGGCGCGCAACTGGAAGGGCGTTTCCTTGGCGGATGAAAAATAGGGCCGGCTGGCGCGCAAAAAGGGTTCATTTTTCATCGTGTGCCTGACCATGAAGTCGATGAACCGGGCCAGCACGGCAGCGACATCGTCAGCGGGTTTGGGCTTGAACAACTCTGCAACACTGGATTCCAGCGCCTCGCAGCGATCTTCGTAAAAACTGTACAAAGCAGCGGTCTTATCTGAAAAGCGCCCATAAAACGCGCCAACAGAAGAGTTCGCTTCGTTGACGATCTGCTGAACCGTGGCGGTTTCAAAGGAGCCGTCCCGGATTCGGCGCTCCACGACCTTGAGAATGGCGTCACGGGTCTTGGCGCTGCGTGCCTGCCGGGCAGGGCGCACGGCCGGTTGGTTGTCCTGATTGAATTTGATCATATTATAGAATAAGATTCTAATTCTAATAAATGGTGATAGCAAGTGATGTTAAAAAATATGCCCCAATCGAAACCCAGCGCGTTGCTTGACCTCGCGGTATTGGTTGCGGTGATTATGGCGGCATGGTCGCTGCGTTTCATCGGAATCGAGAATGTTGGCGCCATCACCATGGCCGTGGCTTTGTTGACCGTATTTGTGATATTGAAGCTGCGCCGACAGGGTGCTGGGCAGATTGGACTTGGGCCGATTCCACCTGCGCGCATGTTGTTGCAGCAGGCATTGCGCCTGTTGCCCTGGTTCGCCGGGGCCTGGCTCGTGGGCGGATTTGTGGGTGTCGCCTTGTTCGGTCCACCCCAAACAGCCAGTGCGGTCAGCGAATTGCCTGCGGGTCTGTGGACATTCCTGCTCGATATCACCGTGGTGACCTGGGTGCTCATCGCGTTTGGTGAGGAGACCGTTTTCCGGGGCTTTGTTCTCGATCGCCTGCTGGTGTTGGCCGGCAGTGAGCGCCAGGGCACTTGGCTGGCAATCCTGCTCCAGGCGGCCTGGTTCGGATCACTGCATGCTTCGCAAGGCGCCTCGGGGATGATCATGACCGGCACCATTGGCCTGATATTCGGCTGGTACTACCTGAACCGGTCAAGGGGAAACCTGTGGCCGTTGATTGTGCTCCATGGCGCCGTGGACTCAGTCATACTGACGGCGTCCTGGCTTAGCCGGTGAAGAAATCCGTCCCGGGAACTATCGCCTGAAATGACTGCAAGCCCAGGAGGCGCGTTCCTCGGCGGGGGCGTCCTTGACGCCGGCGGCTTCAACGCGCTCCATGCGCTGGCGCAAGCCGGTGCGATTGGCGATCTGGATATTCAGGCCGGGACGCGCGTTGAGTTCCAGGATCAGCGGACCACGTTCCCGGTCCAGCACGACATCAACGCCGAGATAGCCGAGACCGACAGCCTCGTAGCAGCGGGCGGACATTTCGAGGATTTTCTGCCAGTGCGGAATCGTAAACCCGACGATCGAAGCGCCGGTATCAATGTGTTCTGTTACCCGGTGGTTGCCCAACACGCCGCCCGTGGTCTGGCCGGTGCACAGGGCGATTCCGGCGCCAATCGCACCCTGGTGAAGGTTGGCCTTGCCATGAGAAAGGCGCGTTGGCAGGCGCACCATGGACATGACGGGCACGCCCTGGAATACGATGACGCGGATATCGGGTACGCCCTGGAAAGCAATCTGGTCGAAAACCGGGTCAAATTTGACCAGTGCTTCCAGCATGGCATGGTCCGGCTGGCCGCCAAGGCTGTACAGGCCGCTGATCACGTTGGTCAGGTGGTGGGCGACATTTCCGCCGTCAAAAAGGCGTCCATCCACGCTTCGGTACAGGTCATTGACGATCCCGACAATGACCAGGATGCCGTCCCCGCCACTGCCGTTGGCGGGCTTGATGACAAACTGCTGTTCGCCACGAAGTATTTCCGAAAGCTTTTCGGAATCGCCGGTCCTGGTGATCACGCCGATCAGTTCCGGGGCCTGCATTCCATGTTCCAGCAACACTTTCTTGCACAGCACCTTGTCGTCCACCAGCGGGTAGTTGCGGCGCGGGTTGAGGCGCATGATGTAGTCGCCGTTACGGGCGTTGAGGCCCAGCACGCCCGATGCCTTCAATTTGCCCCAGTCGCTGAACAGGGCTCTCAACTGACTGCCTCCCTGAAACGGAACAACTCGGTCAACCGGTAGCCGGTGTAGCGGCCCAGTGCAATCGTCAGTCCCAGCACCACGAGCAGCAATTCAGGGAATACCACGACCCACCAGGCGAACAGGTCAATTCCCATGACCAGGTAAGCGATAATCGCGATCGCCAGGCTGCCGACACCGTCAAGCATCGCATTGGCCGGACCGTGTTCCTCCCAGACGATGGACATGCGCTCGATAACCATCGCGATGATGACCATCGGGAACAGGGCCACCGAAAGGCCGGCCTCCACGCCGAGTTGGTGACTGATCACGCTGACCACGGCCATCAACAGCACGACGATGATCAGGACGGCCGCCAGCCTGGGCACCAGCAGCAAGCGCAGCTTCTCCAGGTAAAAACGGAATGTCAGGCCGACGCCGACTATCGTCACGAACAGCAGGAAGCCGGCAAGCAGCTCTGTTTCACGAAACGCCAGTGCGATCAGGACCGGCATGAAAGTGCCGAATGAGCGCACACCCACGACATTACGCAGCAGCACGATAATGAATGCGCCCAGCGGCACCAGTAACAGGACCTCGTAGACGGACTGGATGTTAATCGGTAGCGACATCAGGGAGAACTCGACAATGCGGGAGCCATGCAGCTCGGCACGCTCGGTGGCCAGGGACAGCGAACTCACTGCCTGCCGCTTGACGCTGATTTCGGAATTTACCAGGCGTCCGCCCTCGACAGAGACGAAGGGGTCGTCACCGGTCCACCAGACCAGGAAGTCGCCAGGCAGGCCTGAATCGCCGGTCTCGGGGTCGAAGTACAACCACTGTTCGCCATCGTGGGCAGCGATAAACGTCTGAATCGGGGCGTTGTTGGAGTCATCGGTCAGGCGCACTCCCTGGATGGTCAGAACCGGTATGCGGGCGCCGGACAGCAACAATTGGGCAATGTGGGCCTTGTCCAGTTTTAGCGGACCTTCAACGAACAGGGCGAGGTTGTCTTCCGGTGCCGGGTCGTTCAGGCGCACCAGCACACTGGTCGTGAATGATGCGATGTCGGCCGATTCCTGGCGCACCTCGTCAACTATCTCCAGCAAAGCGGTCTGGAAAGGCTCGCGTAAAAGCGGGGGATTGGGAAACTGGGGTCGGGGGGCAATTTCCTGGCGATTTTCATCGTGGAAATAAACGCCGCGGTAGTACAGCGATCGTTCGCTGCCGGCGCGCCTGATGGCCCAGGTAGCGGTGCGCTGCCACGGTTTGTCGTCCACCGCCAGGCCAAAGCCGCGTGAAATGAAGTGTTCGTCGCTCAGCCCGTAGCCGGGCGTACGGGTCGGCAATTGCATTGAAACTTTTAGTGAACCGGCGCCCGGATCGACCGCCACGTGTGCCTGGACGACCCAGACCTCGCTGGTCTCTTCGGGTTTCACCGGAAAACCGAAAGAGCTCACTTTCCATGCGAACAGTCCCAGACCCAGCGCGATCAGCACCAGGGCGAGGACCATGCCGTGGACGGCGCGCTTCACCGGTCAGGCCGAGTCGTCTTCGGCGGAGAGTTGTTCGATGCAGTCACCTTCACCGGCATCATCGATCTCTTCCTCGGCTGCCACGCCCTGTGGCCTGGGTTCGATTTCATCTGAGTGCGAGGGTGGTGCCTTGCATTTCGACTCAGCCATAAACGTTTCCCCTGGATGAATGATGGCGATGTTTTCCAGCGTACGTCGTCCCAGCAACAGTGGATACTTAAATCTCGACCGGTTGACGAGACTAACTTCAATCAGCTGTTCGATGCCTGCAATGCAGACGGCCATTTTGACGGTTGGCCTGATTTCATTGTCACCTTCGTGCTGGACGATGCCGATGGTGCGTTCGCGTTCGCGCACCAGCACCGTTTCTTCGCCGGTATCGGGGTTGCGAACTGCAAATCGCACCCAGCGTTTACCGTATTGCCGAAACTTCTTGATGATGCGTGCGTCCAGCGAAGAGGTCAGCGCACCGGTATCCAGCTTGGCTTTCAGTTCGAAATCCGGCTCGATCAGGTACGCATTTTCGACCCAGCCGAGAATTTTCAGGTTCCGCGGTCCGTCGTCGCTCACTGCCGGCTGCACCGGCAAAACAAGCAATAGCGCCGACAAAATCAGTGTGTAAAAAAAGCCAATAGACGTGCTTTGCATGGGTTCCCATTTCCTGGCCGGTACTGAAGGTTGAGCATTTTACATGATCGGCGGATAAATCCATTTGTAGTCAGATATTTGTCACACATGGCCACGCTTCTGTAGCCGCCCTGTGGTGATAAAATTCGGTCGATATTGAACACGCGCCGGGTGGTTTATAATTCACCGCACCTGCAAACTATGTTCCGATAATGTTGTGAACACGGCTTACTGGAGATTCTTAACGTGATCCGAACACCAAGGCCTACCGGCTACGTGGCGTCCAACGAACGCTTCAATGAGCGGGAATTTAACGAGAAGGGCTATACCCTGATTGATAATTTTCTGCCCAATGACATTTATGCCAAGATACGGGGCGTGTTGACCGGCAGCGGCAAGCATAGCTACGCCCAGGCGGAAATCGCGGCAGATCCTTACCTGGAACATTTTCCCTGGAATTTCACACCGGGTGTTGTCGGCAAGGAAATCACCGGCGGCAAACCCGAAGAAGAACATATCTATTTCACCAGTCTGCTGTTCTTCTCAACCCCGCTGTCCAAGTGGTGTCCATTGATCATGGGGCCAATTTTGGAGCGTACGCCAAACCTGCGAGCGCTGCAGCGCTGCAAAGCCAACCTGTACCCGCGCGACAGTCAGTTCTTTGAGCATGCGCCACACCATGATAATACCTGGGAGGACGCCAAGGGCATGCTGTTCATGGTTAATACCTGCAATGGCTTTACCCGCCTGCACGATGGCACCAAGTTCGACAGCGTTGGGAACCGCATGCTGTTTTTCCGGCCTCACCTCGATCACAACAGCACCAACACCACCAACGCGCATTGCAGGGTGACGATTAACTTCAATTATTTCTGAAACAGGGGCCGGGCGGCCCCTGCTCGTATACGGCCTGTTTCAGGCGGTAACCGGAACAATTGTGATTTCAACCCGGCGGTTCAGCTGACGGCCTTGGGCGGTATCGTTATCGGCCACCGGGTAGTTTTCTCCACCACCGACTTCGATCAGCCGGTCACCCATGACCTCGCGTGAACGCAGGTAGGCGGCTACGCTGGCGGCCCGCTTCTGCGACAGTTGCTGGTTGTACTCGTCGGTGCCGGTGTTGTCGGTATGTCCCGCCACCTCGACCAGTGTTTTTTCATACTCGTTCAGCACCAGCGCCACCGAATCGAGTACATCGTAAAACGCCTGGTTGATGTCCGCGCTGTTCACCGCAAAAGTGACATTGCCAGGCATGTTAAGCGTGATGTGGTCGCCGCTGCGGGTCACGCTGACGCCGGAATTTTCCAGCCTCTGGCGCAGCTTCATTTCCTGCTGATCCATGTAAACCCCGACACTTCCGCCTGCGATGGCGCCGACGCCACCCAGGATCAAAGCGCGCTTCTTGCGCTCCTTTGAGCCGTCGCCGGTGATCAGGCCGGCCACAACGCCTGCCGCCGCGCCAATGGCGGATCCCTTGGCCGCCTTGCTGGTTTGTTCCTCACGCGTGTAAGGATTGACCGTGGTGCAGGCGGAAAGGACCAGGGTTAATGCGGTCACTAGGGCAATCAGATATCTCATTTTGGGGGCTCCATTATTCGGACATGGCCGTCGAGCGGGCCGAATTGATTCGATTTCACCTGTAGCGACCCTGGTGGGAAAGCGGGTGCCAGGCAGAGGGTGTGACAACGTGAATTCTGAACAATTCCAGAACGGGCGACAAGACGGCTTAGATTAAAAAACCATGAAGAAGAATCCCCGGCGCCAGCAATCCACAGGCTGGCAAGAGGCTAAGATGCTTTGCAGTGCGCTATTCCTGGCTGGCTGCGTCCCGGGCGTGTTCGAAATGGCTACCCAGGGCCAGCGCTTCCTGCTTGTCCAGGGCGTTGGTGATGTCGCACATACTCTGGCGATTGACCTGTCCATTGGGCCCTTCGTAATCGACCGACGGACAATGGCGTTCGTAGTAGTAGAACCGCTCCAGTTGGGCCAGTATTTCCTCGGCGGGTGTACCGGCTATTGACGGCACATCGTCACGCTCTGACTGGCCACCGGGTCCGTGGCACTGTTCACATATTTCAACCAGCGGCTGGACCGATTCAACGCTGACCGGTTCAAGGTCCTTGCCCGGCAGGGAGGGCTGTTCCTGTGCCTGTGCCACCGTGAACAGAAAGCAGCTTATGCTTGCAACACACCATGATCGGAAATTCATGTCCAGACCCTCAATTGATTCCTTCAATTGCATCTTATGGCCTGAAGCTTCAGAGCCGGCTGATTCAGGTCATGCTTACTGCGCTCAGTTCAAGGTGCTGAAAAGCGTGCTTTGCTTTCCTGTCGCTCACCGCAATAATAGGGCGCGCGGCAACGAGGACCCAATGATTAATCCACCAGCAGTGAAAGTGACTGGAACGGTATGACAAGGCTGGTTTTCCTGGTAGCCGCATTCCTGGGATCGGCGTTGCTGTTTGTCGTGCAACCCATCGTCGTGCGAATGCTGTTGCCCGGGCTCGGCGGATCACCGGCGGTCTGGAACACGGCCATGGTATTTTTCCAATTGCTGCTGCTTGCAGGGTACCTGTACGCCCATGGCTCGCTGCGTTGGTTGAGAATTTCGCATCACCGCTACCTGCATGCCTTGGTCATGTTGTTGCCACTGGTGGCGTTGCCCATTGCCTTGCCCGCGGAATGGGCGCCGCCAGACTCCGGGGACCCGACCATCTGGACCATAGGGGTGCTGGCCGTGATGGTCGGCGCGCCGTATTTCGCGCTTGCCACGGCCAGCCCGACCCTGCAGCACTGGTTTGCCCATGCGCGCACTGACAACACCGACCCCTATGCGCTGTATGCCGCCGGTAATGCAGGTTCGGTGATCGCTCTGCTGTCTTATCCGCTGCTGCTCGAGCCCATGGTTGGTTTGCGTCAGCAGGCGGCCGGCTGGGCGTTGGCCTACGGTGTATTCCTGCTGCTGCTGGCGTTTTGCTCAGCGCTGACCCGTAACGCGCCGCCGGCCCGCGGCGAGGCAGCGAAAACCGGTATTCGATGGCCACAACGCTGGAAATGGATGGCGTTTGCGGCCATACCGTCCGTTCTGCTGCTTGGCTCAACGCGGCATATCGGTGACGAGATTGCCTCTTTCCCCTTGCTGTGGATTGTGCCACTGACCCTGTACCTGGCAACCTTCATCATCACTTTCGGAAATTTTGGCGCGCGCATCGCACCGGTCGCTGCACGCGTCGCGCGCTTGCTGGTTATTCCCGCTGCCCTGTCGCTGTTCCGGATGCCGGTACCGTTGCCACTGGTGGTAATTGTGCACCTTGCATTATTCACGTCACTGGCCCTGGTATTACATCAGCGGCTTTACGAAGCGAGGCCGCAGGCCGCCTCCTTGACCGAGTTTTACGTGTACCTGTCACTGGGCGGGGCGCTCGGCGGTATGTTCGTGGTGCTGGTTGCGCCATTCCTGTTCGATGCCATTTACGAATATCCGCTGGCCATAGCGATTGCGCTGCTGGCCTTGCCGGCCGATACCCAGTCGCGCGGACTGCTCGCCCACCTGCGCGCCTGGCCAGTCGCAATCTACGCGACCATCGGCGTTTGCCTTGTTTTGGCGGCGCTGGCCGGCTGGCAGGTCGCAATCAGTGACTTCATCGAATCCAATGCACAGCTGGCACGCCTGCTCGCCGGTGTTGCCGGCCTGCTTGCCTTCATCATGCTGGAGCGGCCCAGGCATTATGCCCTGGTGATTTCATTGCTGCTCCTGGCTGGCGTGGTGGTGCGACCGGAGGGCACCGTGCTGCAGGATCGTTCCTTTTTCGGTGTCTTGAGAATCCAACAAATTGATTCCGAGTCCACGATGTTTCATGGCACCACCATTCATGGCAGCCAGAGGGAAGAAATCCCACGCATCGCCCAGGGTTACTACCATCCGGACGGGCCGGCGGGTTCGGCCATTATTGAACTGCAGGCGGACGGATCGCCGCTTTCAATCGGCATAGTCGGGCTGGGAGTGGGTGCAATGGCGGCCGCCGGGCGGCCCGTTGACGATATCGTGTTCTACGAGATTGATCCGGCCGTGCTGGAGGCCGCCCGCGAGCGTCGGTTTTTTACCTACCTCGCCGATGCGCGCGCATCAGTCAAGACCGTTATCGGGGATGGCAGGCTCAGTTTGCAGCGCAGTTCCGCACAGCACGATGTCCTGTTCATCGACGCATTCAGTTCGGACGCCATCCCGGTGCACCTGCTGACACGCGAGGCGTTCGAACTATATCGGGGGGTTACTGGTGGCGGGCCCGTTCTGATGCACATCAGCAACCGTCACCTGAACCTGGCGCCGGTTGTCGGCGCGACAGCCAGGGCTGCTGGCCTGCATGCCTGGCTGTGGGAATACGATCCTGACAACGAGGCCCTGGCCACGGGCTCACGCGCTTCGCGCTGGGTCATGTTGAGCGCTGGAGAGCAGGCGCCCTTGGAAGGCTGGTGGGAGGAGATCCCTGCTCAAGGCACCGCCTGGACCGATGACTTTTCGAACTTGCTCGGCGCCATTGACCTGAGACAGTAAAGACCGTCTGCGACCCGGATTCACCCGAGCGCTGCTTCAACCCTGCACCGCAGGGCCGGTAAATGCTCCTGTTCAAACCAGGCATTTTTTTTGAGCCAGATATTGTTGCGCGGACTGGGGTGGGGTAAAACCAGCACGCGTTCCGGACCCACTCGCTGTTTCACTGCCTCGGTGAGATTACCGGTGAAGTCCGGCACGTGCCAGTTCAGCGCATATTGGCCAATAACCAGCACTAATTGAATATTTGGCATGGCATCGAGCAGGGTTTGCCGCCAGGTTGGGGCGCATATCTTGAGCGGCGGCAGGTCACCCGACTTACCTTTACCGGGATAGCAAAAACCCATCGGCAGTATGGCAACGCTGCGCGCATCGTAAAAAGTTTTCCGGTCAATGCCCAGCCAGCTGCGTAAACGGTCGCCGCTGGCATCGTCGAAAGGAACGCCGGATTGGTGCACCTTGAGTCCTGGCGCCTGCCCGGCGATCAGCAAGCGTGCATCGGGATGCACCTGGAAAACGGGTCTCGGCCCCAGCGGCAGCTCCTCGCTGCACAAGGTACAGCAGCGGGCCTGTTCAACAATGGTCATGGGTTTAGGCGTCATTCCGGACAGATTCGCCGATGGCCCGGTGTGTTGCAACACTTCACTGCCGGATGAAACAGAACCGTGCCAGGCAGCTTAAAATCGCTTATCGATAAAATATCTTTAATACAAAGGCATACAGAAATTCTCCGGGCCAACAGAAGGAAATTTCTGAGTGCGGCGCTCCTACGGGCACATTCATCTCAAATCCCAAGGAGGCCACGATGCCAGCAAATTCATGGATCATAAGCGGTGTATTGGTGACAGCCCTGTGCACCAGCGGAAGCCTGGTGGCCGCCGAGCAGCCGGGTTTTTATGGCCAGGTCGACCTGGGCCAGGCCCACATAGACGAGTCGCTGGACAGCAACGGCACTTTTTTCGACCTTGACGATTCGGCGTCCAGTTGGCGCGTGGCGCTGGGTTACTCGTGGAATCCATGGGTGGCGATCGAGGTGGGATACGCTGATTTCGGCGCGGTCAGTGCCACTTTTCCGGGTTTGAGTGTCGCGGCTGAGGCGCACGGTCTTGAACTGGGACTGGTCTTTCGCTGGCCCTTGACGAATAAGTTTGGTTTGAGCGGCCGCGCCGGCTACCTGTGGTGGGACGCCGAAACGCAGGTATCATCTTTGCGTGATTCTGATTCCGGAAGCGAGGTATTCGCCGGCATCGGCGTTGAGTACCGGGCCAGTGACCGCCTTTCCGTCACGGCAGGCTGGACACGCTATCAACTGGACAACCTTGACGTTGACCAGGCATCGCTCGGCTTGCGTTGGCAGTTTGGCAATCGGGATTGAGTAGCAGATGACTGTACCGGTAGGATTAGCTGCGCCGTGGAACGAAGGATTTTTGTTGCTCGGCGCCTCTTACCGCTGAACATGACTAACGACATGCCACAACACGCGGATAAGAAACTTGCAGCCAGGTTACTGAAAGGTGACCGGGCGTCCTTCGACCTGTTCTTCAATAACTACTTTCCGCGCATTTACCGCTTCGCCCTGGTTCGGCTTGGGTACGACCACGACCTTGCCGAGGAAACCGCGCAAACCGTGCTGTGCCAGGCATTGTCGAAGATGTCGACTTATCGTGGTGAGGCGCCATTGTTTTCATGGCTGTGTACGTTCACCCGTTACGAAATCTCCCGCCAGGTCAAGGCCAGGGGGCGCGCACAGGGCGATACCGAATTGCGCGAGGAAGACCCGTCGGTTCGTGCGGCCCTTGAGTCACTGCTTTGCACGACCCGAAATGACCCGGATGTCGCGGCTTACCAGCAGGAACTGAGCAGGCTGGTGCTGGTAACCCTCGATTATCTTCCATCCTTGTACGCCGATGCGCTCGAGCGCAAATACGTGCACGGCGATTCGGTGCGCGCGATCGCCAGCCGTATCGGAAAAAGCGAGAAAGCCACGGAATCCATCCTGACCCGGGCCCGCGCAGCATTCCGTGAGGCTTTCGAGTCCCTGGTCGCCGAAGAACACAAGTTGGGGGGTGGGAAGGACAAGCTCGCCTCCGTATTCGAGTAACGCCATGAATGATTTCAAGCAAAAAAGTGATGCCAACAAAGGTTCTGTCGACGAGGTCGGCAAATTGATCCGCCACGTCGGCGCTCGGGAAGCGGTTGCGCCCGAGCGCTTTGACCGTGCCCACAAAAAGGTGCTGGAGCACTGGGAGCAGGTGGTTGCAGAGCAACGTCAAGCGGCACGTCCAAACCGATTCACGAGGTTTGCCGTGGCTGCAAGCATGCTCATGGTGGCGGGCCTGGTCACGATACTCTGGAATCAGCGTGATGCCGGTCCGGCCGGCAACCTGGCCAAAGTCGATCGCGTGGTCGGTACGGTGATGGTCGAAGGAAGCCCCCTGACAGATGCCAGCCATGTCAAGGCTGGGGCCGTAATAAGCACCGGGCAAGACGGACGAGTTGCGCTGCGTATGGCTGATGGCCAGTCATTACGGCTGGACACTTCCACGG
>JABDJL010000160.1 GCA_013002505.1 Lysobacterales bacterium | reverse complement strand
TCAATGTAGTAGGTACGACGCTTGTAAATATGACGGGTGCCATCTTTGAGCGTCGCATCCACGACCCAAACGCGGTGCAACTCGTAGCGGGCCAGCTCAGGGTTGATGTGCAGCGGTTTTAAAATATTGTCGTAAGTGAGGCTGTTGCTGTGCAACTTGTAATTATTGTAGGGCACATACACTTCCTTACGCCCTACCAGATTCCAGTTGTAACGCTGAGGGCTGCCGTTGTACATGTCGAACTGGTCACTGGTCATCAAACCATCGGAGCCGTCACGCGGGTTATCAAAGGCCACGTTGGGCGCCCGGCGAACCCGCCGCTGACCCGGGTTGTACAGCCAGGCCTTGCGGATCTCCTGATTTTGATCCAGCGTCTCATGCACCAGCAGGATTTGCCCGGCAAGGCGCGCAGGCGCAGTAATTTTCTGACGGAAGTAAAGGATCACATTGTTCAGGTCGCTTTCCTTCATACCCGGTTCAAAAAACACGCCCTTGAACTCGTCCTGGAATTTCACCAGCGTGTAGTCGCCACTGCGCGTCACAGCAGCCTGGCCGATATTGCGCGCTGCATTGACCGTGCGATATCGGAGGATATGGTTCCAGATCGCTTCCAGGCCGTTGGCAGGAATCGGAAAAGGCACCGCAGAAATCGCGCCGGTCACACCATTGCCACCAGGTCCCAGCTCAGCGGTTGCTGCGGCCTGTCGAGTCGCTTCGTAGATGCGCTCGGGAAAAGCTGCGCTGCGTCGGGTCTGGTAAATATTCATGAAAAACGAATCGTAGGCGTTCAGCATTGCCTTGTGACCCTCGGTCAACTTATCGGCGTACTGAGCCATGTTCGACTTTTCGATCTTGAACTGGACCTGATCGCTTGCAAACGGATCCGGATGATGACCGCCCGACTTGAAGTCGGGAAAGCCAGCGTCGGCCGCTGAAGTGATTCCGCCTTCCCAGGTCGGTATCGTGCCGTCCTCGTTGCCGGCCCGAATCGCGCCCATGGGCGTCAGGTCGGTTCCGAGTCGCGCCAGTTGCTCGGGTGACAGCTTGGCGGCCGCAGGTGCGGCCAGCGCCATTGTCAGCAGCGCAGCGGCAAAAGTAATCTTTGCTTTTTCAAGCATCATGTATATCTCCTGGGTTTAGAACGAATACTTGACGACGAGCGAAATCAAATCGCGGTCGTGTACCAAGTTATACCGATCTGCTCCGAAAAAGTTCGTAAACTTCAGTTGAGCTTCCCAGCTCGACTGGTAAGACGCATTGAGGCCCAGCGTGTAAGCCTTTCTTCCTTCTAGGAAATTTCCGCCCGGTCCGGGGGAAACACCCGACACGTCATGATTCCACGCAATGTTGGGTGCGAGGTTAATTCCTTTGAACACGTTGTTGTATCGCAAAGCGCCGATAAGGCGATATCCCCAGGAAAAATCGTCCGCAAAATGACTGGGATCCTCGATTACACCGATGGCTGTCGGTGAATGCACGGCCCCCGTTGCAGCGAGCGGCCCGTTGCCACTGATGTAAGTACCCGGGCCTTCAAATCGCAACATGTCCTTGGCGGGCATGTCATGCACCCAGTTGAACCCGAACTCTCCGAGCACCACCAGCTGGTCGGCGCCGAAGCGCCGCGGGAAAATGTGCGTGGCGGTAAACTGTGCCTGGCTGACATCAAGGCGTTTGAAACCATTGATGCGGGTATTGACGTCGAAGTTGCCGAGCTGCCCAAAGATGCCGAACACGCTGGCGGCCGGGTTAATTTGCCCGAGTGGCGAAAGCGCCGCAAACAACACTTCGACATCATCGACCTGCAGCGGCACGTCCTGACGGAACGAGTATTCGCCCTGCACTGCCGTATTACCAATGGTCGTATTAAAACTGATGCCGTAGAGCTTGATGTCTTCGGGATACTCGGTGAAATAGGCCGAGCCGTCCGCCACCTGGTCAGTAACCAGGTTGGGCACATCACCGGCGCTGATTTGCCCTGCCAGCAGGCCGTCCACCACCGTGGTGGCCACTGCCGTCAGTTCGCCGGTTACCGCGGCATCAATGCTGCCGCCTTTGCCCAGGATCTCGCCCTGACCCCGGGCCACGGCTGCCGCAATGGCAGCATTACGATCACCCGCCGGCACGCCTAACGGTACGCAGCCGCCCGACAGGCAGGTCGCGCCCGTGCCCACGGCCCAGGCGTTGCCGAATCCCTGCAAATCCGTGGTGCGACCGCTCGCGATCGGCAGTCTGCTGTGATAATTCACGAAATAGAAACCCAACTCGGTGCCACCGAGCAAATCGGTGTAATAGCGAAAGTTGAGACCAAACTGGCCCTGGTCATCCGGCCGCGGCGTTGTTGAACGCCGAACGTCGAGGAAGTTGCCTTCTGGCACGGCGCCAAACCCGAGCATCACGAATTCAGCACCCGGTGCGCCAATGTCCGACACACCAAAGTAGCTGCCGGTCGGATCTGGAATCGTCGCTTCCCAGCGCAGCTGATAAAAAGCTTCGGCGCTGAGATTCTCGGTCAGACCAATATTGCCCGACACCATGGGTACCGGAATCAGAGCTTCGCGCAGCTCGCCACCGGGCAAGCGGATCGCGCTCACGTCAACCGGGTTAATGGTATTGATGCTGTTCTGAATGAAGGTGCTCTCGCCCCAGCTCAGCACCTGCTGGCCGGCCCGAATTTCCGCGGGCATATCGCCAACATCAAAGTTTATCCAGCTATAAGCGTCGAGCAGGCGCACGTCCGAACCTACCCGTTCAAGCGCCTCTGGCGAGAGCCGGGTCCGGTCTCTGGGGCCGCCGCGTTCGTTCTCGGTGTCGTAAAAATAGGTGCCGCGGACGAACGCGCCGATATTTTCGTAGCTCAGCTCAATCTCGCTGACCACTTTAAAAACGTTACTGATGGTGCCCTTGTCGTAA
>JABDJL010000138.1 GCA_013002505.1 Lysobacterales bacterium | reverse complement strand
CGCGAAGCACTCGAGGCGTGGATGGGTTCGGGCAAGATGCACTTGTCCGTGGTGCGCAAGATGCAGGAGTGGTTCGCGGACGGTCTGCGCGACTGGGACGTAACGCGGGATGCCCCCTACTTCGGCTTCGAGATTCCTGGTGAGAAAGACAAGTTCTTCTATGTCTGGGTAGACGCACCAATCGGATACGTCTCCAGTTTCAAGGAATTCTGCGAGCAGGAGGGGCTCGATTTCAATGCCTGGTGGAGCCCTGACTCGGACGCCGAGGTTTATCACTTCATCGGCAAGGACATCATGTATTTCCATACGCTGTTCTGGCCGGCCATGCTGATGGGCGCCGGGTTCCGGACGCCGACGGCGGTTTACGCGCACGGCTTTCTGACCGTCAACGGCACCAAGATGTCAAAGTCGCGCGGCACCTTCGTCATGGCGCGCACCTACCTCGACCACCTTCCGCCCGACTGCCTGCGCTACTACTTCTGCGCCAAGCTGGGCCCCGGCACCGGTGACATCGACCTGAACCTCGACGACTTTGTGGCACGCGTCAATTCCGACCTGGTCGGCAAGCTGGTCAATATCGCCAGCCGCTGCGCGGGTTTTATCCAGAAGTCCTTTGGCGGCCGGCTGGCGGATGAGTTGCACGACGCTGGACAATGGCAGCGGTTTGTCGACCAGGAGCGGGAGATCGCGGGCGATTTCGAGTCGCGTGAATACCAGGCAGCCGTGCGCCGGATCATGGCACTGGCCGACGAGGCGAATCGCTATATCGATGAGCACAAGCCCTGGCAACTGATCAAGGATGAAGCCAATCACGAAGATGTCCACCGTATCTGCACCCAGGGCATCAACCTGTTTCGCGTACTGATCACTTACCTCTCGCCTGTAATCCCGTTCACGGCGGAGAAGGCATCCCGGTTTCTCGGTGTGCCGGTGGATAACTGGTCCGATTTGCGCGCGCCGCTGACCGGCCGCGAGATCAATACGTTTGAACCGCTGATGACCCGCATAGACCCGAAAAAGGTGGAAGCCATGATCGAAGACTCGAAGGAATCCATGCAGGCCGCCCACGCCAAGCCCGCCCTGAACCTGGAAGACGAGATCACGATCGACGACTTTCGCAAGGTGGACCTGCGCATCGCGCGCATTGTCTGCGCCGAGGCGGTGCCGGAAGCGGATAAACTGCTGCGCCTGACCCTGGATCTCGGCGGCGAGACCCGCAACGTGTTCGCCGGCATCAAGTCGGCCTACGACCCGGCCGAACTCGAAGGCCGGCTGACCGTCATGGTCGCCAACCTGAAGCCGAGAAAAATGCGCTTCGGCACTTCCGAGGGCATGGTGCTGGCCGGAGGGCCCGGCGGCGCGGAACTGTACCTGCTTTCTCCAGACGAGGGCGCCGAACCCGGCACCCGGATCACCTAGGCTGTTCGCCTGGTCATGGCCGAGTATTTGCTGATACTGGTCAGTACAGTTCTGGCCAATAATTTCGTACTGGTGCGTTTCCTCGGCTTGTGCCCGTTCATGGGTGTGTCCACCAAGCTGGAGGGAGCCATGGGGATGTCGGTGGCGACAGCGTTTGTGCTGACCCTGTCCTCGGCCAGTAGTTACCTCGTACACCAATACCTGCTCAGGCCGCTGGGACTTGAATACCTGTCCACCCTCAGTTTTATCCTGGTGATCGCGGTCGTGGTGCAACTCACCGAAATGGTGATGCGCAAGACCAGCCCGCTGTTGTACCGCATTCTGGGCATTTTTCTGCCCCTGATCACCAGCAACTGCGCAGTGCTGGGCGTCGCCCTGTTAAACGTCCAGGAACACCACAACCTGTTTCAGTCGGCGCTGTACGGCTTTGGCGCCGCGCTGGGGTTCGGGATGGTACTGGTCATGTTCGCAGCCATGCGCGAACGAATTGCGCATGCAGACGTTCCGCTGCATTTCCGTGGCGCCCCGATCGGCCTGCTGACCGCCGGCCTGATGGCACTGGCTTTCATGGGATTCAGCGGGCTGGCAAACCTGTGAGGGACCGATGCTGAGCGATATTTCAACACCGGTTCTGTTGCTGTCGCTGCTCGGAATCCTGTTCGGTTTAGGCCTCGGCTGGGCGGCCCGGCGTTTCCGGGTGGAGCAGGACCCGGTGGTGGATCAGATCGATGCGTTATTGCCGCAAACGCAGTGTGCGCAATGCGGTTATCCGGGCTGCCGCCCTTATGCCGAGGCCATCGCCAGCGGTGAAGCCGATATCAACCAGTGCCCGCCAGGCGGCGAAGCCGGCATCCGGGCCCTCGCGGACCTGCTGGGCCGGGAGCCAAAACCACTGAACCCTGAAAACGGGGTTGAAAAACCGCGTACCGTTGCGGTCATCGATGAAGAGGCCTGTATTGGCTGCACCCTGTGCATCCAGGCCTGCCCGGTAGATGCCATCGTTGGCGCGAGCAAGCAAATGCACACGGTCATCGAGGAAGCCTGCACCGGCTGCGACCTGTGCCTGCCGCCATGCCCGGTCGACTGCATCGACATGGTTGAACTGGAACCGCGGCTGGAGACATGGCGGCGATCAAGGCCCGCGCCCAAGATCGCACTGCGGGAACCGGCATGACATACCCCGAACTCACTCGCCAGACCCGCAACGCCGGCGAACATCTGCACCATTTTCACGGTGGCCTGCGCCTGCGCCACAACAAGAAAATATCCTGTACCCGGCCGGTTGAACGGCCACCTCTTCCCGAATGCCTGGTGGTGCCCCTGCAGCAGCACGCCGGTGGGCCTGCCGAGGCGGTGGTCAAAGCCGGCGATGCGGTGCTCAAGGGCGATGTTCTGGGGATTAATGTCGAGCAAAGGTCGGCAAGGATCCACGCGCCCACCTCTGGCACTGTCCAGGGCATCGAAAACCGGCCGATGGCGCACCCTTCTGGCCTTGTCGGACCCTGCGTCATCATATCCCCCGACGGACGCGACCAGTGGTCAAGTCTCGACACGCTGCCGGACTGGAAATCCATGGACCCGCAGACGCTGTCAGACAGGATTCGCGAAACGGGCGTGGTGGGACTCGGCGGCGCCGTTTTTCCGACTGCGGAGAAGGCTTCCGGCGGCCGGGTAGCAAACGTTCATACGCTAATCATCAACGGCGCCGAATGCGAACCCTATATTTCCTGCGATGAAATGCTGATGCGCGAACATCCGGACAGGATTATCCGCGGCTCCTGCATCCTGAGGCACGCCTGTGGCGCAGAAAAAATCGTCATCGCCATCGAGGACCAGATGGGTGCAGTTCAGCGCGCTTTCGAAACCGCCCTCGAGGCCAGTGGGGCGGAGAACGTGTCGCTGGTCAAGATTCCATCCATCTATCCCGAAGGCGGTGAGCGCCAGTTGATCCAGGTTTTGACCGGCCAGGAAGTGCCGCTCGGCAGTTTGCCGGCCGACATCGGCCTGGTCTGCCAGAATGTCGCCACGGCAGCGGCGGTGGCCGATGCCGTACTGGAAGGCCATCCGCTGATCGAACGCTACGTGACGGTTACCGGCGAGGGTATCCGTGAACCGAGGAACCTGTTGGCTCTGATCGGGACACCGGTGGCACACCTGGTGACACAGTGCGGCGGATACACCGAGGCCGCCACGAGGATGGTGGTTGGCGGACCAATGATGGGTTATGCCTTGGCATCCGACCAGGAGCCAATCGTCAAAGCCAGCAATTGCATTCTCGTTATGACCGAGGACCAGGTTACACCGCCCCAGGACGAGATGCCCTGCATTCGTTGCGGAGAGTGTGCGCGTGTCTGCCCGGCCCAGTTGTTGCCACAGGAGCTGCACCGGGAAATACGCAACAACTTGTGGTCCGAAGCTGAAGCCGACCGGCTGCATGCCTGCATAGAATGCGGCTGCTGCGATTTTGTTTGCCCCAGCCAGATACCGCTGGTGGACTGGTTTCGCTATGGCAAAGACGAACTTCGCCAACAGGCGCTTGATCAACAGGCGGCCGACCTCGCACGGGTGCGCTTCGAGGCCCGGGAGCGGCGCCTGGAAAGGATCAAGCAGCAAAAAAGAGAGCGCATCAAGCTGCGCAAACAGGCCTTGAGTAATCGCAGTGAGCAACAAAAAAAGGTCGCGGCGGCTGTCGAGCGCGCCAGCAACCGCAAATCCGGCATGACTGAACAGGGAAGCGAGGAATGAGCGCGCGGCGTTTTTCAACCGGCCCTGCGCCACACCTCCCGGCGCCCCTGACCGTGGCCGGAGTCATGCGACAGGTCTTGTACGCACTGCTGCCCGGCATTGCGGCACACGCGTGGTTTTTCGGTCCCGGGATCCTGGTCCAGATCCTTTTGGCAAGTGCCTTCGCGCTGGGTTTCGAAGCAGCCATGCTTAAGCTGCGCGGAAAGCCACTGGCAAAATTTTTAGGAGATTACAGCGCGCTAGTCACGGCCGTTCTGTTCGCCTTGTGCATCCCGCCATTGGCGCCATGGTGGATTTCACTGATCGCGATGCTGTTTGCCATCGTGTTGGCCAAGCACCTTTATGGCGGCCTGGGCCACAATGTGTTCAACCCCGCGATGGTTGGCTACGTCGTGGTGCTGATCAGTTTTCCCGCTGTCATGACGCAATGGTTGCCGCCGCGTGGCATCGCCGAGGTTTCACCGGGACTGCAGCAGACACTGGTGGCGATTTTCAGCGGCACACTGCCCGCACCATTGAGTTGGGACGCCATCAGTCAGGCCACGCCACTGGATACACTCAAAACCGGCATCGAGGCGGGACGCATGGTCCCGGAAATCCGCGTGGCCCCGATATTTGGCGATTTTGGAGGCCTTGGCTGGGAATGGATTGCCAACTGGTACCTGCTGGGCGGACTCTACCTGCTCTACCGGCGCGTTATTTCCTGGCAGGTACCGCTCGCCGTCATTGGCAGTGTCCTGGTCCTGAGCCTGCCGGCTTACCTGTTTGACCCGGCCAATAACCCGGTGCCGTTGCAGCATATCTTTTCAGGCGCCCTGATCCTCGGTGCGTTTTTCATCGCCACCGACCCGGTCAGCGGCTGTACATCGGCCCGGGGGCGCCTGTTGTTCGGCGCAGGTGTCGGGGTGATTACACTCGTGATACGCCGCTGGGGCGGTTACCCGGACGGTATTGCATTCGGCGTGTTGCTAATGAACATGGCGGCTCCGCTGATCGACCGCTACACGCGACCGAGGGTTTACGGCACATGAGCGCTGAAAATCCATCCATCTGGCGAAGCGCGGCGCTTCTCGGCCTGGTTGCTGTACTGGGCACGGCCTTGCTGGCGGTCGTGCACACCATGACCCGTGACCGAATTACGGCCCAGGAACGGCGCGTGGTGCTAGAGCAATTGCACCAGGTTCTGCCGGACTCGGCCTACGACAATGCACTTCACGAAGATGTGCTGCGAATTACGGATGAGGCTTTTTTCCAGACACAAGAACCCGTGACTGTGTACCGGGCCCGGCTCGGCACGGAACCGGTGGCCGTGATCATGCAGGTCGTGGCGCCGGATGGCTACAATGGCGACATCAAGCTCCTGGTGGGCGTTTATGCGGACGGCAGCATCAGTGGCGTACGCGTGGTGTCTCACCGCGAAACCCCCGGCCTGGGGGATCCCATTGAACACCAGCGCAGCGACTGGATACTGGATTTCAACGGCCGCTCGCTAGGCAACCCGGAACCCGCCGGCTGGGCGGTACGGCGTGACGGCGGCGTCTTCGACCAGTTTACCGGGGCGACTATCACACCGCGTGCAGTGGTCGAAGCCGTGGAGCGGGCATTGCGCTATTTCGAAGCCAGGCACGAGTACCTGTTTTCATACCCGGAACCCGAGCAAACATGAGCAACGAAGTCAGCCTGAAAAGCGTGATGGCCGAAGGCCTGTGGCACCAGAACACAGGCCTGGTGATACTGCTCGGCCTGTGTCCCCTTCTGGCTGTGACCAGCACCGTGATTAACGGGCTGGGCCTCGGGTTGGCAACCATGGCCACGCTGATGGCCTCAAACCTCTCAGTATCATTGATTCGCGGATTATTACGGCCGGAAATCAGGATTCCGGCGTTCGTTCTGATCATTGCTTCTGTCGTGACCGCGATTGAATTACTGATGAAGGCCTGGGCTTACGACCTGTTCCAGGTGCTCGGCATATTCATCCCGCTGATCGTGACCAATTGCGCGATCATCGGCCGCGCAGAAGTATTTGCGTCACGCCACCGGCCACTGGCTGCCCTGGTTGACGGATTTGCGACCGGCGCGGGATTTTGCCTGACCCTGGTTTTACTCGGTGCGCTGCGCGAAATCAGCGGGCGCGGGACCCTGTTGGCCGATGCATCATTGTTGTTTGGCGAGGCGGGCCAGAACGTGACCCTGACGCTGGTTCCCGATCACCCGGGTTTCCTGCTCGCGATACTTCCACCCGGCGCGTTTATCGGGCTGGGTCTGCTGATTGCGGCACGCAACTGGTACGTTCACCGGCGTTCACAAAAAAATGAGGCGCCGGCCCGGGAGCCGGTTCCGGCATCATGAAGCGCAGCGAGGTCCAGGAATTTTTCGTCCGCCTGCGCGATCACGATCCCGAACCCACCACGGAGCTGGGCTACGACTCACCATTCGAGTTGCTGGTCGCAGTCATCCTGTCCGCACAGGCAACCGATGTCGGTGTCAACAAGGCAACCCGCAAGCTGTTCCCCGTGGCCAATACTCCGCAGGCCATCGTGGACCTCGGTGAGGAAGGCCTCAAGCGATACATCCGCACCATCGGGCTGTTCAATGCCAAGGCCGCCAATATCATCAAGACCTGCAGAATGCTGCTTGAACAGCATGACGGCCAGGTCCCCACCACGCGCGCGGAACTCGAAGCCTTGCCAGGCGTCGGGCGCAAGACGGCCAACGTGGTGCTGAATACCGCGTTCGGCCACGAAACCATCGCGGTGGACACGCACATCTTTCGCGTGTCCAACCGCACCGGCCTGGCGCCAGGCAAAACGCCGCTGACGGTGGAGAAGAAGCTGCTGCGTACCGTACCTGAGGAATTTCGGCGCAACGCGCACCACTGGCTAATCCTGCATGGACGCTACACCTGCATTGCCAGGTCGCCCAAATGTGAAGAATGCATTGTCGCAGACCTGTGCCGCATGGGGCGCAGGGAACTTAAACAAAAGGTTAAATTGTGAGGCCCGGGAACGTTCAACCGCATCAACCTGTCGTAGTATCTGTCAACAGGCTGTCATGATGACCAACGATGTAATAATCAAACACCTGGGCCGGTCTACTGCGGGGAAATCGGGTTAAAGCTTGATTAATCAGGTATTACTGATAGTCTTGAATATGAACTCGACAGGCACTGGCGCTGACCGAATACAAGTCACCGTCTTTTGCCACCCAAAAAAATAGAGTTTGGAGTTGAGGCGCCCTGGGGCGCTGCAATTGTGAGAGACGGGCATTTTGCCCAAAATTTTGAACTGTGGAGGTTCCACCTAATGGCTAACAAATCTACTTTGATCAAACCGGTTGCAGCTGCTGTTGGCGTTGCATTCGTTACTTCTCTGGTCGTATCCACGGCCGTGGCCGATGACAACCCCTTTGACGCATCTGAACTGGACGCTGGCTACATGGTTGCCGGCAGTCATGGAGACGGCGAAGGCTCTTGTGGTGAAGGTTCCTGTGGTGAAGGTTCCTGTGGCGAGGGCTCCTGTGGTGAAGGTTCTTGTGGTGAAGGCTCTTGCGGCGAAGGTTCTTGCGGCGAAGGTTCTTGCGGCGAGGGCGATGGTGAAGGCAAATGTGGTGAAGGCAAATGCGGTGGCGCAGCCTGATCGCATTGAGTAACCACTCATTGCTGTTATACCTATGAGTCGCCGTACACACCCGGTCACGGGAGCGGGACTTGGACTGAGGCGGGCCCTGTTGGGCCCGCTTCACGATCACCCCATGGAAACTGTCGATTTCATGGAACTGGCGCCCGAAAACTGGATCAATGTCGGCGGCAAACTGAAGCGCTCATTGCAGCACTTTACCGCCCGCTTTCCATTCGTGTGCCATGGGCTCAGCCTGTCCCTCGGCGGCCCTTCGCCGCTGGATGAAACATTTATCCGCAAGGTCAGGCGGTTCCTCGACCAGTATGACATTCGTTTTTATACCGAACATCTCAGTTACTGCACCGATGACGGGCACCTTTATGACCTGATGCCGATCCCCTTTACCGACGAAGCTGTCCATTATGTCTCGGACAGGATCCGTCGCACCCAGGACTTGCTCGAACGCCGCATAGCGATTGAGAACGTGTCCTACTACGCAGCCCCCGGGCAGGAACTGAAAGAAATTGAATTTATCAACGCGATCCTTGAAGAGGCGGATTGCGACCTGTTGCTCGACGTGAATAACATTCACGTCAACAGCATCAATCATCGCTACGATGCGATCGAGTTTCTGCGCGCGTTACCCGGTCACCGCATTGCCTATGGGCACATCGCCGGACACAACGAAGTTGCCGAAGACCTGCGGGTGGACACGCACGGCGCCACGGTGATTCCCGACGTGTGGACGCTGCTCGACAAAGCCTATGAATTTTTCGGGGTGTTTCCCACCCTGCTGGAAAGGGACTTCAATTTTCCCGAAGTCGACGAGTTGCTCGGCGAAGTCGCGCAAATCCGGCAAACCCAGCAACGCTGGCAGCAGCATGAGCAGCAAGACCGTCAACAAGCCTGACAAACTGATTTCGCTGCAAACCCGTTTCGCCGCACACATTCGCAGCCCCGGGCAGGTCCCGGCGCCCACGGATGTTGAAGACCGGCGCATGGATATCTACCGCAACCTGTTTTTCAACAATGTTCGTAGCCTGTTGGCCTGGAACTTTCCCGTGTTGCGAAAGCTGCACAGCGAAGAAGACTGGGCCCAGATGGTGCGAGATTTTTATGTAGAACACCGCGCCCGAACGCCGTTGTTCCCCGAGCTGCCCCGTGAATTTCTGCAGTACATCCAGGAGAAGCGCCAAAACCACGATGGCGATCCGCCATTCCTGCTGGAATTGGCGCACTATGAATGGGTGGAAGGGGCCCTGGGGATGGAAGAAGCCGAGATAGACGACACCCCGGCCGACCCTGATGGTGACCTGCTGGCCGGCATACCGGTTCTTTCGGCCCTGGCGTGGCCTTTGAGCTATCGTTTTCCGGTGCACCGGATCGGGCCCAAGTTCCAGCCAAAGGAGCCACCGGAACAAGCGACTCACCTGCTGGTTTACCGAAATCGCGCGGACGAAGTCAAGTTTATGCGGCTCAACGCGGTGTCCGCTCTGCTCTTGCAATCCCTGAAAGAAGAAAAGGGCCTTGCCGGTCTGGAAATCCTGAACGACATCGTGACGCAACTGGATCATCCCAAGCCGGAGGTGGTGATCGAGGGCGGCCGGAAACTACTCGTCGACCTCAGGCACCGCGATGTAATCCTGGGTACTCAGCCCTAAACGAACAAGGCGAAAATCATGGCACTGGTAGGAATTTACGACGGCATTTCAGCACGGCTCAAGGCATCAGGGGAATACGTCTGGCCACTGGCGCTCAGGCTGATCATGTTCTGGGAGTTCTGGGAGTCCGGGCTTGTCAAACTGCGCGGCGAAAACTGGTTTCAGCACATACCTACCAACGACTGGGTCAAGGGTTTTCCGTTCCCGGTCAGCGTCATGCCCAACGATTTCAACTGGTTTTTTGCCACATGGGGTGAGCTGGTATTTTCGGTCATGGTCCTGCTGGGACTGTTTACACGCGTCAGTGCATTCGGGCTGATCATTTTCACCGCGGTGGCCACGTCGGCGGTCCACTGGCCGGCTGATTGGTCGAGTCTTGGCGAACTGTGGAACGGTTACGCGATTTCCGTCAAGGATGGCGCCGGTAATTACAAGCTGCCGCTGCTGTTCGTATTGATGCTGTTACCGCTGGTGTTCCATGGCGGCGGCAAATTGAGCCTGGACCGCGTGTTGCTGAAGCTCACCGGCCGCGCAGACCGGGCTGCTGACACGATTGGCGACCTGGCCGCTGCCGGCCTGGCATTGCTGGTGATCGGCCTGCCGACCGTGATGGTTGAAGAAGTATGGGGCATCACCCTGCTGGTCCTGGCAGCCGCTTGCCTTGCCATGCCGCTGCTGCGCAATCGCAGCTGAGATCAACTCGCACGAATCAAAACGCCGGCCCACGCCGGCGTTTTTTCATGGATTCGAAAATGGCAGCGGTAACGGCGCAAGGCGGTAACCCGAGTCGCGCAACAACTGGATTAAACCCTGTTCGCCGGGCAGGTGCAGCGCTCCGATTGCGGTGAAAACCGAGGCCTGTTCCAGCTCGGGCAACAGGGATGCAAGCATGCGGTGATTGCGGGCATGTATCCCTTCGGCAATGAAGAATTCCCGCGCCTCTGCGCCCAGCTCGGATAACTGTTCGTCCGTTTCAGCCTGCAGTACTTCGAGATCGCCCTCGAGATAAGCCTCGACCATCCGGTCGTGTACTTCCTGCACCCGGCCCACCTCCGCGGCAGCCTGGCTCAGCATCTCTATTTGTTGTTCGAGGGGCATTAGTTCGAGGAACCCGAGTTGCTCTTCGAGGGTTTCCAGGCCAACCACCTTCAGCCCGTTACCCGCCGCACGTAGCGATAGCGAGAAATCGAGAAAAAACCCGGTCCTGGGTGGCGGAACGCTGAGCGTCATCATCGCCGCCCATGGCTTCATGCGTGACAACTGCGCCCTCGGCACGCCGTAATCGGACAGCGCAGCGGCGACATGCTGGAAGCGATCAATTCCAATCAGCGTTTCAAGGTCCTCTCCGGGCGGCAACAACATCGCCTGCGCCAATTTCGCCAGGGTCGGCAAGTCGGGCACCAGTTCCATTGCAAAGCGCTCGCTGCTGTTCAGTTTGTCCAGGAAGTCCTCACCAAATTCCAGCACCCTCGGGTCTTCACTGTGAATGGTGCCCAACAGGTAACCCGCATGTTCGCCATCTTTTTGCAGGGACCAGAACAAAGCCCGGTCCGGTTGGGCATGAGCAATGACCTGAACCGCGATCAAAAACCCGGCAATCCACGCACGAACAAACACTGTCTTCATGGCAATCATTTCCGCTTTCCCGTATTCTCCCCGCCATTCTCCCAGATCAGGATTCATATGCCTATCGCTGACCGCTTTCGCGGCTTTCTTCCGGTTGCAATGGACATCGAAACCGGCGGTTTCGACGCCGCAACCGACGCCATACTGGAAATCGCCGTTTGCCTGGTTGAAATGGATGACTTTGGCCGTCTGAAAATGGGAGAGACCATTCATGTTGACGTCGAACCTTTTGACGGCGCCAACATCGATCCGCGTTCGCTTGAATTCACCGGTATCGATCTCGACAGTTCTGAGCGCAATCCACTGGTAGAAAAGGAAGCGCTAAGACGGATATTCGCGCCGGTGCGCAAACAGGTGAAGGAAACCGGCTGCCAGCGCGCCGTGCTGGTGGGCCATAACCCCGCATTCGATGTTTCATTCCTCAACGCGGCCATTGCGCGCACCGACTTCAAGCGCAGCCCGTTTCATCCCTTCAGTTCCTTTGACACGGCCACGCTCGGCGGCCTCGCATTCGGCCAGACCGTGTTGTCGCGCGCCTGCCAGGCGGCGGCGCTGGACTGGGACGAATCGAAGGCCCACAACGCCTCCTACGACGCCGAAAAATGCGCCGAACTGTTCTGCTCAGTGGTCAATCGCTGGAAGATCCTGACCGGCAGGTAATCCCAGTCAATGCCGTGCCCGCCCGACACAGTGTGATCGACACACCGGGTCAGGACTTTCCGGGCGCGCCGTAAACACTTCCCCGTGGGCTTCGATGAAATATCCCTGTTTCATAGAGCCCGGAAACTCCTGACCCGGTATATCGCTGACGCCCGCGAGCAGTGTTGGGCGGGTTGGTGCCTGGCTGTTTTCAGGACCGTTTCCAGCATGGATGCTGGAACCGAGCGTTCAGGGAGGTATTCACCGCGTGTCCTGAAAGCAGCCAGGAACCAGGCCGCTCATGGCCAGTCGACACGAACGATTTGCCTAGCCGTAACCCCCGCCGCCCGGCGTTTCGATGCGTAAAACCTGTCCCGCCTTGACTTTGCGTTGGCACTTCGATCCCAATTCTGCGCCATCAATAAGGT
>JABDJL010000130.1 GCA_013002505.1 Lysobacterales bacterium | reverse complement strand
CGGCAGCACAGCCGATCGCGCTTCTGCTGTTGATTTCGGTTGGTGAGTGTTGGACTTCGTTCGGATGTCGAGCGGGAAAATGGTGGGCGATACTGGGCTCGAACCAGTGACCTCTGCAATGTGACTGCAGCGCTCTCCCAACTGAGCTAATCGCCCCCAGGGGGCCTGCAATCTACCACAACAAAACTGCCAGTCAATCATCAATTGCCCACCTGCGCCGTGTCTGGCACGATGCTTGTATCACTATTACACGCAATGTGGACCGGCGATGAGCAAGCGATTCAACAGTTTCACCGAGTTTTACCCGTTTTACCTGGCGGAGCACAGCAACCTGACCTGCCGCAGGCTGCATTTTGCCGGCACCTGGCTTGTGATTGCGGTGGCGATTACCGCCATTATGCTGCGTAAACCAATGTTGTTGCTGCTGACGCCGGTATTTGGCTACGGTTTCGCCTGGATCGGGCACTTTTTCTTTGAACACAACAAGCCCGCGACCTTCAAGTACCCCTTGTACAGCCTGGCCGGAGACTGGGTTATGTGGAAAGACATCATGGCTGGCAAGGTCAAGATCTGACGGATGACGTTACCCACGTACCCGCCGAACCAGGAAGAAAAAGCCCTGCGCCTGCGGCGCATGAAGCGCATTCCGCTGTTGCTGCTGTTCCTGATGGTGGCGCTGTTCGCCGTCACGCTGCACCGGCCCGAGGCCTGGGCAGGCTGGCTGCATGCATTTGCCGAGGCCGGCATGGTTGGCGCGCTGGCGGACTGGTTCGCGGTGGTGGCGTTGTTCCGGCATCCGCTGGGCATTCCGATTCCGCACACGGCCATTATTCCGACCCGCAAGGATGACCTCGGCGACAGCATGGCGCGCTTCATTGACGACCACTTTCTCGATCCCGGTGTCGTGCGCCGCAAGCTGGACAACGTGGACCTGGCGGGTCTTTCCATCGCATGGCTGCAGTCAGGCAAGGGCCGTGACAGCGTGTTGGACCTGTCCACCGGCATGCTGCGCTGGGGGCTGGAAGCGCTGGACGAGGCACGGGTACGCAAATTCCTGTCGCGCCTGGGCCGCAAGCAACTGGCCAAGGTCAGCCTGGCGCCGTTTACCGGGCACACCATTGAATGGATGGTGCGTGACGGTCGCCACCAGCAGATCCTGACCCAGGTGCTGCGCTATGCCATCGTCGTCATCAATGAGCACCGCGACACCATTCGCGAGCGGGTTCAGCAGGAAAGCCCGTGGTGGATACCCGGCTTCATCGACGACCGAATCCTCAAACAGATGCTGGAGCGTGTCGAAACGCAGCTTTTCGAGATGACGCTCGATGACGAACACCCGATGCGCCTGCAGTTTCACGGCTGGCTGGAACGGCTGGCGCACAATCTCAAGACCAACCCCGAACACCGTGACTTTGGCGAAACGTTTAAGCAGCAGATCCTCGAAAACGAGAGCCTGCAGGATTACCTCTATGGCCTGTGGTCCGAGTTGGCAGGCCGGCTTGAAAAGGACCTGGACCGGCCGGACTCAAAAATTCGCGCCAGCATCCTCGGATGGCTGGATACCGCCACGGCTGAACTCGAGCGCGACGAGGCCATGCAGGCGTGGATCAACGAGTGGTTGGGTGACGCCATCATTGCCATCGTCGAGAAGAACAGCCGCCAGATTTCCAGCCTGATCTCTGACACCGTGCGCTCCTGGGATGGGCTGGACACCAGCAGGCGCGTGGAACTGGCGATTGGGCGTGACCTGCAGTTTATCCGCATCAACGGCACGCTGGTGGGCGGCCTGGTTGGCCTGGTGATTCACGCCATCAAGTTGGCTTGATTCGCAGGAACGGGGTTGACGGGGACGTTACGGTCGCAATGCGCGTTCAGGCAGGTTCAAAACGGTTCTCTTGACGGTTCTTGCGTACTTGCCCCGGCGGCCACACCCTGCCATTCATGACGATCCACACGCCTTCGGGCAGGGCCTGGACCGCGCCCACGGCGCATCCAATGTTGAAAACCGCATCTGAATCCCGGAAACGCGCCGGCACCAGCGAACCGGTCATAACGATGGTTTTCCCAGGGAGGCCCTGTAAATGCAGCGCGGTGTCGGCCATCGTGTCGGTGCCATGCGTGATCAATACATGGCGTGCATCGCTGGCCTCGACCGACTCGCGGATACGGGCTCGATCTTCGTCGGAAATGTGCAGGCTGTCCTTGCGCATCATCGCATCAACGCTGAACGTGAAGCCGACATTCATCGCTTTAAGCGTGTCACCGATCTGGGGTGCGCCAATCTGGTAATCGCTCTTGTCGTCAAAATAGATTTTGTCGATGGTGCCGCCGGTCGTGATGATATGAAGGTGCTCGATCATGGGAAGCTTTTCCAGGAATTCCTTGACGTGGATTAGGCAGGGCAGAGGGCACGTGCTGGTTTGTGCTGCTGCCAGCCTCGGTTAGTATAGCCTGCACGGTTCAAGGTCGGAGCAGTTTTGTTGGCTATCCCCCGGTTCGTCAGACCAGGTGCAATCGCATGCCGCGTTTTGTGCCCGAAAATACTGGCATCAGCATGGCTGGTGCTGGTGGCCTGTGGGCCGCTTTTCGCACAGGAAGCCGAGCGTGCGGTTCTGCCCGGCGAGCGGGACGTGGCCAAGAGGCTGGCAGACCCGGCGCTGCGTCACGATGCCCTGCTGGACATCGCGGTCACCGCCAACTACCTGTACCGTTCCGGCCAGGGCGCGGCAGGTGTTGAAGAAATGGAGGCGGATGCCGCATGGCTGGAGCGACTCGAAAGCCGCTATGGCCTGCGGGTATTGCGCAGCCCGGTGCTGGATCCGTCGGCATGGCTGGTACACCTGGAGCTGACGTCGCGGAATTTACCGCCGCAACCACTGGTCGAACCTTCCGGCCCGAGCCTTGAAACCTATCTTGAACAGGTCTTCGACCGGTCGGATCCAAGGCTCGCCTCGGTCTTGTTGCCGGAGCTGTTATGGCTGCTGGAGCCGCGTGCGGTTGAGGTCTGGCAGGACCTGGCCGGTTTGCTGGAGAACGACGAGGCGCTGGCGCAAGAACTCAACGGTGTGCTCACCGACATGTTTTCCGACTGGGTCAGTGACGTACAGGCCCCGCAGCCAGTGGCACCGGAGGTTTTGGCCAGGCGCTTACTGGAAGCGCTCGACCGGATGGTCCACACGGCCGTAGCCGAAGGCCCGCCGGACCCCGAGTTGCTCCACCTGACTCGCTACGAGGTGGTGATGGCAGTTCCAGAGCTCGAGGGGCTGCCTGAAAAAAGAGCCATCGACTATTTCAGGCTGGCAACCCTGCTGGATGGACTTCACGAGGGTCATTATTTCAGCTTCGCTGAAGGCCTTTTGCCGCTGGCGTCCGACTTGATTGAAGCGCCGTCTGACCAGGACTTTTCGCTGATGAGGAAGTGGCTGGTTCAACATTTACCGGCGATTTCAGAGACCTATTCGAGGCAATTCGCAGACGTCGACCCACGCCTCAATTCAACACTGGCGGCGGTTTATGACGTGGTGTCAAACCTCGATCGTTCGTCCGGGGACGAAGCTGACCGGCAAAGCCTGCGCCAGGAACTCGCCGATGCCGTGGCCCAGCTCGCACTGCTGATTCCAGACCTTGGGTACTACTTCAATCTGCCCGTCAGGGATACCATTGCCGGTGGCACAGATGCCTGCACCGGGATGATGGCGCGCACCGAGGAAGATGGGACGCCATCCATGACGCGGGAGCTGTTTGACGACTGTCAGAAAAGTCTCGTTGAACTGGCCGAGGGCGAAGCCCGGTCCGCGGCCCTGTCGGGTGATCCTGACGGGCCGTTCGGTGAGGATTACCTGGGCCGCGAACTCAATGTCACATCAGGCCAGCGCATCAACTACGGTATCGGTTACCTGCACGCGCGCTACAGGAC
>JABDJL010000121.1 GCA_013002505.1 Lysobacterales bacterium | reverse complement strand
ACCCGGGACACTCACCGCTGGGCAAAATCGGTGTCTCGCTGTTGTTGCTTTGCATGAGCCTGATGGCTGTGACGGGACTGGTACTGGCAGGTACCGATATCTATTTCCCGCCGTTGGGCCAGTGGGTGGCTCAGTCCATCGCAGCCCCGGGCGTGGACCCGGCCAGCCTGGCGCCCTACCGGCCGGACCTGGTGGATAAGGCCGCATACGATGCGATGCGCGCCTGGCGGTCTCCGTTTATTGAGGTGCACAAGTTTACGTTTTATACGCTGCTGTTCCTCGTTCCTGCCCACGTAATCGGGGTCATTATTGCCGAGGTCAGCAGCCGCACAGGCGTTGTTTCGGCGATGATTTCTGGCCGCAGATTTAAAAGGCAGGCAAACCGCGACGAGTGAGACCGGCCCTGCAAACGAGCACCAATCGACGTACCCGGTATCATTGATTTTCAACATGGCCTTGAGCAATCCACTCGAACTTGAACGGGAAGCACAAAGGCAGTGGATTGCGCAACATCCTACCGTCGAGCCCATGGCCAGAAAATTGTTGGAGCGGGAATTCCTGTTGCCCGGAGCGGCTCTTGATCTCGAGGCACGGGAATTGGCGCGAATACTCAACTTTTCCCGCAGCGAAGTTTCCTGGTATGCACAGCAAGAAGCGTTTCTAGCGCTGCCAGCCGGGCAATCGTCAGTGGGCCGTGAAGCGCTGGTGGACCTGCCGGTGCTGAGCAAGTTCGATGTACAGGCGCATTTCGATGACCTGATACCCAGGCGTGTACCGCGTGGCCACGAGGCGGTCACCATTGCCAGTTCATCGGGCACGACGGGTAAGCCAACCCGCGTGGCATTTTCGCTCCCCGCAGCCGGCATGTTCGGCTTCCATCTTCAGCGCCAGATGCGCTGGTTTCGCGTCGACCCTTCCTGGAAGAAAGCCATCATCCGTTTGCCGCATAATTTTCCAGCCACCGACAAGGGCAAACACCTCGACCTGGGCCAGGTTTTTCGCGCTGACGGATGGCCCAATGTCACGCGCCTGTTCAGGACAGGTCCGGCGGTCGGATTCAGCCGCTTCAACCCGACCGAAGACAAGCTGAAGTGGCTTGAACAGGAGAAGCCCGATTACCTGATGAGTTTTCCGGGCACCCTGGAATCACTGGTCCTGGCTACCGGGGGTAAGCCGGTTGCTTCCCTGAAGGCGGCGCGAACCATCAGTGCGACGCTGACCCCCGGCATGCGGCGGCGAATCGAAACTGCCAGTGGCATACACCCGCAGCAGAACTACGGCTTAAACGAAATAGGCATCGTCGCGCTCAGGTGCCCCGAAGGTCGCTATCACGTCAATTCCGAGCATTGCATCGTCGAAATCCTCGACCGGGAACACCGACCCTGTGCCGCGGGCGAACAGGGGCAAATCGTTGTAACGGCCCTGACCAATTTCGCCATGCCGCTGATCCGTTACGACACCGGGGATATCGGCATCGCCACAAGCGGCGCCTGCCCCTGTGGCCGGACAACCCCGGGGTTTGCCGATGTCGTGGGGCGCTACCGCCCGATGCACCTGGCGCCGGAGGGAACAGCACAACGAGTGCAGCTGATTACGGATGTGATTGATGAAATGGATCCAAAATCCCTCTCCGACCTGCGGGAATACCAGATTCACCAGTACCGGGACGGTCGCTTTGAATTGCGCCTCGTCAGCAAGGGCGATTGCACAGAACTGAAAAACCGGGTCCGCGCTGCCTGGGACGCGACCATCGGTGATAAAACACCACTGAAAATCGTTGACCTGGAACGCATTCCGCCGGCGCCGAGCGGCAAACAGCAGGAATTCAGCTCTGACTTTTTCCCGTCACGCGATGCCTAGAATGGATTGCCCAGCGCCCTGCGCGAGGCCGCGCCGCCTAGGCCAACCCGATGATCTCCCGCGCCTGACTGGCGGTCGCTACTTCGCGGCCAATCTGCCGAGAGAAATTGGCGACACGCTCGACCAGGCCTGGGTTAGTGGCCAGTTCAGTGGCGTCCTGGTCGAACCAGATATTGTCTTCCAGGCCCACCCTCACGTGGCCGCCCATTAATACAGCCGCGAAATTCATCTTGAGCTGGAACTTTCCGATGCCCGCAGCGCCCCAGGGCATGGCCGGCGGCAGGCTCTGGACCATGTGTGACAGGTCAAACAGCGACGCCGGCGCCGAAAAAATCGACCCGAAAAGCAGGTTGCAGTAAAACGGCTTGACCAGCACACCCCTTTGGATCAGCACTTTTGTCGTCTGGATCATGCCCGTTTCGAAGCATTCGATTTCAGGCACAATGCCCCGGTCGCGCATCGCGGTAGCCAGGCTGTTGATCATTTCGGGTTCGTTGATCGAAGCCTGCTTGGGAAAATTCAAAGAGCCCATGGTCAGGCTGCCCATGTCCGGCTTGGCGTCGCCAGTCAGCTCCAGAACCTCCGAACGACACTCAAACGTATTGTGGATCCGGCCGCTGGTCGTCGCACAAATGATCATGTCAGGCCGGCTCGCGCGAATACCTGTAATGATGTCCGCGTAAACCTCTTTTTTATAGGTCGGCTCGCCTTGCTCGTCCCGCGCATGAACATGCACCATTGAAGCGCCGGCATCATAGCAACGGATGGCATCTTCGATGATTTCATCGACCGTCAGCGGCACGTGCGGGGTGTCTTTTTTCATCGGCACCATGCCCGTGAGACAGGCATTGATGATCAGTTTGGGGTAAGGGGTAATCGGGTGCGGAATACCCATGTCATAGATGGCGTCCATTATTTATTTTTGCCTCTTCATTGCCTCGTGCCAGGCGACCAGGTCCACTTCCAGAGTGGTCCATTCATTGATGGCCGGGTCGCTGAATTCATGAATTTTATCCAGTTTACCCACTTCGCGGTATCCGAAATGTTTCTTGTAGAAAGCGATGGTCGCAGGCAGATCGGTATTGGTGGTCAATTTTCGAATACCGCGCGAATGCATGACCTCCATGCGGTGCTGCTGAAGCTTGTAGCCGACACCCAGGCCACGGCAACTTGAATCGACTGCCATCAACTCGGTCTTCGCTTCGGTCTCTGAAAGGATCTTGAAACCGCAAAAACCCACAACCTGGTCATCGACACGGGCCACGAAATAATTTTCCCACGACACCTCCGGCATTTCCGGGGACGGTATGTGATGCATATTGGCTTGCTCGAGTAACTCGAAGATCCGGGTCCGGTCTTGCGGCCCCGCTTTTTCGATCACCAGTGACACCTTGAACTCCTTTTTCAGCCATTAAGCCCGTGAAAGTGCCTCCAATCCCTGCGGCGGCACGCTGACTTCATTCTAGGCTAAACAGGCCATTCTTTCAGTCGCGCAGTGCCCGCCTGGCCGAAAATCTCGCCAGTTACCTTCAGCGGGAATCTGGATTTGAAATTCGTTACCGCGTATCTTCCGTGATTGCCGTGTTTGCCCGGAATATCCGTGAAAATCTTTGCGCCTCGAATCACTGAAGCAAATGGCCGCACCACTGCCAGCGCCCGAATTGAAATTTCCACGCCGGGTCTGGAATACCCGCAGGAGCTCTACTTTTCCACCCGCTCGACCGGGTCACCGATGTTGTCCGACAAGGCAGATGCGTTCGTCACGGCCGCCTTGCCGGTTGCAATGCGCCTGGGTGAACCGCTCGACGTGGAAGGCCCGGTCAGCCTGCGCCTGGCACACGGTCTCGGTGCTTACCAGGACATCCTGACCACCTGGTGGCCGAAGCGCTATCGCAGGGTGGGCATTCAATTTGAAACACTGGAAGCAAGGCAAAGCGATGCGCGCCCGAGTGGCGTGGGCTGCTGTTTTTCCGGCGGCCTGGACTCGTTCCAGGCAGTTGCCGACCTTCGCATGCCAGCCGTGCGGTTTCCTGAATACCAAATCACCCACGCGCTGATGATCAATGGCTTTGACCAGATCATGGATCTTGACCACCAGGGCACCAGCCAGAAAATGTACGACGCCTACCAGCCGGCCCTGGCGCAGTGGGGTGTTGACCTGATGATGATTGACACGAATCTCAAGCTGTTGAAACTGGCGGTGATGACTCGCGGGCAACTGAGCCATTCATTCGGTGGATCGCTGACAGCCTGTGCGCACGCCCTGTCACCGGTGTTTGGCCGTTTCTGCCTGTCCGGGCACGCCACTTATGCACATGCCGACCTGAAACCGGATGGCTCGCACCCGGTGCTCGATCATCACCTGAGTACGGACCAGATGCAGGTCATCCATTCCGGCGGACGAATCTCGAGAACCCGAAAGCTGGAAGCCCTGGCCGATGACCCGGTGGTTTGCGCAAACTTGAGGGTTTGCTTTCGCGAGCCACGTTTTGATGCGCAGACCGGCGCCGCCATCAACTGCGGGCAGTGTGAAAAGTGCGTACGAACGATCGTCAGCCTGCATATCATGGGTAAACCGGATTCGTTTACAACTTTCCCCTATCGTCCGCCACTCGGGGAGCTCCGCGATGTCCGGCTGCTGGCGCGCACCCCGATCATGTTTCTTAACGACCTGATTGATCTGGCACGGCGTAAACAGGAATCTGCATGGGAAGAATTGCTGAGTACCGCCCTGAGGCGCCGCAAGGCAGCATTGGACGGGCAGGCATCGGGCCACGCCCGTTAATGTTCGTTTTATCACCCGAGCGCGGGTGTTAATCGCGGTGCGAAGTAGACAATCCCTGTAACTGAGGTAAATTACCGACGCATGCCTATGTACCGATCACTGATCCAAGTAATGTCCATGACGGGCCTCGCGCTGGCCGCGGCGTTCAGCCACCCGGCGTTGGCCACCGATGCACTGACCTTTGTTTTCACGTCGGACCCCCAGTTCTGTGGCGATGCGGTCAGTCGCGTGCGCAGTTGTCAGCGATGGGGCCGCCAGGATGTGCGGGTTGACTGGCAAATTGCCGGAATTAACCGTATATCGGAATACCAATGGCCACGTCACTGGCGAACGCGTTTCGGTGCGCAAGGCGCATTCGAATCACCGATGGGTATCGTCCTCGGGGGAGACCTGACCGAGAGTGCCGGCGGCTTCAGGGGCCGCAGCCAGGGTGGCGGCCAGTGGCGAATGTTCACCGAACGCTATGAGCACGGCAAGAACAATGCTGTTCGTTACCCGGTTTATGTCGGCCTCGGTAACCATGACCTGGAAATCGAGCCGCGTGACCGCAGACTGCCCCGCGACCTTTATCGCGACCGCATGTGGGAGTACGTCAGGCAGCGTCATTCCGGCGCCGAGGCGCCGGTTTCCGTGGATGATTTTGACCCTGGGTCACACAGCTACTCGTGGAGTTGGGGTGGTGTGCACCTGGTCCAGTTACATCGTTTTGGCGGGGACACCAGGCACGAGCTACCCAGCAGCCTGCCCTGGTTGCGCCGCAACCTCGAGCGCCATGCATCTGATGGCAGACCAGTGGTCCTGTTCCAGCATTATGGGTTCGAAAGTGGCAATTCCATCGGTCGCAGCCGAAACTCCCGGTCCAAGTGGACTCCCACTGAAATGAACCGCTATGCGCAGGTGATCAAGGGCTATAACGTGCTCGGCCTGTTCCACGGCCACGACCATTGGTCCCAGCGGCCTTATCGCTGGCGGGGCTATGACGTATTCTCGCCCGGCGCCGCCCATTTTGCGCAGTTTGCCATCGTACACATCGACGCCGAGACCATGGACGTGGTTTATGCCGAGGTCACCAATGACAAGGGCGAAATGCGCCTGGTCCCGGAATCTGCATTCAGCAAGCAGGTCAGGTGGCCGCCCCAGTTTGTCGATCAATCGAAGTCCAGCGACTTATCGTCTGAGGACTAGGCACTCAGCGAAACGCCGGAATCAGATCCGCCACTGCTCCAGGCTGGCCAGGCGGCTGATACTTTCGATGCTCTCAAAGTCGTCCGGCGTAAATGGGCGCACCGAGAAATCCACGCCAAAGTTTTCTTCCAGGAACAGTACGGTCTGGACGACATCCATCGAATCAATCAAACCCGCCGGCAGCAAAGGCTCTGTATCGCTGACATCGCTGGACTCGCCTTTCAGTTCGAGAAGGCTCTTGATGAAATCGCGAACGGCGTCGACTGAATCCATGTTACAGGCCCGGAAGCAGGTGCAGGGTGAAACGGAAATACTCGATGGCCGGAAGCGAACGGTCCGGGTCGTCGAATATGCTCAGTACGCAATAAAACGCCAGTACTGAAACGGGGGCCAGTATCCGCGTGCGCAAGGAATTCCGGTCGGTTCGCCGGCCCTGGTTTCGTAACTGGGACACGCCAATGGCCAGGCCCAGCAAAGCGCCATAAACAAGGTAAACCTTGAATGCCAGCAACGCCTCCCACAGCCCCATGCGCACAATATAACTGCTGTCCCTGAGAAAATGGTACAGAACATTACCGAACCCGGCCGCCGCCATCGTGGCCAACACCATGCGCAGTTTCGGTGAACGCTTAAAGTAGCGCATGAACGCCGGGTAGAAGAAGAATTCGACCAGCAGTTCCTTGAAGTAGTAGTAATAGCG
>JABDJL010000108.1 GCA_013002505.1 Lysobacterales bacterium | reverse complement strand
GGGGCCGCGCCTGCTTCAGGAGGCAGGCGCGGCCCCATCATTTTGGGCTTATTCGCTCGCTCCCGGCCGACAGTAGAAATAAGCCGCGCCGTCATCGACGAGGGCCGGATGTCCCGGTCGTTCCTGGTACTCGAAATGCGCACCGAAGACTGCGAAGTCGTCTTTCGCACAGAGAAACGAGCCGAACGCCCCATCGAGGTCCCGATATTTGGAAGTCCCGATTGTCGGGTCAGGGTAGAATTGCGCGAGCGCAAGAGTTTTAACCCCAACCCCGGATATACCGATTTCTATGAAAAAGGCACACAGAATCTTTTTCAGCACAGTCTTTTCGCTGCTTCCAGTTAGCCCCCTGGCCGCAGATACGGATTCCGAACAGCTGGATCAGGTCACGGTGTCGATGCAGGATTTTCGAATCCTGGAGGGCGAGAACTGGGAAGGCAGTCTTAGCTACCTCAATTACGGCTCTGACCAGCGCTATTCCATCCCGGTCATGATGGCGATCGAGATCCTGAATGACCGTTCACTACGGTTTTCAATTCGCTACCCGGGCGAGGAGCAGTACAACGACTCCGAGAAGATCAGGATATCCCGCAACGGAAAACGCGTTGACGGCTTCGACCTGGTAGCCCGGGAGGACCGGGCCGATGGCGCGCTGATACTGACATCGCAGGGTAGCGGGCGCGACGATGATCGCAAAGCAGATATCCAGACGGTTTACACCATTTCAGCGAACGCGTTTCAAATTGAAAAGAACATCCGCTTCGGCCAGGACGATGAATTTTTTAACCGCAACACCTACCAGTTTGTTCGTTGACCCCAGGCACTGAAGGCGATCGAATCAGACCCGGAAGTTCGGGCGGTCTAAACCATTGGCCCCATCCAACCGTCAGTTATCGGTAGTGGCACTAAAAATTCACCAGCCAGGATTCGACTTGATGATGCGCAGACAAGAACCGGCCCAGTGAAACCAGCTAACGTTCAGCTCGCTGAAAATTGTGCAGCTGCACCGATTCGTCCTGGCACTCGCCGCATTCGACCGGGTGTTGACCGGAAGCTCAACCAAGCCCTGGTGGCGACGCTTCTTTCACTCGCGTCCCTGGTTTTCACGCCCGTCCTGGCGCAGGTCGACGCCCCCGTAATCCGCTACGCGGGCGGAAAGATTTTTGACGGCGAGGCATTCCACGCGCGCGACCTGTGTGTCCGTGCAACCGAGTTGGTGGCCTGCCCATCCAGCCCGGATGTCGAAGTCAGCGTGGACGGCACTTTCCTAACACCCCCGCTCGGTGATGCACATACCCATCACTTTGACGGACCCGGCACGCTTGCCTGGCACACTTCCATCGCGTTCAAGTCGGGCATGTTCTACGCCATGAACATGACCGCTGCCACCAGCCAGGTCGCACAGATACGAGACCTCCTGGGCGGGCCCGACCAGGTAGATGCCATTTCCTCGACGGGCGGAATCACCGGGCCGGACAGCCACCCGGCGGAAATTTACGAGGCACTGGCGCTGGGGGCCTATTCCTACGAGGACCAGTTGCGGCGCGCGGATGAGATCCGCGCCAGCCGCAAAGTGGCCGACGACGCTTACTACGTGATCGAATCGGACGAACAGCTGGCCCGCAAGTGGCCGGTGATTCTCGCTGGGGCGCCAGACTTCATCAAGGTCTTCCTGCGTTCGAGTGAGCGCTACGACGAAGGCTACGGCAAGTGGGGCCCGGGCGGCGGCCTGGACCCGCGCTTGTTGCCATTGGTTCGCGAGCGCTCGCGCGCTGCCGGCTTGCGCCTGGCCGTCGCTAATTCCAGTATCGGCGATTTTCGCGCCAGCCTCGCCGCCGAGGCGGATATCATCACGCACCTGCCCTGTTACCAGGACAGCAGCCAGGACCCCACAAGCCCTTATTACGATACCGACAGCGCCGAGGAGTGCCTGATCAGCAGGCCCGAAGCCGAGCAAGCCGCCGCGCAGGATATGTCCGTGGTGCTGATCGTCACCGAGTGGGCCAAGGACCGCCCGGCAGAGCAGGTCCAGTGGGAGAGGCAGAACCTGGAAACGCTGCGCGCCGCCGGCGTTCAACTTGCGATCGGCAGCAATGCCTACGGATCAACGCTGACCGAAGGCCTGATCGCCGGCATGAGCAAGGGGTTTCTGCCGCCTGCTGAACTGTTGCGAATCGCGACCATGGACACGCCATCGTTGATTTATCCCGAACGAGAACTGGGCTGCCTGGACGTGGGTTGCGAAGCGAGCTTTATCGCGTTTGCCGGCAATCCCCTGGACGACGCGCAGCAGCTCGAGAACATCGTCCTGCGCGTAAAAGATGGCAGTGAGCTGGCTGTCGAATAGCCCTTTTGCCCGTCGACGACAAGCACTGAACAACCACGCCCAAGCAGAATCCTGATAAGTTTAGCCCCGGAACAAGAACAGGCCGGTGCACGTGTTTTTTTTCCTGGCCCCAATGCACACATTTACCATTCACCACCAAAGCGAAACCAGGCATGAGCGATAAGAAACCCGAACCATGGCCGAAAGAACGATTCGAAAGGTGGTACCGGGAGCACCCGGTGATTCCTTCACGGGACTATGTCAAAACACTGGTCCCGCGCATCAAGGCGCTCGGCGAGCGAGAAGGCATCGAACTCGAGAAGTATGGTGAAGCCACTTATACCACCGTTTCAGAGACGGTTGAGGGCGGCACCAGCAGAATTAATCGTGTCACGCACGAGCTGTACCGCTTGCTGATCGGGGATTTCAGCCAGGAAAAGCCGGTTTATATCGTTGCAGGCGGTACCCACGGGTACGAGAAAGGCGGCCCGCTGGCGGCGTTGAAGTTTGCCGAAGAGGAAGCCTCGCGATACGCCGATCGCTTCAATATCGTCATCTACCTCTGCCTGAGCCCCGGTCCGTATGAAAAGGAACTGAGGTTCACCGAAGGCCGCATCGACGTGAACCGGGATGCGTTCCTGGACAAGGCGCAAAGCCAGGAAATGCAGGCGTTGGCCAGCTCGGTCAAGGAACTGCATCAACGGTTACTTGGCGGTGACCCGGGCAGGAAATTTGCCGCCGCGATTGACCTGCACGAGACCCCGTTCATGGATATCGCCATTGACAAGGAAAACGCGGAAGTCGGTGGCGAGACCTTTGAGCTCGAGATTTTCCCAAAGGGCATGTTCCTGATCGCATTCGACGAAGACCTGGAACTGGCCAATAAGATCATCCAGAACGTGCGTCGTGAAGGGCATCATGTCGTTGACGATGACACGCTCTACGGTTCCCCCAACCACGATGGCGTCCTGCTGATGAGCGAAATGGGTCCGGTCAAAGGCCGCGTTCGCCAACTGTTCAAACAATTTACGACCGCGAGCTTCACCACCGAGTATTGCGACGAGCAGCTCACCGATCAAACGCCGGATGCGGAGCGGGTCGAACCGCAAATGGCGGCGATCAGGGGCATGTTTTCTGACCGGTGATTGCAGCGCTTATCGGGGCCAGGGTAAGAAAAGCCCAGTTCTCCAGTCCTGGCTCTGATCCCGAGTCATTCAGATTCAATCAGGCCTGACTCCTTAATCCAGCGCGTGGTTCGGTAACGATTCCGGAATTCATTCGTCATGCCTGTAATATGCCGAAATTGGAATAAGCCATGTTCAAGCCTCGCTGGCACAAAATTGCCATCTCGAGCCTGTTTCTCGCCTTCTCGGGCCCGGCCATTTCCCTGGATGCCAGGCAATGGCACGAAGACCTCGACTACCTGGCCCAGAACCTGGCCACCAGGCACGCCAACCCTTGGGACCGCGTTCATCAGCGGGTATTTATTGAAGACGTAACCGCGCTGAAAGGCCGCATTCATGAGCTGAGTGATGCCGAGATCACGATTGAACTGATGCGCCTGGCGGCAAGTTTCAGGGACGGCCATACCAAGCTCGTGCCCACCGGTGACTCCGGGTTCAGGCACTGGTTCCCGTTGCGGTTTCACCAGTTCAGGGATGGCATTTACCTGACTTCGATCCCGGCGGATGCGACTCACCTGAGGGGTATGCGCGTTGTCAGGATCAACGGTCATGATGCACAGCAAGTCATGCAGCAGGTCACGGCCTTGTTCGGCGCGGATAACCGTTTTGGGCGTAAGAGTTTTGCCTTCCTGGTTTCGAATGCGGACCTGCTGAAGGGCCTGCGAATCATCGGCCCGGAAACACGACTTGAGCTTCAACTCGTTGATGATGAGGGGAATGTCACCGAATGGTCTACAACCAGGCTGCATGAAAACACCGGCATGGACTTCCGGTTCTGGGGTGAATATTTTGGCCCCGCCGAAACCGACTCCATCAGCGCCTATGGCGGTGAAGCGCTGAATTTCCTGACCACGCGTGATCCCGGCCGCCCACTGCACTTGCGCAACCGCAATGCCTACAACTGGGAGTGGCTGGAACAAGACAATACCGTCTATTTCCAACTCAATGCCATGTCTGAGCAGTCGTCCCAGTCCGATCAGTCCCTGTTCGAGACCTGGCATGAAGCCTTGGCAAAAAGCCGGTCAACTCCCGGCGGCGCCGACCGCTTCATTCTTGATCTGCGCTACAACTTTGGCGGGGACGGCTCGCTGTCTCACCGGCTGGTCAGTGAATTTATCAGGGGTTATCCCAGGGCCCTGGAGCAAGGACGGGTGTTTGTCATTACCGGCGGGGCGACCTTTTCTGCCGGCGTGATGCTGGCCGAAGAGATGCTGAATCACGTGCCCGCCCTGTTGGTCGGCGAACCGATGGGCGCGCCCTACAATATGTATGGTGATGCGGAAGCGTTCTTCCTGCCCAACAGCGGATACCAGGTGGACATTTCGCGGCGCTACTGGCAACTGTCGCTTTCAGATGACTTCAATCCGTTTGTTCCAGTGCAGATTCCGGCGGAATTGTCCGGAGCCGAGTATTTCTCAGGCAAGGACCCGGCTGTGGAGCAGGTTCTGGCAGCCCCGGTGCCCTACCCGACCCTGGATGTCATCCTTGAGGCCCATGGGTCGGAAGCTGCAACCCGGGCCTACAGGGAGCAGAAGGACAAGTGGGGTGCGCTGGATTACTGGCAGCCGGTAGGGCGCATGGACCTGGAGCACGTGGCCGATCGACTGATTGAACAAGGCAGGCTGGATGAGGCCATCACCGCCTACCGCATGAATACCTGGATCTTCCCCGATGACTGGGACACCTGGGATGACCTGGGCCAGGTTTGCGTTGAGGCCGAGCAGCACGATTGCGTTAGGGAAGGTTATGAGCGGGCGTTACAGCTGAACCCGAGTAACTGGAATGCCGGGGAGCAAAAAGAAGCGCTGAAAGATATCGGGCCAGAGTAAAGGCACAGAGTAAACCGACAGCCAGCGCCAACAGTTCAATGACAGCGATACCCGCGGCGTCACCCTGTTTCAGGGTCGAACCAAAACCAGCCTGGTTGTCAGTAGCGAATCAATTGGGCGCAGGTGCGCAAGCTTCGAGACTCATCGTCCCAAATGATCCTTACTCTGATCCCACTATTTCTGCTCTACAGCGCACTTCAGCCTGGCAATCGCTTCGTCCCATTGAGTCGAGACTCGTGTGAGGTAGTCCTTTGCCTGGGAAATTGAGCCCGCCCGGATCGTGAAACGACTTTCCCTGCCAATCCACCGGCGCTCGACAAGGCCGGCCTGCTGCAGCACCTTCAGATGCTTGGTAACCGCCTGGCGGGTCAGGTCCATGTCGTCACTCAGGGCGGTGATTGATTGTTCGTTTCCATCACTCAGGCGGGAAATGAGCTCAAGACGCGTGACGCTGCCGAGGGCCGCGAACACGGGCGCTGGAGAATGGTCTTGCATCCTAGCCTGCGACATATGCCGCCACGTTTTGTGCCTGTATGTCCCAGCCCTCTTTGTTGGATCTGAGGGCTTCGAGACGTTTCGATTCCGGAAACTGCAGAAAACCGGACTCTGTGATCGTCAGCCGCGTTCCTTTTTCGCTCGGCTCGAGGCGAAACTCGACCGTGACCCTGGCATTGTCTTCATAGTCGGTATCGGGATCGATGGCGCTCGGAGGCCACGAGAAAACAAACAGTTTCTCGTGCTCTAGTTGCTCTGTCATTGACACCCACTTGACGTGCTCATGGCCGGGGTAGGTAGTCTGGCCTGTGGTCATGACCCCAACTTCGAACGGCCCATCGAGTCGAACTTTGAACCATTGCCCAAACTCTTCGTGGTCGGTGAGCGCGCGCCACACGCGCGAAACCGGTGCTGCAAGGTCAACGACCTTCTCAATTTGATTTTGATTCGCTTCATTCATCGTGCAACCTCCTGGTTGCACATACTTTAGGGGATGCGTTCAAATAATGCAACCATATAGTTGCATTTAAGAAAAGGTGCTGGTCTAAGAAATTTTGCGTCGCCGGGGCGCAGAGGGAAAAGGGTAAAGGGGTCAGACCCCTTTATCGGTTTCCCTTTTTGTTCAGGCCACGGGCACCCAAACCAGCTTGGCTTCGGCCACCCGGATATCGTTCTTTTCCAGGCCGATTTCGAGTGAATCCAGGCTCTCGGTCATGGCCTCGTGTTCCTGCTGGATGCTCTCGAGCTCTTGTTGCAGTTCGGTTTCGAGGTCGGCCAGTTCCTGTTGCTTGTCGCTGAGTTTGTCTTCCGCGGTCTTCAGCCTGGCCTTGGCTTTCCTGGACGCCGCCCTGCGCGTGCCTGCTTTACTCAGGGTGGTTGAGCCGACGCGGCCTTTCAGGAAGGCGCCCAGCAAGTCGCCGAGGCCGGACATCACTTCGGCCTGGGTGCGGCTGGATGCGTCCACTTCCAGTTCCCTGACGCGCGCGTCGGCCGTCGAAAGCTGGTCCTGCACCCGGTTGATGCGGGTCGCGTAGCGGTCCCTGAGGCGGGTGACTTCAACATCCGCCGCCTGCTCGGCCGCCTCCCGGCAGCGCGCCTGGAACGCGCCGCGGGTCTCGCCGACCCGTGAGTACAGCTTCAGGCCGGGACAGTGCCAGACCTCGACATTGCGGTTGGCGACCAGGTAATTCCGGATATCGGACTGCAGTGAAGACCAGAAGGTCTTGTTCTGCAGCTTGGTGTTGCCCAACTGGTAACTGGCCCCGGCGGGAGGCTCTGGATTGAAATCGCGCTCGTCGTGATCAACGGTAAGGACATCTTCGGCGTCAATGATGCCGTCCAGTGGGAAGATCACGGCCTCGTAG
>JABDJL010000134.1 GCA_013002505.1 Lysobacterales bacterium | reverse complement strand
TACGGCCGCTGGACCTACAAGTACGAGGAAGCCGCACGCCAGGGCGCCGCGGGCCTGTTGATTATCCATGAAACCGCCCCGGCAGCGTACGGCTGGAACGTGATCGAAGATGGCCAAAAAGGTCCCCAGTTTGACCTGGCGCCGGAAAACGACAACATGCACCGCATCAAGGTCGAGGGCTGGATGCAGCACCACGTGGCTGAACAAGTACTGGCCGAGGCCGGCTATTCACTGGCCGAACTCGAGGCGAAAGCGGCGCAGGGCTCTGCACCACCGATCGCCCTGGGTCTGACCGCCAGCGTCGCAATCAGGAACTCGCTGGAGTTTGCCGAATCCTACAATGTCGGCGCCGTGCGCAAGGGTTCAGTCGCCCCCGACGAGTTATTCATCTACATGGCCCACTGGGACCACCTGGGCACCGTGCCCCATGAAGAAGGTGATGAAGGCGATTTCATTTACAACGGCGCCGAGGACAACGCCAGCGGAACCAGCGGCATGCTGGAAATTGCCGAGGCCTGGGCCGCACGGGAAACACCGCCGCGGCGGTCGGTGGGCTTCCTTGCCGTGACCGCCGAGGAATCCGGATTGCTTGGCTCCAAGGCTTATGCCGAAGTGCCTGCCTACCCGATGCACAAGACCGTCGGTGGCATCAACATGGACCGGCTCAACATGCGCGGCAAAATGAGTGACGTGGTGGTGATCGGTTTCGGCGGATCGGAAATGGAGGACATACTTGCCGATGTCGCCGGCCAGGCGGGGCGCACCGTGACGCCTGAAGCCACGCCTGAGAAGGGATTCTACTACCGCTCGGATCACTTCAATTTCGCCAAGAAAGGCGTGCCCATCCTGTACGCCCGGGGCGGAACCGTGCACCGTGAATACGGCGCCGAGTACATTACCCGCCTGAACGCCGAGTACGTCGCCAACCGCTATCACGCCCCCGCCGACGAAGTGCGCGACGACTGGGACATCGAGGCCGCAGTCGAGGACCTTCACCTTTTTTACATGATCGGTGCGAAAGTCGCCAACAGCGATGCGTGGCCACAGTGGTACGAGGGCAACGAGTTCCGGGCAATTCGCGAAGCTTCGATGCATCAATAAGCGACATGGCCCATCCCTGGGCCAGTTGTTAAGCTATGGGCGTGGAAAAGACCAACGTACATTCATTGAATGCCAAGCCGCTGGTGGTGGCGGTGTCATCGCGGGCGCTGTTCGACCTGGGTGAAAGCCACAAGGTGTTCGAAGAAATGGGCATGGCCGAGTATGCGCGTTACCAGCGCGAACTCGAGAATGTCGTACTCGAGCCCGGTCACGCATTTTCACTGGTCCGCAAGCTGTTGGCGCTGAATGCGCATCGTGACCTGCACCCCGGCGTGGAGATCATCCTGTTGTCGCGCAACAGCGCGGACACCGGTTTGCGGATATTCAACTCGATCGAACACTACGGGCTGGATATTGAACGCGCGGTATTCACCAACGGCGAACGGCCGTTTCGCTACCTGGTCTCGTTCAACGCAGACCTGTACCTGTCAGCCAACGCCGAGGATGTACGCAAGGCCCTCGAAGCCGGGCTGGCGGCCGCAACGATCGTGCCGCACACCCGGCACGAGAAAGACGGCAAGCAACTGCGGATTGCGTTTGACGGAGACGCGGTGTTGTTCAGTGACGAAGCGGAGCGCATATACCAGGAACAGGGCCTTGAGGCCTTTTCCGAAAGCGAGCGCAAAGCGGCGAATACGCCATTGTCGGGCGGCCCGTTCATGTCCTTCCTGCTGGCCCTGCACAAGATCCAGTCGGCCTACCCCGTGGAAGACAACCCGATTCGCACGGCGCTGGTGACGGCGCGCTCGGCGCCTGCGCACAAGCGGGTCATCCTGACCCTGCGGCACTGGGGTATTCGCATCGATGAAGCGCTGTTCCTGGGCGGCAAACCCAAGGGACAGTTCCTCAAAGCCTTCGGTGCGGATATTTTCTTTGACGACCAGCAGGTGCACTGCGAGTCGGCGCGCGATCACGTTTCGACCGGCCACGTTCCGCACGGCATCACCAACGAATAGGTCTCAGGGGCGGGAAGGTTTTTGCACTGCCACGAACTGTGAAATACCCATGCGCCGGATCAGCGGCGTTTTCTCCAGGACCAGGGATAGCCGGCGCAGTGTGCCCTTTGTGGCCCGCATCCATGCCGGTTGTAAGCCGGTCAGGTTTTCAAATGTCTGCCAAACGAATTGGTGATGGCGATATTCAAATCCGTGCGCTTTGAGCAGCGACCGCAGCTCCGCCGGCCAGTAATTGCGCGCCGGAAAGTCCAGCCAGCGCGTGGCAATACGCAGCGGTAACCAGGGAATGAAGGGGGTGTGAAACGGAAGGCTTTTACCGCTGCTTTTACGCCTCACACCGTGGGTTTCAAACGGGTAACCTCGGTTGGGCGAAAACACCAGTAAATGGCCGCCCGGTTTCAGCACCCTGTGAATTTCATCGAGCCCGGCTTGCTGGTCCGGAACGTGTTCCAATACCTCGTTGAGGAGCACGGTATCGAAGCTCGAATCCGGGTATGGCATGGCCTGGATATCGCCCTGGATGACGCGTGACGGATGCAGCCCGCGGGCGTGCGCAGTATCGACTTTTTTCTGTTCGAACTCTAAGCCGTAGCCCGGCACCCCGGCCTGTTCTTCCAGGGCCATGAGGTAACCCCCTGCCCCGCAGCCACAATCGAGTAAACGGCAGTCGCCAGGTGGCAGGTACTGGCGCACGATTGCAACGCGCCGCGCCACGTTCAATGGCGCATCCGTATCGCTACCGTCTACCTCGATATCAGGGTACTGATCCATCGCGCTAGCTTAACCGCTGAACTGAAATCGAATAATCTATTTCCACAAATTTCGCTAATTGCGCGAATTAGAGATTAATTCAAAAAGGCGCGAATTAGCGGACTGCTTCTTTTTCTCTTCTAAAGAAACTGTTCGTTGAGAATGCGCTCTTCCAGTGAGTGGTCAGGGTCGAACATCAGTTTCAGTGCGATGCTGTCGTCCTGGAAGACGTCCACGGACACCACGTTGCGAACCTCGTGGGCATCGGCCGTGGCGCTGACCGAGCGCTTGTAGTGGTCCAGCACCTCGAATCGAACCTCGACCGAACCCGGCAGGATGGCGCCATTCCAGCGCCTCGGACGAAACGGGCTGATCGGTGTCAGGGCCAGCGCATCCGTATCGCTACCGTCTACCTCGATATCAGGGTACTGATCCATCGCGCTAG